>NZ_CP171843.1:2738668-3077336 GCF_048020265.1 Limnohabitans sp. YIMB22184
TTTGGACAAGACATAGATCTCTCCTGTGAAGTGGGTGTGGGGCTTGATCGAGCCGGGCTTGCACAGCACTTGGCCACGCTCGACGTCTTCGCGCTTGGTGCCGCGCAGCAAGATACCGACGTTGTCACCCGCTTGACCTTGGTCCAGCAGCTTGCGGAACATCTCAACGCCTGTGCAAGTGGTCTTGACGGTGTCTTTGATACCCACGATTTCGATTTCTTCGCCGACTTTGACGATACCGCGCTCGATACGGCCAGTCACCACAGTGCCGCGACCGGAGATGGAGAACACGTCTTCCACGGGCATCAGGAATGCGCCATCCACTGCACGGTCAGGCGTAGGGATGTAAGTGTCCAAAGCTTCGGCCAGCTTCATGATGGCTTGCTCGCCCAGAGGGCCCTTGTCGCCTTCCAGCGCCAGCTTGGCGGAACCTTGCACGATGGGGGTGTCGTCGCCTGGGAAGTCGTACTTGGACAACAACTCGCGCACTTCCATTTCGACCAGCTCCAACAACTCGGCGTCGTCGACCATGTCGCACTTGTTCAGAAACACGATGATGTAAGGCACGCCCACTTGGCGAGCCAACAGGATGTGCTCGCGGGTCTGAGGCATAGGGCCGTCAGCAGCGGAGCAAACCAAAATAGCGCCGTCCATCTGGGCAGCACCGGTGATCATGTTCTTCACATAGTCAGCGTGGCCAGGGCAGTCCACGTGGGCGTAGTGACGGTTCTCTGTTTCGTACTCGACGTGTGCGGTGTTGATCGTGATACCACGGGCTTTTTCTTCGGGAGCCGCGTCGATCTGGTCGTACGCTTTGGCAGCACCGCCGAACTTGGCAGCCAACACGGTGGTGATGGCCGCAGTCAGTGTAGTTTTGCCGTGGTCAACGTGACCGATGGTGCCCACGTTCACGTGGGGTTTGGTCCGTTCAAATTTTTCTTTAGCCATTTTTCAATCCTTAAAAAGAGCAATGCCCGTGTGTTGGTTTAATGTTTGCATCAGGTTGCTCGATCACTCCGCACGGGCACAGAGTGGCACTTGATCGCAGACAGTTTCTGAACTTTCAGAGCTGACCATTTCTGATCAGAGGTGCCCGATCAAATTCGCTGGGGCGAATTTGATCGGGCACGCTTGTCTTTACTTTGCGCGCGCGGCAACAATGGCTTCCGCCACGTTGCGTGGTGCTTCAGCGTAGTGCTTGAATTCCATCGTGTAGGTGGCGCGACCTTGCGACATGGAGCGCAGTGTGGTCGAGTAACCGAACATTTCGGACAGCGGCACTTCGGCCTTGATGGCCTTGCCGCCACCGACCATGTCGTCCATGCCCTGGACCATGCCACGGCGTGAAGACAAGTCGCCCATCACGTTACCAGCATAGTCTTCTGGGGTCTCGACTTCCACAGCCATCATGGGCTCCAGAATCACGGGGTTGGCTTTGCGGCAACCTTCTTTGAAACCAAAGATGGCGGCCATCTTGAAGGCCATTTCGTTCGAGTCCACGTCGTGGTACGAACCGAAGTGCAGGGTGACCTTGACGTCCACCACGGGGTAGCCGGCCAAAACGCCTTGACCCAAAGCTTCGATCACGCCTTTTTCCACGGCAGGGATGTATTCGCGAGGAACCACACCGCCCTTGATGGCGTCAACGAACTCAAAGCCCTTGCCTGGCTCCTGAGGCTCGACCTTCAGAACCACGTGGCCGTATTGACCCTTACCACCGGACTGACGCACGAACTTGCCTTCGGCTTCTTCAACGGTTTTGCGGATGGTTTCGCGGTAAGCCACTTGAGGCTTGCCCACGTTGGCTTCCACACCGAATTCACGCTTCATGCGGTCCACGATGATTTCCAGGTGCAATTCGCCCTGACCACCAATGATGGTCTGACCAGATTCTTCGTCGGTTTGCACACGGAAAGATGGGTCTTCAGCGGCCAGACGCGACAAGGCAATGCCCATCTTTTCCTGGTCGGCTTTGGACTTGGGTTCCACCGCCTGGCGAATCACGGAGTCAGGGAACACCATGCGCTCGAGCGTGATCACGGAGTTGGGATCGCACAAGGTCTCGCCGGTGGTGACGTCTTTCAAGCCCACGCAAGCAGCGATGTCGCCCGCACGGATTTCATCCACTTCTTCACGGTTGTTGGCGTGCATTTGCACGATACGGCCAATGCGCTCTTTCTTGCCGCGCACAGCGTTGTACACGGTGTCGCCCTTTTTCAAGACGCCGGAATACACGCGCACGAAAGTCAGCTGACCCACAAACGGGTCGGTCATCAGCTTGAACGCCAGCGCAGAGAATTTCTCTTCGTCGTCGGCCTTGCGGGTGATTTCCTGCTCTTCTTCGTCAAAGCCCTTGATGGCTTTCACGTCCAGAGGCGAAGGCAAGAAGTCGATCACGCCGTCCAGCATGCGCTGCACGCCTTTGTTCTTGAAGGCCGTGCCGCAGAACATGGGCTGGATTTCAGAAGCCAAGGTGCGCAGACGGATGCCGCGCTTGATTTCTTCTTCGGACAAGTCACCTTCTTCCAGGTACTTGTTCATCATGTCTTCGGAGGCTTCAGCAGCCGCTTCGACCATCTTCTCACGCCACTCTTTGGCTGTTTCCAGCAAGTTGGCAGGGATGTCTTCAAAGGTGAACTTCATACCCTGGGAAGCTTCGTCCCAAATGATGGCCTTCATCTTAATCAGGTCGACCACGCCGGTGAAGTTTTCTTCCGCGCCAATCGGGATCACGATCGGGACGGGGCTGGCTTTGAGGCGCAGCTTCATCTGCTCGACGACTTTGAAGAAGTTGGCACCGGTACGGTCCATCTTGTTCACAAAGGCCAGACGTGGCACTTTGTACTTGTTGGCCTGACGCCACACGGTTTCGGACTGGGGCTGCACACCGCCCACAGCGCAATACACCATGCAAGCGCCGTCCAGCACGCGCATGGAACGCTCGACTTCAATGGTGAAGTCCACGTGGCCGGGGGTGTCGATGATGTTGAAGCGGTGCTCGTCGAAAGAGCTGTCCATGCCCTTCCAGAAGCAGGTCGTCGCAGCCGAAGTGATCGTGATGCCACGCTCTTGCTCTTGCTCCATCCAGTCCATGGTGGCAGCGCCGTCGTGCACTTCACCAATTTTGTGGTTCACGCCGGTATAAAAAAGAATACGCTCAGTCGTCGTGGTTTTGCCGGCGTCAATGTGCGCGGAAATACCAATGTTGCGATAGCGCTCGATGGGGGTAGTGCGAGCCATATATTTCTCCAATGATTAAGTACCAAAGCCCGCCACCCCAAATGGGGCCAGCGGGCTGGCTTCTGACAGTGTCGGGCCTCTGTATGAAACCCGCGTGAATCAGAAGCGGAAGTGCGAGAACGCCTTGTTGGCTTCGGCCATGCGGTGAACTTCGTCACGCTTTTTCATGGCACCGCCACGGCCTTCGTTGGCCTCGAGCAATTCGTTGGCCAAACGCAGGGCCATCGACTTTTCACCGCGCTTGCGAGCGGCTTCCTTGATCCAGCGCATCGACAGGGCCAGGCGACGAACAGGGCGCACTTCAACAGGCACCTGGTAGTTCGCACCACCCACGCGGCGGGATTTCACTTCCACCATGGGCTTGACGTTGTTGATGGCGATGGAGAACAGCTCGACAGGGTCTTTGCCTGTTTTCTTTTCCATAGTTTCCAAGGCACCGTAAATGATGCGCTCGGCCACAGCTTTTTTGCCGCCTTCCATGATCACGTTCATGAACTTGGACAACTCGACATTGCCGAACTTGGGATCCGGCAGGATTTCACGTTTAGGGACTTCGCGACGACGTGGCATATTTCACCTCATATTGCTTCAGTTGGCGTCTTTTCAGACACCGCGAGCGTTATTCAAAACAGCTCACTTACTCGACCCACCTGGACGATTCCGGGCTTCGGGTCACTTCGCTGCATCACCGCGCCACGCGGGAAACAGCACCGAAAAATTTCAACCCGTGAGGGCTTACTTGGCCTTTGGCTTCTTCGCGCCGTACTTGGAGCGAGACTGCTTGCGGTCTTTCACGCCTTGCAGATCCAAAGAACCGCGGACGATGTGGTAACGCACACCTGGCAAGTCTTTGACACGACCACCGCGCACCAGAACCACCGAGTGTTCTTGCAAGTTGTGGCCTTCACCGCCGATGTAGGAGATGACCTCAAAACCGTTGGTCAAGCGCACTTTGGCGACTTTACGCAGAGCGGAGTTAGGCTTTTTAGGCGTTGTGGTGTACACACGGGTGCAGACACCACGACGCTGTGGAGAGTTTTGCATCGCAGGGCTTTTGGACTTGATCGTTTCGACCTCGCGCCCCTGACGCACCAATTGATTGATGGTTGGCATTGTTTGTAACGTCCCTAAACGTTGGAATTGGACAAAAGAAACTTCCCCGCCCCAAAAGCGGAAAAGCCCGCCAGTATAACCGCCTGACGGGCTGGTGGCAAGTTATCCACAATTTGGTTCAAGGCGAGGACTGACTATCACTTGATCCACAGACGCACCGCGTCCCAGGCCCGCCCCAGAACGCCGGCTTGCTCGACCGACTCCAGCGCCACCAAGGGGACTTCAAACAAGGGCTGATCGCCACGGAACACCTTCAAAGTGCCAACAGGCTGGCCTTTGCTGATGGGCGCCACCAAAGGGTCTGGACGGGCCACCTGGGTTTTGATCTGGGCGGCCGAGCCTGCGGGCACCGCCACCACCAGCGGCTGAAAAGACCCCAGCTTCAGCACCGGCGACTTGCCCTTCCACAAAGTCGGGCTCACGATGGCTTGCCCGGCCTCAAAAAGCTTGACCGCATCGAAAGCGGTGTAACCCCAGTTGAGGAGCTTCTGGCTTTCGTTGGCACGCGCATTTTCACTCTCAGCCCCCAATACGACCGACACCAGACGACGCGAGCCGACATTGGCGAAATCCCGCTTGGCCGTGGCCACCAGACCATATCCCGCGGTGTTGGTGTGCCCTGTTTTCAGCCCGTCCACGGTAGGGTCCCGGAACAGCAGCAGATTGCGGTTGCTGTCGTTGGCCGCGGGCGTACCCTCGTAACGGTACTTTTTGATGGCGTAGTAAGGCACAAATTCCGGAAAATCCCGCATCAATCGGGTGGACAAAATGCCCAGGTCACGGGCTGTGGTGCTGTGACCCGCCTCTGGCAGCCCTTCCGGGTTGCGGTAGGTGGTGTTCTTCATGCCCAGCACTTTGGCCTGGTCGTTCATCAGCTGAACAAAGCGCTCGACACTGCCGGCCACGCCTTCGGCCAACGCCACGGTGGCATCGTTGCCCGACTGCACGACCATGCCCTTGATCAGGTCTTCGACGGGCACCCGCATTTTCGGGTCGATGAACATGCGCGAACCCGGCATCTTCCAGGCCCGCTCCGACACCGGCAGGGTTTGTTTCAGGTCAATTTTGCGTGACTTCAGGGCATCGAAGACCAAATAAGCCGTCATCAATTTGGTCAGCGACGCCGGCTCCACCGCCATGTCCGGGTCCTTGGCCGCCAGCACCTGGTTGGCCGTGACATCGATCAAAAAATAAGCTTTGGCCGCCACTTCGGGGGGTTGCGGCATTTGCGCCTGAGCACTCAAAGTCAGGGCCGCCAGAAAGGCCGCAGCCAGGGTTTTCAATGAAGTTGTCATGCGGATTTTTATGGTCTGGGCGCACCCTGCTGCGGCGCACCTGGCATCAAGCGCGCAGATGCCTGGCCACCAAAGTTTTGAGCAGGGGCAGTTGTCCGTGAAAGAAATGCTCCACCCCGGGAATGACCGTGACCGGCAAGGACTGGGGTCTGGCCCAGTCCATCACACTGGCCAGAGGCACCGTGTCGTCTTGTTCACCGTGCAGCACCAAGGTCTGCTCGTGCAGCTCGGGTGCGACCGGGGCCACTTCAAAGCGCGACGCGGCCGTGCCCACCAGCACCAGCTTCTCCAGGTTGCGGACAGGGCTCAGTGTCCGGGCCACATGACTGGTCACAAAGGCCCCAAAGGAGAAACCCGCCAGTGCCAAAGGGCCAGAAGGTGCCACCTGTTCGATCACCGCGAGCATGTCTGCGGCTTCGCCGCGCCCCTCGTCGTAGGTGCCCGCACTGGTCCCCACCCCCCGGAAGTTGAAGCGCACCGCCTGCCAGCCACACTGCACAAACGCACGGGCCAGCGTCTGCACCACCTTGTTTTGCATGGTGCCGCCAAACAAGGGGTGCGGGTGTGCGATGACGGCAGTCCCCTGGATCGCGTCTGGCGCAGGGGCGTCACGCAAAGCCTCGATGGCGCCGGCAGGCCCTTGCAGCGTCAGGGATTGGGTAGCCGAATTCATCAGCGCCCCAGGTGCTCGGGCGTGACCAACCGCGTCACGACCTGGCCGTTCTGCAGATGCGACTCGACAATTTCGTCGATGTCGGCCTGGTCCACATAGGTGTACCAGACGCCTTCGGGGTAAACCACAGCGACCGGTCCGCCAGCGCAGCGGTCCATGCAACCGGCCTTGTTGACACGCACCTGCCCGGGCCCCGCCAAGCCCAGTGCCTTGACGCGTTGTTTGCAATGGTCAAACGCGGCTTGCGCGCCCTGCTGGGCACAGCAGGCCTCGTTGTTTTTGCGCTCATTCAGGCAAAAAAAGATGTGGCGCTTGAAATACGGGCTGGAATTTTCGATGGTCATGTCCGGATTCTAGGTCCGGACCTGATCACGCATCTCTCGTAAGGCCGGACGACGACAAGCGCTGGATCAGATACACCAGCAGGGCATAAGGCCACAACCAGCCCAGCCACTGGCTCAGGCCATGAAAACGGATGAACTGGCCCTGCTCCCAGGTTTGCAAGGTCAGGGCAAAGTAGGCGTCGGCCGAGGCGTTGTTCAGCAGGCTCAACTGCCACACCAAGGCCGCCAGCGCCAGCACCCAGCACACCCGCACCGCACAAAACGACAGCGCCACCATGGCGACGAGGGCCAACACCAGGCCTGCGAGCACCTCGGTGCTCACCCAGTCCCAAGCGTGAGCAGGGCCATAGGTGAGCGCCGCAGACAACGCACTGGCCACAAACCCCACACACACCAACAGCGCCGCCACCACCAGACGCTGCCCCCACAGGCGCAACACCCCAAAAGCCAGCAGACAGGGAAGCAGCAAGCCAATGGCCACGCACAGAATTTCGCTCACGGGCAACAAGGGCTGCAGCTCCACCTCGCGCAGGGGCAGCCGCTCCAGCCAAGGGGTGTCTTGCAACACAAGGGCCAAGGTAGTCTCCACGCGCTCCAGCACCTGCCCCAAACCAAAGGTCACAGGTGCAGGGAATAACAAGGCCACGGGCCACACGGCCAACAAAGCCATGGCACCACTGGCGTCGGACACAAACCAACGGTCGCGAAAACGGCTCCAGCGGTCGAGCAGACCCACCCGCTCCAAAACGCTGGCCATGGCGGCCCCAACAAAAGCGCCAGAAATGTTCAAGGCAGCGTCCACGTTGGACGGAACCCGGACAGGCAAGAACATCTGCATGGACTCCATGGTCAAGGACAGCGCGGCTGCCACCAGGGTGGTCATGCCAACAGCGGGCCAGCGGTCGCGGGTCCGGTGCACCGCCAGCGCCATCAAAAACCCGAAGGGCGCATAGCCGGCCACGTTGGACCAGACATCAAAGCCTGTCCAGTAGCGCGGCAAAGGGGCCGTCAAAAAAGCCCAGGGGGCGATGCCCTGGATGCGCCAGCCGTCAAAAGGATAAAGACTGGCGTAAACGATCAGAACCGCATAGATCCACACCAAGGGCCAGGCGGCCGTTGTGCGCAGGGGGGGGGTGCGCATGCCCGCCACTTAAAACGGCTTGACCACCACCAAAATGACGGCTACCAGCATCATCAGAACCGGCGCCTCATTGAACCAGCGAAACCAGACGTGGCTGCGCTGCATCTGGCCGTTCTCGAATTTGCGCAACAAGACACCGCAACTGTGGTGGTAACCGAGCAAGGCCAACACGATCAACAATTTGGCATGCATCCAGCCCTGCCCCGAGCCCAGGCCAATGCCGTAGTACAGCCAAAGCCACAAGCCCAGCGCCAAGGCGGGAATGGCCAAAATCGTCATGAAGCGGTAAAGCTTGCGCGACATCAACAGCAAACGCGCCCGCTCTGCCACGGAGCCCGGCTCCACCATGGCCAGATTGACAAAAATCCTCGGCAGATAGAACAGACCGGCAAACCAGCTGGCAATGAAAACGATGTGTAGGGCTTTGATCCAGAGCATGGCTCAAGTGTAGTCAGTGGTGGCCAGGCCCGCTCTGTGGCATGCGCAAGCAAAAAAAACCCCCAGCCTGAGGCTGAGGGTGGGAAGCCCCTTGGCGTTACCGCGTCAGGGCCCCGCTCAGGGAGGAAAAGCGGGAGGCAGCAAGCTGCCCAAGGTGAATTTATCAAATAACAAAACCATTAACAAGTTCAATTTCTGTTTTTATGTTGGTTTTGTTGGTTGTCGCCTGCGCGCCATGACCTGGCTGCTGGGGCCCAAGGCCGCTTTGGCTTGAGCACGACTTCAGGCACAATTTTCAACATGAACCCAGTCGCCCCCTTCCCCGCCAACCGCCCACGCCGCTTGCGCCGTGATGAATTCACCCGCAACCTGGTGCGTGAGCACCGGGTCACAGCACACGACCTGATCTACCCGGTCTTTGTGCTGGACGGGCAAAACCAACGCCAGGCCGTGGGCTCCATGCCCGGCGTGGAGCGCCTGAGTCTGGACCTGCTGCTGCCGGTGGCAGAAGACTGCGTCAAGCTCGGCATCCCGGTCATGGCGCTGTTCCCGGTCATCGACGCCAGCCTCAAAGACCCCACCGGCAGCGAAGCCATGAACCCCGACGGCTTGGTGCCGCGCGTGGTGCGCGAACTCAAAAAACGCTTCCCCGAACTGGGCGTGATGACCGATGTGGCGCTGGACCCCTTCACCAGCCACGGCCAGGACGGCTTGTTGGACGAGACCGGCTACATATTGAATGACGAAACCACCGCCGTGCTGGTGCAGCAGGCCCTGACCCAAGCCGAAGCCGGCGTGGACATGGTCGCGCCCAGCGACATGATGGACGGACGCATTGGCGCGATTCGCCAGGCACTCGAAGCGCGTGGCCTGATCCACACCCGCATCATGGCCTACAGCGCCAAATACGCCAGCGCCTTCTATGGCCCCTTCCGCGACGCGGTCGGCTCGGCCGGCAACCTGGGCAAGAGCAACAAAAAGGTCTACCAGATGGATCCCGGCAACACCGACGAAGCGCTGCGCGAAGTCGCCATGGACCTGGCCGAAGGCGCCGACATGGTGATGGTCAAACCCGGCATGCCGTATCTGGACATCGTGCGCCGCGTGAAAGACGAATTCAAAGTGCCAACCTTCGCCTACCAGGTGTCGGGTGAGTACGCCATGCTCAAGGCCGCCGCGCAAAACGGCTGGCTGGACCACGACCTGGTGATGATGGAAAGCCTGCTGGCTTTCAAACGTGCCGGCGCGGACGGTGTGTTGACCTACTTTGCCCGCGACGCCGCACGCTGGATCGCCGCCCATTGAAAGAGAACACCTCACCCGCTGGCGCACCCGGCTTGCGGGTGTTCAGTATCGCAGGCAGCCAGGTGCAAGCCTGGCCTTCCCAAGACCCTGACACCTCGCTGCCGCGGGCCTTGCCCGAACAAGGCTTCCTCTGGCTGGCCTTTTCACGCGAACACTTCGAGCGCCATGTGCCTGCCATCCAGGCCTGCCTGCACCAACTGACGGGACAAAGCCTGGTGGACCTGCATGTTTCGGACTTGCTCAACGGCCAACTGCCCTCACGCTACGACTTCACCTCACACTACGACCTGCTGGTGTTTCGCCGCCTGGCGCAATCGACGGTCGCGTCCCGGCACAGTGAACCTAAGGCCGCACACACCCCAAGCAAGCGGCCGGGTCCACCCATCCTGCAGCGCATCGACACCAGCCCGGTGGGCTTTGCGGTGTTCGACAAAGTGCTGCTGAGCGTGCACCCCGACGACTGCGCCGTGCGCGAAGCCTACGCCAGCCGTCTTTTGAACGCGACGGGTGACAAGAGCCAAGCCACCGACTCCCGCTCTGCAGGGGCACGGGGCATACCGCTGAGCCCGGCCGACATGATGCTGCGCATCGTCAGCCAGATGGTGGACGCGTACCTGGATCTGCGCCGCGAACTGAGCCGCCAGCTCGACCACTGGCAGGCCGAACTGCTCCACCCCGGTGCACGATTTCGCCGCTGGGACGCCTTGCTGCAAGCTCGGCTGGCCTTGCACCAGCTCGAAGACCTGTGCGACGACCAGCACACAGCCATGCTCAACTGGAACGAAACCCTGGACGACTGGGTGGTGAGCGACGACCCGACGGCATTGCGCGAGCACGAACTGCTCAGGGTGCGCTGCCGCGACGTGCTGGAGCACATTGACCGGGTGGTCCACCATGTGCGCCGCCTGGAGCACAACACCGAAACGGCCGTGCAAATGCACTTCAACGCTCAGGGCAACCGCACCAACGACATCATGCGCACCCTGACAGCGTTGACCGCGATCTTCTTGCCGCTGAACCTGATCGCGGCCGTGTTCGGCATGAATTTCGAATTCATCCCCTGGCTGCACACCGCCAGCGCCTTTTGGTGGACACTGGGCGGTATGGGGGCGATTGCCACCACCATGGGCCTGGTGTTCTGGCGCAAGCGCTACCTGGCCCGCACGGGCGATTGACTGACTTGGTCAGCCCAGATGCTTGGCAAAAAACGCCAGCGTGCGCTCTCGGGCCAATTGGGCCGAAGGGGCATGCCAGGAAGCGCGCTGGTCGCAGTTGAAGCCGTGGTGGGCCGCATAGGTGTGGACCGTCACTTCGGGGTGCGCCTTGCGGAAAGCCGCCACGGTGTCCATCGGAATCCAGCGGTCTTCTTCGGCGAAGTGCGCCAGCACCGGCACCCGGGGCTGGCGGGCGGTTTCGGCTTCAGTGGTCACGCCCCCGCCGTAATACGGCACCGCTGCGCTCAGGCCTGACAAGGTGCAGGCCGCACGCCAGGTCAGCAAGCCGCCCCAGCAGTAACCCACGATGCCGACCTTGCCGCCCGACGCCTGCGCGGCATGGTCGATGGCCGCCTGGATGTCCTGCATCACGCCGGGTGCAGGCAAGGCCTCGGCCGCCGTTTTGTAGCCAAAGCCTTCGCCCATGTCGGCTTCGGTGTAACCCAATTCCACCCCCGGCTTGACGCGGTGAAAGGCCGCCGGAGCCACCGCCAGATAACCCTCAGCGGCATAGCCGTCGGCCACAGCGCGGATGTGGCTGTTGACGCCAAAAATTTCCTGAATCACGACCACGGCACCCTTGGGTGTGCCTGCGGGGCGGGCCTCGTAAGCGGGTACGGCTGTGCCGTCTGTTGACTTCAGTTCAATCATCGATCCCATGTGTTTTCCTTTCAAGACAGAGGTCAGTTCAACGGGTCAGCGCACGCTCGACGAAGTCAAGCCGGTCTTGGCCCCAGAAAATCTCGCCATCCACCACATAACTGGGCGCACCAAACACCCCCGCATCGATGGCCGCCTGGGTGTAGCTTTCGTAGCGCTCCTGCACCGCCTGGCTGCGGGAAGCGTCCATCAGCTGGCCTGGCAAGCCCTGCTCAGCCAGCAGCTCGGCCAGCACCTTGTCGTCGGCCATGTTGCGCTCCTGCGCCCAGCAAGCGGCCAAAATCGCGCCCGCGATCCTCATGGCTGCTTGCGCACCTTGGGCCAAATCGGTCGCAATGATCAGACGCGCAGCATCGTCCCCACCGACCGGGAAATACCGGGGCTTCAGATTGAGAGGCACATTCAGGTGCTGGCTGAAGCGCTGCAATTCGACCAGGCGGTAAGCCTGCCTTTGCGGTGCCCGCTGGCCCAGCGGCAAACCACCTGAGATCGGGAAGACCTTACCGCCCAGGTCGATGGGCATCACCCGCACGGAGGCCCCGGTGCGCTGCACGATCTCGGCCAGACGCTGGTGGCCCAAATAAGCCCAGGGGCTTTGAGGGGCGAAGTAATAGTCCACTGTGCGACCCATGTGGTCTCCTTATGTGTTGTGTAATCGTCGAACGAAGCAGCGGTTGTAACCGCATCCATGGATTTTTGCAGGAGATACGCAATGAACAAGGTCTTGTTGGTGACGGGCGGCAGCCGGGGCATCGGGGCGGCCACCGCCCTTTTGGCCGCCAAAAACGGCTGGTCGGTGGCCGTGAACTACACCGCCAACTCACTGGCCGCCGACGAAGTGGTACGCCAAATCCGCGCCTCTGGGGGGCAAGCCATGGCGGTGCAGGCCGACGTGGCCGACGAAGCCCAGGTGCTGCGCATGTTCGAGCACATCGACGCCAAACTGGGCCGTTTGCAAGGCCTGGTCAACAACGCGGGTGTGGTCGATGTGGCTGCCCGCGTGGACGAGATGAGCGTGGCCCGTTGGAAGCGCATGTTCGACATCAACGTGATCGGCAGCCTGATCTGCGCCCGCGAAGCCGTGCGCCGCATGAGCACCAAACACGGCGGCGAGGGCGGCAGCATCGTCAACGTGTCGAGCGCTGCAGCCAGACTGGGCGCACCCAACCAGTACGTGGACTACGCCGCCGCCAAAGGTGCGATCGACGCTTTCACCATCGGGCTGTCCAAAGAAGTGGCGGCCGAGGGCATTCGCGTAAATGCAGTGCGCCCAGGCCTGATCGAGACCGAGATCCATGCCTCCGGCGGCCTGCCCAACCGCGTGAAAGACCTGCAGCACCTGGTGCCTGCCCAGCGCGGCGGCACCGCCGAAGAAGTGGCCGAGGGCATTGTCTGGCTGCTGTCGGACAAGGCCAGTTACACCACCATGAGCTTTCTGGACATCTCGGGAGGCCGCTGATGGCCGAGATCAAATACTTTTGGGAAGACATGGCCGCAGGCCAGGTGCGCGATCTGGGCACCATCACCCCCACACGCGAAGAAATCATCGCCTTCGCCAGCCAGTTTGACCCGCAGCCCTTTCACCTGAACGACGAAGCGGCCAAGGCCTCGGTGTTTGGTGCCTTGTCGGCCAGCGGCTGGCACACCTGCGCCATGGCCATGCGACTCATGGTGACCAACTTTTTGCACGAAACCTCCAGCCTCGGCTCGCCAGGCCTGGAAGGCATCAAGTGGCTCAAGCCGGTCTACCCGGGCGACACCCTGCGCCTGCAAAGCACCGTGCTAGAGACCAAGCCCATGGGCAAACGCCCGGATGTGGGCATGACGCGCAACCTCTGGGAAATGTTCAACCAGCACGGTGACAAAGTGCTGCACATGGAAGGCTGGGGCATGTTCCGCCGCCGCACACCAGCTGCCTGAACAACGGCTTGAAGCCGGGTACCATTTGCCGATGGACTTCAAACCACTCATCACCCTGATGGCGATCGTCAACCCCTTGGCCATCGTCCCGTTTTTCATCCACTACACCCAGGGCTTCAGCCGCGCTCAACGCAAAAGGACGATTTGGGTCTCGTCCTTCTCTGCCTTCGTGGTGATCGCAGCCAGCGCCTTGCTGGGTCTGCAGATTTTGGAGTTCTTCGGCATTTCGCTCGCCAGCTTCCAGGTCGGCGGTGGCATGTTGCTGCTCACTGCAGCCTTGTCGATGCTGAATGCCCAACCCGCCGAAGCCCGCGCCAATGCCGACGAAGTGCACGACGCCGAAACCAAGGCCGCCATGGGGGCCAGCATTGCCGTGGTGCCACTGACCATCCCGCTGCTGACGGGCCCAGCCACCATGTCCACCGTGGTGATCTATGCCGAAAAGGCGAAAAACTTCGCCCAGCTGGGCACCCTGGTCGGCTATGGCGTGATCATTGCCCTGGCCACGGCGCTGTGCTTTTCACTGGCCACGCCGATTGCCCGCATCCTGGGCAAAACCGGCATCAACGTCATGACCCGCCTCATGGGCCTGATCCTGGCCGCGCTGGCGGTCGAGGTGATGGCCGACGGGTTGCACAAGTTGTTTCCTGTGCTGGCACGCGGCGTTTGACTAATTAAAGCAAGGCGACATAGCGCCACACAACCCAAGCCACCGCGGACCACACCGACAAGACCAGCACCACGCCTGCCCAGCTGACGGGCTTGGCTTGGCGCTCGGCCAGCCAGTCGTCGGCCTGCTGGCGACAGTCCAGGGCAATGTGCTCTGGCAAATACCGCACCACCAGCCAGATCAGCACGGGCAACAAAATCACATCGTCCAGATAACCCAGCACCGGAATGAAATCGGGCACCAGATCGATTGGGCTGAGCGCATAAGCCACCACGAAAAAAGCCAGGCCTTTGAGCCACCACGGCGTGCGCGGGTCTCGGCAGGCAAACCACAGCATCAGGCCATCGCGCTTGATACGGCGAGCCCAGGCTCGGACAGCGGACAAGGTGTTTTTCAGCGATGGCATGTCAAACCTCTGTAAAGCCCTGCGCCAGCCCTTGGCGCAAATGCGCCACCAGCGCCGCCACCGCCCGAGGCACATGCGGTGCATACGGGCGGATGGCGTAAATGGTTTCGGCAAAGGCCCCCACGGGTTTCCAGCTGGGCAGCACGCGCACCAATTGGCCTTTGCGCAACTCGGCCTGGGCGCTGAAATCGGGCATGAGGGCGATGCCTGCGCCGGTCAGGGCGGCTTCGCGCAGAGCTTCACTGTTGTTGGCGGCGAAGTTGCCCGACACGGGGACCGTGATGCGCTCGCCAGCGATGGACGGCTGGCGCGACTCAAAGGTCCAGGCTGGGGTGTCTTGCGAGCGGGGGTAGTGCAGACAGTTGTGGGTCTGCAGCTCGGCAGGGCTGTGCGGCTCGCCGTGTTTGCGCAAATAGGCGCGGGTGGCCACCAACACCGATTCGGTGTCGCACAGCGCCCAGGCCACATGGGTGTCGGGCGGGCGGGCGGTGTGGCGGATGGCCAGGTCGTAGCCTTCAGTGGCCAAAGCGCTCAAACGGTCCGACATGTCCAACTCGATGCGAACATCTGGAAAGTCTTTCAGAAAAGCGGCGAACTGCGGCACCAACTGCTGACGGGCCAGCGCCACCGGAGCCGTCACGCGCAACAAGCCACTGGGCTGCTCGGCCAGGTCGCGTACCTGGGCAAAGCTTTGCTCGATCTGCTCGAACGCGGCGCGGGTTTCATCCACCAGCCTTTGACCCGCCTCGGTCAGGCGCAGACTGCGAGTGGTGCGTTGCACCAAGGTCACCTTGGCTGCACGCTCCAATTCAGCAATGCGCTGGCTCATCGCGGCCTTGCTCACGCCCAAGCGGGCGGCGGCGGCCGTGTAACTGCCTTGCTGCGCCAGCACGCTCAACCAATGCAGGTGCGTCCAAAGGGTGGTGATTTTTTTCTCTTCCATCGCAGTATTGTTCACCATTTTGAACAATCAATTCAGCTTTGCGCTCTTGTGGGAGGTGGAGGCGGTGCCTACACTCCATTACTGAAGACATGGATGGCCACGCTTCGCTCGCCATGACGTTTGTCTGACATTGCGAGCGAAGCGCGGCAATCCAGCAACGAAGACTTGTGCACACCATCGTGCAGCCCACACCACAACCCCATCCAGGAGCCCCCATGAGCATCACGAACATCGGTCATTACATCAACGGTCAGGTCGCCGCAGGCGCTTCGGGCCGCAGCCAGCCTGTGACCAACCCCGCTACAGGTGCCGTGACTGGCAATGTGGCGCTGGCCAACAGCGTTGAAGTCGCCAAGGCCGTGGCCGCTGCGCAAGCGGCCTTCCCCGCTTGGGCCGACACTCCACCCCTGCGCCGCGCCCGCGTGATGTTCAAGTTCCTCGAACTGCTCAACCTGCATAAAGACGAACTGGCCCACATGATCACCGCCGAGCACGGCAAGGTGTTCACCGACGCGCAGGGCGAGGTCTCGCGCGGCATCGACATCGTGGAATTCGCCACCGGCATCCCTCAGCTGCTCAAGGGCGACTACACCGAGCAGGTCTCGACCGGTATCGACAACTGGACGATGCGCCAGCCCCTGGGCGTGGTCGCGGGCATCACGCCGTTCAACTTCCCGGTCATGGTGCCCATGTGGATGTTCCCCGTCGCGATTGCGGCCGGCAACACCTTCATCTTGAAGCCCAGCCCGACCGACCCCACGCCTTCGCTGTTCATGGCCGAGTTGCTGAAAAAAGCCGGTCTGCCCGACGGCGTGTTCAACGTGGTGCAAGGCGACAAAGAAGCCGTGGACGCGCTGCTGGAACACCCCGACGTGAAAGCCATCAGCTTCGTCGGCTCCACCCCGATCGCCAACTACATCTACGAGACCGGCGCCCACCATGGCAAGCGCGTGCAGGCCTTGGGCGGCGCGAAGAACCACCTGGTCGTCATGCCCGACGCCGACATCGACCAGACCGTGGACGCGCTGATCGGCGCAGGCTATGGCTCGGCCGGTGAGCGCTGCATGGCGATCTCGGTGGCCGTGCTGGTGGGCGACGTGGCCGACAAAATCATCCCCAAGCTGATCGAGCGCACCAAGGCGCTGCAAGTGCTCAACGGTGAAAACCTGGCCGCCGAGATGGGCCCCATCGTGACCGACGCGGCGCGTCAGCGCATCAAGGGTTACATCGACGCGGGCGTGGCCGAAGGCGCGAAGCTCTTGGTCGACGGCCGCGAGTTTGACGGCGCCAAAGCCGGTGCCGGTTGCGAGCAAGGTTTCTGGCTGGGCGGCACGCTGTTCGACCACGTGACCACCGACATGAAGATCTACAAAGAAGAAATCTTTGGCCCGGTCTTGAGCTGCGTGCGCGTGCCCGACTTCGCCACCGCGGTGCAGATCATCAACGACCACGAGTTCGGTAACGGCGTGAGCTGCTTCACCCGCGATGGCAACGTGGCCCGTGAGTTTTCGCGCCGCATCCAGGTGGGTATGGTCGGCATCAACGTGCCAATCCCCGTGCCCATGGCTTGGCACGGCTTTGGCGGCTGGAAGCGTTCGCTGTTTGGCGACATGCACGCCTATGGCGAAGAGGGTGTGCGCTTTTACACCAAGCAAAAGTCGATCATGCAACGCTGGCCTGAAAGCATCGGCAAGGGGGCTGAGTTTGTGATGCCGACGGCGAAGTAAAAAAAGGTTGATGGATTGGGTAGAATGTGTGTGATTTTTAAAAATTAATACTTAATTTTTATTAAATCAATCTCATAAAAACTTCATGACTACTCAATATGACAAAACTTCTTATCGCTGCAGCCACTTTGGCAATTCTGAGCGGTTGCTCATCCATCATCAACGACAAAAATCAGCAAGTGAATGTCAGCACCTCGAATGGCGCTACAGTCAAAGGTACCATTGATGGCGTACCGTTTTCTGCACCTGGTGTGGTCGCTTTGCCCCGTGAAAACAAGAGCAAAGTATTCATAACAGAAGGTACAAACTGCGCAAAAGAAACTGTGGCGGAAAAGACAGTTGATCCTATTTTCTTCGTCAACCTGCTCAGCGGCGGCCCCATTGGTTCGTCAATTGACTATGGCACTGAAAAAATGTGGAAATACGCTGATACCGTCACCATTTCTTGCAAGTGACCACGTTCAGCAAACCTCTCAAAAGCGGCTTCACGGCCGCTTTTTTCATACTTTACGTATTGATATCCCTATCAATCAACGCTCAGGTGCTTGACGAGCGGATCGATTGGTCACAAGTCCACAAAAAAATTAATGCTCAAAAATTACCAGACAACCGTGTGTGGCATGCGCTGTTACATCTAGACCAAGGTCAGCCACAGATCAAAACATCAGGTTTTCTTCTGGCACAGAGCAATTTCAGCACTCACCAAGAGCTACTTTCTACACTGACTTATTTGTATGGCGGAAATCAGCAGGCGGTATGTCGATTTCCGGCTAGGTATCTTTGGCTCCAAGAACAACTACAACTGCCCGAATTGCCGGTTTCCGGATGTAATGAAATCAACGAATTCATCGAAAAAGCCCCCTTCGATGAATTAACTCTCGTGTTTGCGACCGAAAGCGTCACACAACCGGCCAGCATGATGGGGCATACGTTCCTCAAAATATCGGGTCTAAACACTGAAGGGGTGATGCTTGAACACGCCGTTTCTTATTACACCGATGCAAACAGCATCAATCTTCCTAAACTGCTTTGGGAAAGCATTGTCGTTGGGAAAAAAGGAATCTTTTCGCTCACACCGTACGAACGAGAGTCAGAGAAATACATAGACAAAGAACACCGCAACTTGTGGGAATACAAACTGCGCACTACCGCTACTCAACGCTCGCTCATTCGAAACCACTTTTTTGAATTGAAAAAAACAGAACTGACTTACTTTTTACACAGCTACAACTGCGCCACTGTTCTACAAAATATCTTGGGCTTGACGGGGGTGCTGCAACAAGCTGGCGCTGGTTGGAGCACTCCTAAAGATGTGATTCGACAGGCCTACCAATCCGATCTTATCGAATCAATCAATACGTTTGTGGCCGATCGATGGACTTATGCTTATCTGAAGCGTGAACAAGGCGCACGTCACAAGCGCTCAAGTGACCTCTTATTAACAACCACAAGCGAACAAGCGTTCGAGATCAACTCCAGCCGACAACAACACTTTTTGACAGCACTGAACAATGTTTTGTTGGAAAGACAAGACATCTCAACTGAGCTATGGAAAAAGAACCAGCATCAACTGGCTCGACAAGCAGCAGTCATTCCAGCCGAACCACTACAAATGGACAACCTATTGAATCCTGCTGTATCGCAAGGTGACAGCAGCTTGGGGCTGTCGTTTGTGTCCCACGCCCAAGGGACAAGTCGCTTGATTGATTTTTTACCCGCTTCACACAGACTGACTGACAAGCACCACCATCAACTAGCTGAAACAGAGGTTCATCTGTTCTCAGGCGCTGTTGAAATAACACCAAAGAACACGCTTGCGCTAAATCAATTTAATATCCTGTCCATCAAATCGCTGAACCCTTGGAACAGGGTACTAAAGCCTATCTCGAGCCAAGTCACCATCGGTTACGGTGCATTAACTAGACACCCAGACGACCCCAAATCGCTACATGCCCATGGTGCAGCGGGGATCACGCAACGCCTGACTCCACAACTGGATGTGTCTGTCTTGCTCGGCGCCGGGGTACAAACCAAACCAAAGGCGTTTTTATGGTTCATCAGCAGTGAGTTCTTGACGATTTACAGAGCTACACCTAACACCAAAACCTTGCTCAGCTTTCGGCATCGGCACACCACCCATGAGCAAATTCGCAATATCCACATAAAGCAAATGCTCTTTGTAAATGCGGAAATCTCAGTCTGGGCTGATATGGATGTGACGCAAAAGTCAAATATCCAAAGGCACACTATGGGGTTAGGCATCCAAAAAAACTTTTGACCCATGAACGACAACACCTTCGACTACATCATCGTCGGCGGCGGCACGGCAGGCTGCCTGCTGGCCAACCGCTTGAGCGCCGACGCCAGCAAGCGCGTGCTGCTGATCGAGGCGGGCAAGAAAGACGATTACCACTGGATTCACATCCCGGTCGGCTACCTGTATTGCATCGGCAACCCCCGCACTGACTGGCTGTACCAGACCGAGCCAGCTCAGGGTCTGAATGGTCGTAGCCTGCGTTACCCGCGCGGCAAGGTGCTGGGCGGGTGCTCCAGCATCAACGGCATGATTTACATGCGTGGCCAGTCGCGTGACTACGATCAGTGGGCGCAGATCACCGGCAATGACGAGTGGCGCTGGGACCAGACCCTGCCCTACTTCAAGCTGCACGAAGACCATTACAACGGGGTCAATGAATTTCACGGGGCCAAAGGGGCCAAGTCGGAGTTGCTGGCCCCCGCCGACTTGCCCAAGGGCAGCTACCTGCACACCCTGCGCGGACGCAACACGGGTGGCGAATGGCGCATTGAAAAGCAGCGCTTGCGCTGGGATGTGCTGGACGCGTTTGCGCAAGCGGCCCAGCAAGCGGGTATTCCCGCCACAGACGACTTCAACCGGGGCAACAACGAGGGCGTGAGCTACTTCGAGGTGAACCAGAAGTCCGGCTGGCGCTGGAACACGGCCAAGGCTTTTCTGCGCCCCACCTGCTATGCACGCTCCAACTTCGAATTGTGGAACAAGGCGCAAGTGGCCAAGCTCATTCTGGAAACCCAGCCCAACGGCAGCCAGCGTTGCACCGGGGTGCAGGTGTGGTCAGGCGTGGAGATGGTCGAGGTCAAAGCCACCCGCGAGGTGATCCTGAGCGCGGGCAGCATCGGCTCGGCGCAAATCCTGCAGCTGTCGGGCATAGGCCCCGGCGCTTTGCTCCAGGACAAAGGCGTCGAGGTCAAGCACGAGCTGCCCGGTGTGGGCGCCAACCTGCAAGACCATTTGCAGATCCGCTCGGTGTACAAGGTCGAGAACGCCAAAACCCTCAACACCTTGGCCAACAGCCTGGTGGGCAAGGCCATGATTGGGCTGGAATATGCCTTCAAGCGCACAGGGCCCATGAGCATGGCACCCAGCCAGCTGGGCGCGTTCACCAAAAGCGACCCGTCGCAGCCGCACGCCAACATCCAGTACCACGTGCAGCCGCTGAGTCTGGACGCGTTTGGCGAGCCCCTGCACAGCTTCCCGGCCATCACCGCCAGCGTGTGCAACCTCAACCCGACCAGCCGTGGCACGGTGCAGATCAAGACCAAGCAATTTGACGACGCACCCGCCATCGCCCCCAATTACCTGGCCACCGAGGAGGACCGCAAGGTGGCCGCTGACAGCCTGCGGGTGACGCGGCGCATCATGGCCCAGCCCGCCATGGCACCTTTCGCACCCGAAGAATTCAAACCCGGCGTGCAATACCAAACCGACGAAGAACTGGCCAAGCTGGCCGGGGACATCGCCAGCACCATCTTCCACCCGGTGGGCACCACCCGGATGGGCCGCGAAGACGACCCGATGGCGGTGGTCAACCCACGCCTGCAAGTGCGCGGCGTGGCGGGTCTGCGCGTGGTCGATGCGGGCGTGATGCCCACCATCACCAGCGGCAACACCAACAGCCCAACGCTCATGATTGCCGAGAAAGCAGCGCAATGGATCGCCGAAGACGCCGCCCGCCAGGCCATTGCCTGAACCTGAAAAGCATCCCAAACGACTCTTTTTCGTCAGTTCAAGGTCAGTTCTGGGCAGGGATTTCCCCAAAATGGGGAAATCCCTGAGTTCAGTGGCGCTCTGGGTCACTTACATTTCACTCACTCGATGCAAAGCAGTACTTGCATCCCGAGGGCCGAGGAGACAAACAAGCCCAAGAACTCGAACATGAACCAACATCCCAACGAGGTGTACTTTCCAAGCGTCGCGCAAGCGGCGCTTTTTTTTGCCTGTTCATTGGACTGCTCATCTTCCCCTTTGTGGGAGGCCCACAACAAAACACCCCACCTAGCCTGACCATGCCCACTGGCAACGCAATGCCACAATCAAGGCCATGGAATTACTGATTGTTTCGCTGGCCTCTTTGCTGGCTGGCCTGGTCGACGCCATTGTGGGCGGCGGCGGGCTGATCTTGCTGCCTGCCCTGTTTGCCACCTTCCCCGGGGCGGCGCCCGCCACCTTGTTTGGCACCAACAAAAGCGCCTCCATTTGGGGCACTGCCTTTGCCACCGTGCAATACAGCCGCAAGGTGGTCATGCCCTGGCGCTCCCTGCTGCCTGCTGCGGGTGCGGGTTTGCTGGGCTCTTTGGCCGGGGCCTGGGTGGTCACCCAGGTGGACCCGAGCCTGTTTCGCAAAATATTGCCCGTGCTGCTGGCAGCACTTTTGCTGTACACCCTGGTCAAGAAAGACCTGGGCTGCAGCCATGCACCACGCTTTGCCGGGGCACAAGAGGCCTGGATCGCAGCAGGCATTGGTCTGGTGATCGGGTTTTATGACGGTTTTTTTGGGCCGGGCACTGGCAGCTTTCTGGTGTTTGCCTATGTGCGGGTGCTGGGCTACGATTTTCTGAACGCCTCGGCTGCAGCCAAGATGATCAACGTGGCGACCAATTTGTCGGCACTCACACTGTTCACCCTCAAAGGCCATGTGTGGTGGCATCTGGCACTGGCCATGGGTGCAGCCAACATTGTGGGCAGCCTCATTGGCACCCGGCTGGCCCTCAAGCACGGCGCGGGCTTTGTGCGCCATGTGTTCATTTTTGTGGTGCTGGCCCTGATCTGCAAAACCGCCTACGACACCTGGCTCAAAGCCTGAGTCGACGGCGTCAGCGCAAACGCCACTTGATCTGTCCGGCGTACTGCGCCAGCGCCACACCCAGCAAGGTCACACCCGCCCCGGCGATCTTGATCCAGGTGTAGTGCTCACCCGACAACGCCCAGGCAAACAGGCCCGCCATCGGGGGCATCAGGTACATCAGAGGGGCCGTGCGCGCCACGCCGCGCACATTGTTGATCCAGCCCCAAGCCAGCCAACCGGCAAAGGCCGACACCATGATCGACCAGAGCAGGCCCACCCAAGCCCAAAAATCCAGCACGGACCAAGGTGCATCCACGCCTGCCGGAACCGACAGCAGCATCACCGGCAGACCGCCGAGCAAGGTGGCGTAACCCATGGTCAGCACCGGGCCATGGCGTTGCATCACGGGCTTGACCGCCACGGTGTAATAAGAAAAGAGCCCCGCAGCCACCAGCAGCACCAGATCACCCCCCCCAGCGCGCCAGTTGCCACCCAACAGTTTGTCGGACAGGAACATCAAGACCCCGCCAAACGCCAAGGACACCCCGGCCATCTGGGGCAGGCTCAAGCGCTCCAGGCCCTGCATGCGCAAGATCAGCAGGGTGAAAATCGGTCCACAGGCCAGTATGACCGAGCTGGAAAACGCCGTAGACCAGTGGATGCCATAGGTCACCAGACCCACATGCAGGGAGTGTCCAATGAAGCCCAGCCAGGCCATGTGTTGCCAGTCCTTGCGGGGCAAAGGTGGCAACCAGACCCCAAAACGCCAGCGCATCAGGACCAGGGCACACAGGGGCATGATCAGGTAACGCGCCCAGAGGAAACCACCCGGGGAAATCAGCCCAAACAGGTATTTCTGGAGTGTGAAATTGCCACCCCAAATGACGATCAGCACCAAGGCCACGAGCAAGGCGCGTTGGTCATGTCGATGGACAGGGGTGCGGTGGGGCATGCGGCGATTGTGGGCCCAACGTTCAGCCAGGCTTGTCACGCTGGCAGCAAGCTGCCGCCCCACCTCTGGCAGACCGCCAAGCTGTCAATCCTCCAGCACCACCGGCACGCGCGGCGCCAAGGCGCACATCAACTCGTAACCCACCGTGCCGGCCGCTTGGGCCACCTCGTCGATGCCGAGCACCGCGCCCTGGGCCGACTGCCCCCACAACGTGACGGTACTGCCCACCCCCGCTTGGGGGAAACTGCTCAGGTCCACCGTGAGCATGTCCATGCTGACCCTGCCTACGGTGCGGCCGCGTGCGCCATCCACCAGCACCGGCGTGCCTGTGGGACAAATGCGCGGGTAACCATCGGCATAACCGCAGGCCACCACGCCGATGCGCATGGGGCCATCGGCCACAAAACTGGAGCCGTAGCCCACGCTGTCGCCCGCCTGCAAATCCTGCACGGCGATGATGCGGGCGTTCAGGCTCATGGCGGGCCGCAAACCCCAATGCGCGGCGCTGTGCTCGGGAAAGTCCGGCGAGCTGCCATACACCGCGATACCGGGGCGAATCCAGTCGGCCTTGACAGCGGCATCTTGCGCATGGCGCAAGGTGGCAGCGCTATTGCTCACACTGCGCTCGCCGGGCAGGTCGCGGGTGGCCTCTTCAAAGCGGGCCATTTGCTCGGCGATGCCCTTGGGGCCATCGGCATCGCTGAAATGGGTCATGAGCGAGATTTCGTCCACCTGCGGCAGGGCGTTCAGCCGCGTCCAGGCCGAGCGAAAGCGCTGTGGGCTGAAACCCAAGCGGTTCATGCCCGAGTTCATCTTGAGGAAGACGCGGTGCGGCTCGTGGGTCTTGTGCAGCGCCAGCATGTCGATCTGCTCGTCGCAATGCACCGTGTGCCACAGGTGCAAGCGAGAGCACAGCTCCAGGTCTCGCGCCTCGAAAGCACCTTCGAGCAGCAAAATCGGGCCGCGCCAGCCCAAAGCCCGTACCCGCTCGGCCTCGGCCAGGTCCAAAAGCGCAAAACCATCGGCCCCGCGCAGACCTTCAAACACCCGCTCAATGCCGTGCCCGTAGGCATTGGCCTTGACCACGGCCCAGGCCTGGGCATCGGGCGCGGCCTGCCGGGCCACGCCCAGGTTGTGGCGCAACGCAGCGGTGTGGATGGTGGCTTGTATTGGGCGGGGCATCGGGTCTGAGAGCGAAAAGTGCTGCTCAAGTATGCCAGCTCCATTGGCCACCAAAGCGGCTCGAAACCATCGGGTAAACACACCCTTTCCCCGCGCGGGAAGGGCCTTACAAATGATTTACACTGGCCCGCTGCCTGTTAACCCCGCGCATTCCGCCTGAGCTGTTCAGGCGCTGGCTGAACCTTGTAATCCATGGAAGTTTTTCAGTTTCTGATGCCCATCTTCACCGAATACGGCTATTTGGCTGTGTTTGTGATGCTGTTGATCTGCGGTTTCGGCGTTCCCGTTCCTGAAGACGTGACCCTGGTGACGGGCGGTGTCATCGCGGGCTTGGGCCATGCCGACGTGCACACCATGTTTGCAGTAGGCATGGCAGGCGTCATGATTGGCGATGGGCTGATGTTCACGCTGGGACGTCTGTATGGCCAGCGCATTTCCAAATTGCCCGGATTTCGCAAAATCCTGACCCCCGAGCGCTTTGCCAGCGCACAAGACGCCTTCCACAAATACGGCAAATGGGTCATGTTCGTCGCCCGCTTTCTGCCTGGTCTGCGCACCCCAGTGTTCTTCTCGGCAGGCATGAGCCACCGTGTGAGCTTTCCCACCTGGTTTCTGATGGACGGCTTTGCTGCTCTGATCAGCGTGCCGATCTGGGTTTATCTGGGCTACTTTGGCGCCCAAAACTGGGACTGGATGTTTGCCGTGTTGCGCCAGTTCCAACACGGGATTTTTGCCCTGCTCGGCATCGGTGTGGTGTGGCTGGGCTGGCGCTGGTGGCGCAAACGCCAGAGCACATCAACCGCCGATACCCCCAACGACCCGTCTTGACAAGCCCTGACATGGGCCCCGCCGCTCCCAAAAGCCTAGCCGTGGCCGGGCTCCTGTTCAACGCCTTGGTCTGGGGCGTGTGCTGGTGGCCCTTCAAACAACTCGAAACCCTGGGCCTGCACCCGCTGTGGGCCACGGCGCTGGTCTACGCATTTGTGTTCGTGTCCATCGCTCTGTGGCTGTGGCGCAGTGGGCAACTGCTGAGCTGGCGAAAGCACCCCGGGCTGTGGCTTTTGTTGCTGGCCTCAGGCCTGACCAATGTGGGCTTCAACTGGGCCGTCACGGTGGGCGACGTGGTGCGTGTGGTGTTGCTGTTTTATTTAATGCCCGCATGGTCGGTGCTGGTGGCCTGGTGGCTGCTGGGTGAAAAGCCCACCCCCATGGCCTTGCTGCGCTTGCTGCTGGCGCTGGCCGGTTTGTTCATTGTGCTCAAAACCCCCGAGACGCCCTGGCCTGTGCCCGAGAGCCTGGCCGATGGGCTGGCGCTGATGGGCGGCCTGACGTTTGCCATCACCAACGCCTTGCTGCTCAAGCTCAAAGACACGCCGAGCTCGTCGCGCACCCTGGCCATGTTTGGCGGCGGTGCGGTCATGGCCACGCTGGCGGCATTTGTGGGCTTGGCCACGGGCGTGGTGACCGTGAGCGCGGCCCCTGCCTGGAGTTGGCTGCCGCTGGTGGCCCTGCTGAGCATCTCGTTTTTGTTGGGCAACCTGGCGCTGCAATACGGCGCCGCCCGCCTGGCCGCCCACACCACCGCGCTGGTCATGCTGTCCGAGGTGCTGTTTGCCAGCGTGTCCTCGGTGCTGCTGGGCGCGTCCAGCTGGGACAGCCGCACGCTGATCGGCGGCGCCTTGATCTTGCTGGCAGCTTTGCTGTCCATCGTCGGGCCGGGCCACAAGGCCAAATGACGCAGCTTGCACAGCCATAGGCTGTCGCTGGCATGATGTCCTTTTGCCCACTTTCACTAGAAAGCACCCCATGAGCCTGTACGACCTCGAAGCCCAAAGCATCGACCACCAAACTGTGCCGCTGTCTCGCTACAAGGGTCAGGTGATGCTGATCGTCAACACCGCCAGCGCCTGCGGCTTCACGCCCCAGTTCACCGGGCTGGAAAAGCTGCACCAAAAATACGGCACACAAGGCCTGGCTGTGCTCGGCTTTCCGTGCAACCAGTTCGCGAGCCAGGACCCGGGCGACGACGCACAAATCGCCAACTTCTGCCAGAAGAACTATGGCGTGAGCTTTCAGATGATGAGCAAGATCAAGGTCAATGGCGACGACGCGCACCCGCTGTACCAATGGCTCACCGCCGAAGCGCCCGGCATTCTGGGCAGCAAAGGCATCAAATGGAACTTCACCAAGTTTTTGGTTGGGCGCGACGGGCGGGTGATCAAGCGCTACGCACCGCAGGATGCGCCCGAGAAGATCGCCAAAGACATTGAGGCGGCGCTGGCGGGGTGATCAAAACAGCGATGTCTGGACCGCTGCAACCGATTCAGACTTCTCGCCACACCCCATCGCTGATGCGATTTTTCGGAAATCAGCCTCGCTGATCTTGATCTGACCAAAGCGAAATACCGCGCCCCAATGGGTTTTCTCGGTGATGAATTCCAAATGTGCAATCAAAGGCTTGATGGGAACCGTCTGAACTAGCTGGTAATCCACATCGATGCGCCAAGGCACAAAGCCTGGCACGCCATCGGGCGTCATATCGTATTCATACACCTCCCCCGTTCGGATGAACCCCAAGGCCGTGAACGCTTGCAAAGACGCACCGTCGGGATACGCCTCACGCGGCGAGTAGTAAATCAGGCCATCGCCGGCCTTCATGCGCTTGAGCGGCGCCTGCTTGCCATGGTTCATCTGTGCAAAGCCACCAGCGACTCCGCGCAACACATGCGAGCGGCTGACCACGCCGATCCAGTAATTCATGATGGCCGCACACCGATGAAGATTTCTGTCACCCCATCAGGTGAATAACACTCAAAGTCGGTGGTGTAAGCCCGCCGGTGCGGGCACAAAGGGTCGGCAAAGTAGCGCCAGATGCACGACCAGGCATCCACCACTGCGTGGGGCATGGCCCCCGGCGCGTCAAACACTAAATACTGCCCGGCGACGATGTCAATTCGGCTCAGGGCGAGTGAATCACCTGCGGCAGATGGCAAGGCATCGGTGCCCGCCAGCACATCAAAGGCCCCCTGGGCATCCGACTCATAGCGGTGATAGACGCCAACCACCCGTGCGCCCTGCGCCAGATGTGGCGCGATCTGTGCGGCAAAGTCAGCCCACAGTGGACCTATGCGGGCCGTGTCTGCCTGCATCTCGTCGGCATTGCGGGTGCGCACCGACAGGCCCTGTATGGCCTGTGTTGATATCTCAACGGTTTTCATAACAAGTTTCTGTTCATCGACCCTCGGCCAGAGCCTGAGGGTCCACGCCTTGTCGGCGCAAATAATCGATCAGACGTTGCCCGTCTGCCAAGCGGAAGGCCTGTGGCAAGCCCGTCATGGACTGGATGCGGTCCAGCCTGAAGCTGCGAAAGTCCTGACGCTTTTCGCACCAGGCCACCAACGTCCAGACCACACCCCAGAAAAAGCTGCCCAGCGGCCACACCGTGCGCTCACTGGTGCGGGCCTGCGCATCGCTGTAAACCAGCGCCAACTTGTGCAGCCCCTGTGTGGATTCACGCCACAGTTGCAAGTGCGGTTGTTGCTCCGCAGTCAGCCCCCAAGGCGGCGAATACACCGGCGTATGTTGCGCGGCATGGCGCTGATCTGCGGGCAATACACTGAGCACCCGCGACAGCGCCGACTCGCTGGCACGCGCCAAGGCCGGATCGAGCCACTGCTGCGCCACCCGCGTCATCACCACCAAGGCCTGCGCCTCTTGCGGGGTGAAGATCAGTGGCGGCAAATCAAATCCCATACCCAAGCGGTAACCCACCCCCACCTCGCCCTCAATAGGCACGCCCTGGTATTGCAGGTCGGCCACATCGCGGTACACCGTGCGCTCGGACACCTCCAAGCGCTGCGCCAGCCACTGTGCGGTGGTAAGGCGGCGGCCCCGAATGAGTTGAACAATCTGGAAAAGGCGGTCAGCGCGGCGCATCGGATAGGCAGTGGTGGTGGATGAGTCAAACCCAAATTGTCAGGCGTAAGCGTGCAAGCCGACCCGATTGCCATCCACATCGAGCATGTGCGCCATAAAACCCAGCCCCTCGGGCAGAGCCACCTTGCCCATGGCAACTTGCCCACCTGCTGCCACTGCACGCTGCAAGGCGGCATCCAGCGACGCGCCCGCGTGTAGATACACCAGCGTGCCGCAAGCGCCCACCTGCAAGGCCGGATTGCTCGACATCAGCGCCCCCTTGGTCGCATCGCCCTCCCCCACAAACACCGCCATCTGCATGCCTGGCCCCGCATAGTTTTGCCTTTGGAGTGCGATTTGCAGCACCGCTTCGTAAAAGGCCTGCGCACGCGGCAGATCGCTCACCGGAATCTCAAACCAGTCGATCACGTTTTTCATGTTTTTCTCCCTGAAGATGCACAGACCGTCTGTGCACAGGGGAAGACTTTGCCTGAGGGGTACTGACAACGGGGTGTCAGGAGGGTGCAGACGTGCTTATCAAGCGTTCATAAGCCCAACAACCAAACACCCATTGAGCAACGCGCTAAAGTACAACCTTCTTAATTCAAAGCCACCAAGTCAGCACGGCCAGCCACACCAACATGGCTGCGCCACCCCACACTAACACCCGCGTGCGCAGGCGAAGCACTTCCACGGCGCTGACCAAGCGTGCATTCTGCTCGGCCAACTCGGTCAGGGTCTCGGTCAGTTCGCGCTGGGTCTGGGCCTGGCGGTCGATCTGGGCTTGCGCAGCGATCAAGGCATTTTTGAGTTCTCCCAGACTGGGCACGGCACTGACCGGGGTCGTTGTAGCGGGCGTGCCTGCTTGACCGGGCGGCTGAGGAGGTTGGCGGTCCATCAGCTTGCGCGCAGCTTTGAGCACGGTGGGGGCGTGTTCGATCACATCGCCCCAGGGAATCACTTTGAGGGCCATCAACCAAGGTATCGCCATCGTCTTGTCCTTTGTGTGCGCTCAGCAAGCGCGCTGTGCCATCGAGCCTCTCATACTACCTGGGTGGGCTTATCGGTACGACTGGACGCGGGCCTTACCGTATGTGAGGCCAGGACTTTCAACTACGGTTGGTCATATTGTCCTTGTATTTTGAATATGGCATATTTAAAATACAAGGATGTTTAAACGCATTGCCCAAAGCACACTGGTCTCACACCTCACATGGAGCCCAGCTGTTGCCATCTTGGGACCGCGCCAAATTGGTAAAACCACCTTGGCCCGTGCTCTGCTGGACACCCATCCAGACGCCATTTATCTGGACCTGGAATCCCCACAAGATCAGGCACGCCTGGGCGAAGGCACGCTGTTTCTGCAAGCCCACGCAGACCGGCTGGTGATCCTGGACGAAGTTCAAAATGCACCGCAATTGTTTTCGGTGTTGCGCGGTGAGATCGATCGCATCCGTCGCCCCGGGCGTTTCGTCTTGCTGGGCTCGGCTTCGTTTGAATTGCTGCGCCAATCCCAATCCTTGGCCGGACGGTTGAGTCTGATTGACATGTTCCCGCTCATCGTCAACGAAGTCGGCTCCGACCTCAGTACCGTGCAGGACTTGTGGGTGCGCGGCGGCTTTCCGCCCAGCTTCACCGCCATTGATTCACACGCCTCTTGGGCTTGGCGTGATGCGTTCATCCGCCACCTGCTGCACACCGATTTGCCAGCTCTGGGCTTGCGCGTGGATGCTGAAAGTCTGCGCCGTTTTTGGCGCATGCTGGCGCATGTTCATGGCCAACTGTTCAATGCATCGGCCATCGCCAACTCACTGGACGTGAGCGCACCGACAGTCAGTCGCTGGCTGGATCACATGGTGGGTGCCTTGCTGGTCAGAAAACTCGAGCCCTATCACGCCAACCTGGGCAAGCGTTTGGTCAAGGCACCCAAGGTCTATGTCCGCGACAGCGGTCTGCTGCACAGCCTTCTGGGCTTGAGCCATCCGGACGACCTGCAAGGCCACCCGATGACGGGTGCGTCCTGGGAAGGCTTTGTCATCGACCAGATTGCTGCCCACATGCCCACTGGGGCCAGCCTGTCGTTTTACAGAACAGCGGCGGGTGCCGAGCTGGATGTGGTGGTGGAAACCGGACAGCGAAAAATCGGTTTCGAAATCAAGTTCAGCGTTGCGCCCAAAGTCACCAAAGGCTTCTGGCAATCCCTGCAAGACGTGCAACCCGAAAAAACCTACATCGTCGCCCCCGTGCAGCAGCGCTGGCCTTTTGCAGAAGGGGTTGAGGTGATTTCCGTGGGTGATATCGCAGGGGTTCTGGCCAATTAATTCACTCAGCTACTGATCGCCTCGTCCAACAACTCCACCCAATGCCGCACCGGCAGGCCGCTGCCGCTTTGCAGGTGGGTGATGCAGCCGATGTTGGCGCTGATCACGCCCTGCGGCTCCAGCGCGTTCAGGTGGCCCAGCTTGCGGTCGCGCAGCTGCTTGGACAGCTCGGGGTTGAGCACGCTGTAGGTGCCGGCCGAGCCGCAGCACAGGTGCGATTCATTGGCCGTGACCTTGATCTGGAAACCCAGATCGCCCAGATGCTTTTCAACGCCGCCTTTGAGTTGCTGACCGTGTTGCAGCGTGCAGGGCGGGTGGTAGGCCTGCAGACCTGCGGCTTGCAGGGCTTGGGGCTTGATCTTGGCTTGGAGCAGCGGCACCAGCTCGGGCAGCAACTCGCTCAGGTCTTTCGTCAGCGCGCCGATGCGGGCGGCTTTATCGGCATACACCGGGTCATCCTTGAGCACATGGCCATAGTCCTTGACCATGACGCCGCAGCCCGAAGCGTTCATCACGATGGCTTCGACCTCGCCGCTCTCCACCAGTGGCCACCAAGCGTCGATGTTGGCGCGCATGTGGTCTTTGCCGCCATCGTGGTCGTTCAGGTGGAACTTGAGCGCGCCGCAGCAACCGGCCTTGTGGGCGGTCACAGCCTGGATGCCTGCGGCGTCCAACACGCGGGCCGTGGCGGTGTTGATGTTGGGGCTCATGCTCGGTTGCACACAACCGGCCAGCATCAGCACTTTGCGCTCGTGCTGCGCGGTGGGCCAGGCGCCCGAGTTTTGTGGCGCAGGCACCTTGGCTTTCAGGCTGTCGGGCAGCAGGCCGCGCACCATCTGGCCCATCTTCATGGCGGGCGCAAACAGGGGCGAAGGCAGACCTTCTTTCAACGCCCAGCGCACCAGCTTTTCGCTCGCCGGACGCTCCACTTTGGCGTCCACCAGTTTGCGGCCGATGTCCACCAAATGGCCGTATTGCACGCCGCTCGGGCAAGTGCTTTCGCAGTTGCGGCAGGTCAGGCACCGGTCCAGGTGCATCTGGGTTTTGCGGGTGGGCGTAACGCCTTCCAGCACTTGCTTCATCAGGTAGATGCGGCCACGCGGGCCGTCCAGCTCATCACCCAGCAGCTGGTAAGTGGGGCAAGTGGCGGTGCAAAAGCCGCAGTGCACGCACTTGCGCAAAATGGCTTCGGCCTCCAGGCCTTCAGGGGTGTTTTGGTATTCGGGGGCGAGTTGGGTTTGCATGGCGATTCGCCTCAGAGGGGGTGCATGCGACCGGTGGCGAACACGCCTTTAGGGTCGAACTGCTTTTGCAACTGCTGTTGAATGCGCGCTTGCACGGCGTCCAGCGGGGTGTTCACCCCGGCGATTTTGTCCACTTGGGCGTGAGCGGCGCTGGCGCGGAACAAGGTGGCGTGGCCACCGACCGATTGCGCCAATTCACGCAAAGCCACCGCCGCCGAGGCGGGTGCCCACAGCCAGCGCTGCGCACCTTGCCATTCGATGTATTGGGCATAGGGTAAATCCAGCAAAGGCGCCGTTTGCGGCACCGACAGACGCCACAAACAGGCATCCGGGGAGGGCGCGTCAAAAAACGGCAGGGTCTGCTCACCACTGGCACGCCAGTCCTGTGTGGCTTCGGCGTTGTCCATGGCCTGCACCTGCGCACCCAGCGCGACGGCATCGGCACTCATTTTGGCCATGGCCGACTGCACTGCCGCCACCGCGCCACGCAGACGCACAAACAAATAATCGGCCACCGGCTGGGCAGTGGGGTCGCGCACCCAGGCGCTGGCGTTCAATGGCAAAGGTTGACCGCCCCATCGGTGCAGCAAATCGAGCGCCGGGCCTTGGGCCAGACCCGCCATCATCAAGGTGGCCTCGGCCGGGGCCACGGGTAAAACCTTCAGGCTGACCTCGGTGATCATGCCCAGCGTGCCCCAGCTGCTGGCCATCAGGCGGCTCACGTCGTAACCGGCCACGTTTTTCATGACCTGACCGCCAAAGGTCAGGTGCTCGCCCAGACCATTGATGAAACGCGCGCCCAGCACGAAATCACGCACAGCGCCAGCAGTGGCGCGGGCCGGGCCACTCAGACCGGCTGCCACCATACCGCCGACGGTGGCTTCTGCGCCGAAGTGAGGCGGCTCAAACGCCAAGCACTGGCCTTTTTCGGCCAGAGCCGCTTCCAGCTCGGCCAGCGGCGTGCCGCAGCGCACCGTGACCACCAGCTCGCTGGGCTCGTAACTCACAATACCTCGGTAGTCCCGTGTATCAAGCACATCGCCTGTGAGGCTTTGGCCCCAAAAGTCTTTGCTGCCGCCGCCACGCAAACGCAGCACGCGGCTGTCCGCACAAGCCTGGCGCACGGCGTCGATGAGGGAATTGAGTTGAGCTTCCATGGGCCAAGATGGTAACCCTCGCCCCTGGGACACAGTGTGAATTTTTTGAACGAACGGGTTGTGGGAAATTGGGGCGTTCAGCCCCGGTACACATTGACCGGCAAGCCCGCCACCGTCACGCGTGTGGCAAACACACACCCGGCATCGGGATACTGCGCCAGCTCTTGAGCGCTGCGACCCTGGCGCGATGTAGTGATGAACAGGGTTTTCAAGTCCGCACCGCCAAAACAGGGCATGGTGGGGCAAGGCACGGGCGTGGTCACTTCGGCCAGCACCTCGCCGGTGGGCGACAGGCGCAGCAGGCGCTGGCCCTCGTATTGGGCAGACCAGTAGCAGCCTTCGCTGTCCACCGCCGCACCATCGGGGCGACCGCCATAGAGACTGTCATCTCCCCAGGTCCAGCCTGCAGGCTTGGGTGTCATTTGGTGAAACACGCAAGAGGAAGACACTTGGCCGGTAGCAAGGTCCACGTCAAAGGCCCGCACTTGGTGAGCAGCCGTGTCGGCCCAGTAAGCAGTGCGGCCATCGGGCGACCAGGCCAGGCCGTTGGCCGTCACCACACCGTCCATCATGACGTGCAGGCCTTGGCCGTCCAGCATGTAAAGCACCCCAAGCGCTTGGTCTTTGGGCTCATACAGGCTACCTGCCCAAAAGCGCCCTTGCGCGTCACACTTGCCGTCGTTGAAACGCAGGCGTGTGGTGTCGTAAGGCGCAGCGGCCAAAAGCTGCAACTCACCGCCCCACTCGCGCGCCAGGTAAATGCCATCGCGCAAAGCCATGACCAGGCCACCGCCTTGCACCGGTGCGATGCACCCAGGCTCTTGCGACAAGGGCCAATACTCCACCGCACCTTGGGCCTGCAGACCCTGCACCGCCACGCGGGCGATGCGACGGCCCGGAATGTCCACCCAGTACAGGCGTTGCTCTCGCGGGTGCCAAAAAGGCGACTCACTCAGACCATCGGGTTCGGCGGTCAGTGCTTGCCAGGAGCTTGGATCAATGAGCGTCATGGCACTACAAGGCAAAGGTAGAAATCGCGGGCACAGCGGCGACCACCACCACCCCCAGCAGCAAGGCCACCAGGTAGGGCCAAATGGCGCCCATGACCTCGTCAGGCTTGGCATCGCCAATGCGGCAGGCCACATAAAAGCCGACCCCGATGGGCGGCATCATCAGGCCCACGTTCATGGCACACACCACCACCATGGCGTAGTGGATGTCATGGATGCCCAGCTTCTTGGCGATCGGGAACATGATGGGGGCCAGCAGCAGCACGGCAGGCAAACCCTCCAGCAAGCACCCCAGCACCAGAAACACCACGATGGTGACCGCCAAAAAAGCGATCGGGCCGCCCGGCAAGGTGGTCAGGAAACTCGACAATTGCTGCACCACGCCGCTTTGGGTGATGGTCCAGGCCATGGCCGAGGCCGCGCCCAGGATCAGCAAGATCGCACCCGACAAAGCGGCCGTCTCGACCAGCATGTCGTAGAACTTGCGCAGGCCAATGCCGCCGTACATCACCTGGCCAATCACCAGCGCATACAGCACCGCGATGGTGGACACCTCGGTGGCCGTGGCCACGCCGCCGCCCACGGCGCTGCGGATCAAAAAAGGCAGCACCAACGCGGGTGCCGCCACCAGCAAAAAGCGACCGATGACCGAAATCGGTGGGCGCTTGACACCCTCGACCTGCTCATGCCGGGCCTTCCAGCGGGCCAGCACCAACAAGGACAGCAGCAGCACCATCGCCACCACAAAACCGCTCTGAAACAGCCCGGCGATCGACACACCGGCCACCGAACCCAGCACGATCAGCACAATGCTGGGCGGCACGGTGTCTGCCATGGCCGCACCGGTGGCCAGCAAGGCCACCATTTCCTTGGGCCTATTGCCGCGTCGCTTCATCTCAGGAAACAGCGCAGGGGCCACGGTGGCCATGTCCGACACCTTGGAGCCCGAGATGCCCGAAACAATGAACAGCGAACCCAGCAGCACATAGGACATGCCGGCCTTGACGTGGCCGATCAGCGAGGCCAGAAAATCCACAATCGCCTTGCCCATGCCGGTGGCGTCGAGCACGCAGCCGAGCAGCACAAAAATCGGCACCGACACCAGAATCAGGCTGGACATGCCCTCGTCCATGCGCCCCACCACGATCAAGAGCGGCACCTGGGTGGTGAACGCCAGGTAGCTGAGCGCCCCCAGACCAAAACAAAACGCGATCGGCACGCCCGCCATCAGGCACACCGCCACCACGCCCACCAAAAAGATGAGCATGTTCCAGCTGCCCAGGTTGGGCAAGGTGGCACTGTATGCATAGCAAACAGCGGCTACAGCCCCGACCACCACAGCCGCGCTGAGCAGCGCACGCACAGGCACGGTGCGTGCAGCGTAGGCCAGCACGATCAGCAGCATCACGCCCAAGCCAAAGGGGATAGACGCCACGCGGTAAGTGTTGGGCAAGTCCAGCGCAGGCGATTTGATGAACCATTCTTCCTGGGCGTACTCCACCGCCGAAGGCAGCAAGCCCACCAGAAAAGCAACCACCACCGTGAGTGCAAAGGCATGCACATACGGCTGCACGCGGCTCGGCAGCTTGTCGACCACCAGCGACAAGCGCAAATGCTCGTTGCGGTGCATGGCCAGCCCGGCACCGATCATGGTCAGCCAGATGAACGAAGTCGACACGACCTCGTCAATCCAGACAATCGAATTGGCAAACACATAGCGCGACAAGACTGCTGCGAGGAGCAACACCACAATGCCCACCATCAAAACGGCCGAAACCGCCTCCAGGGGGAACATCCAACGTGACGTTACTCGACCCCCGCCCGGGCTGGCGGCCTCTGGTTCGGAATAATGCTCACCGCCCAAAAGCGGCTGGGTCTGAACGTCGGACATAAGTGTGCTGTTTCTCGTTTTTGTCTTGTCTGCGCCGTGGCCGATCAGCCCAATTTGCCGCTGTAGCGTTCCAGCAGTGCCCAGGCCTCGTCACCAAACTTGGCTTTCCACTCGGTGTAGAAACCGGCTTGGCGCAGGCGGTTGCGGAAGGTGTCGGCCTTGGCGTTGTTGAACACCATGCCTTTTTCGGTCAGCGATTTCTGCAAGGTGGCGTTCATGGCGGCCACATCGGCGCGTTGCTTGAGGCCTGCAGCGTTGATGTGCTTGGCCACGATGGTGCGCAAGTCAGCGGGCAGACGGTCCCAAGCGCGGCGGTTGGCCAGGAACCAGAAGCCGTCCCACATGTGGTTGGTCACCGAGCAGTATTTCTGCACTTCGTTGAGCTTGGCGGTGTCGATGATGGCCAGCGGGTTTTCCTGACCGTCCACCACCTTGGTTTGCAGAGCCGAATACACCTCGGCAAAGTTGATCGAGGCCGGGGCCGAGTCAAAGGCCTTGAACATGGACGTCCACATGGGCGACACGGGCACGCGGATCTTGAAGCCCTTGAGGTCGTCGGCCGTCTGGATCGGCTTGGTGGAGGAGGTGATCTGGCGGAAACCGTTGTCCCAGATGTTGTCCATGGCCACCAGGTTGGCCTTGCCGATTTCCTTGCGCACATGCGCGCCCAGATCGCCGTCCAGCGCTTTCCAGACGGTGTCGTAGTCAGGGAAGGCAAAGCCCAGGCCGGTGATGGCCGCACCCGGCACCAGGGTGGACAGGATCAGGCCCGACAGGGTGAAGAACTCGATGCCACCAGCGCGCAGCTGGCTAAGCATGTCGGTGTCGTTGCCCAGCTGGCTGGCCGGGAAAATCTGGATGTCCACACGCCCTTTGGTCTCGGCCAGGATGGCAGCGGCCATTTCCTTGGCGCGCAGGTTCATTGGGTGGGTCACCGGCAAGTTGTTGGCGTATTTGTAGGTGAACTCGGCCTTGGGCTGGGCCAGCACCTGGCTCATGGGCAAAGCGGCTACGGACGCAGCGGCGGCGGTGCGCAAAACGGAACGGCGGGAAAGGGTCATGTCTGTCTCCTAAAGGTGGGTCATCGATCAAACTCGGGGCCGGGTGGCCCCACTTCACTTCTCTCTCTTCTCAAGTCACGGCCTGCTGTTGCAGGTCGCCTCGTTCTTCCAGCATCTGGCGAATGTCTTTTTTCGTGATTTTCCCGTAGCCCGACTTGGGCAAGGCATCCCAGAAAAAGACATAGCGCGGCCAGCGGTACTTGGCACAACGTCCCTCCAGATGCGCCAGCAGTGCGGCGGCCGTCAGGGCCGGGTCACGGCTGACCACGACGGCCACGCCCACCTCGCCCCATTTGGCGTCGGGCACGCCCAGCACAGCCACTTCGGCCACAGCGGGGTGCGTCAGCAAAATTTCTTCCACTTCACGCGGGTAAACATTGGAGCCCCCCGAGATGTACATGTCCGATTCGCGCCCTGTAATGTAGAGCAAACCCCGCGCATCGAGCCGCCCCAAATCGCCCGTGTGGAACCAGCCCCCGCGCAGCGCCTTGACCGTGGCGTCTTCGTTGTTGAAGTAACCCGCGAACACGGCCGGGCCCCGGCAGCAGATTTCGCCCACCGTGCCGGTGGGCACCGGGTTCATCTGCGCGTCCAGAATCGCCACCTCCATGCCGGTGCGTGGCCGCCCGCAAGAGCCGATGTTCGCATTCGGATCGGCATCATCGATGGCGTGCATGGAAGGCGGCAGCACGGTGATGCAGCCCGTCACCTCACCCAGACCGAAGTACTGCACCAGCACCGGGCCGAGTTTTTGCAAGGCCAGTTTCTGGTCGGCCCGGTACATCGGGGCACCCGCGTAGATCACATACCGCAAGCTGCTGTGGTCGAACTGGTCCACCGCCGGGTCTTCCACCAACAGCTTGACGATGGTGGGCACGGTGAACAGGTTGGTGACGCGGTGCTTTTCCACCAGACGCCAGACTTCGGCCGGTTCCATGCGCTCGGACGGCAACAGCACGGTGGCCGCGCCCCGCGCCACATTCAGCAGGGCATGGATGCCCGCGCCGTGCGACAGGGGCGCGACCGCGATCGAGCAGTCGGTCTCACAGGTGCCCGGGATCAGATCGGCCAGGTGGTTGGTCACCACAAAGGCCAGCTGCCCATGCGTGAGCATGCCGGCCTTGGGGCGGCCGGTGGTGCCCGAGGTGTAGAAGTACCACAGCACCTGGTCGGGCCTGACGGTTGCCATGGCGGTGGGCGCACCCGCATGGCGTGCCAGCAGGTCTTCGTAAGCCGTTTCGCCCGCACGCGGCTTGCCGATGGTGATGACGTGTTGCAGGCGGGGGCTGGCTTCGCGCACGGCGTCCACATGCCCGGCAAACACATCCTCGGCCAGCATGAAGGTGGCCTCGCTGGAGCTGCCCAGGTAGGCCACTTCGGGCGGCGTCAACCGGAAATTGGTCGGCACCCAAACCGCGCCCAACCGAAAAGCGGCCCAGCAACTCTCGAACATGGCCAGGCTGTTGCGCGACTGCACCAGCAGCTTGTCGCCCGGCTGCATGCCCATCTCGCGCAGGCCCTGCACCAAAGCGTCCACCCGCGCGTTGATCTCGCGCCAGGTCCACTGGCGCTCACCCTGAATCAGCCCCGGCCGGTCCGGGAACAGCGCGGCTGTCTGCGCCAGCAGGGCCGACAGGTTCATGACCTGTGCGTCGCTCATGCCGCACGCTCCAGCACGCTCAGATAATTGGCCACCGCCGCGCCGCCCATGTTGAACACCGCACCCAGCCGGGCATTGGGCAGCTGCATATCGCCCGCCTCGCCCGTCAGTTGCATGGCGGCCATGACGTGCTGCGACACCCCGGTGGCCCCGATCGGGTGCCCGCGTGACTTGAGACCGCCCGAGGGGTTGACCGGCAGTGCCCCATCGATACGGGTCACGCCATCCAGAATGACGCGTGCGCCCTGTCCGTGCGGGGCCAGCCCCATGGCTTCGTATTCGAGCAGCTCGGCCACCGTGAAGCAGTCGTGCGTTTCCACAAACGACAGATCCTTGAGCGACACCCCGGCGGCATCGAGCCCCTTGTGCCAGGCCATGGCCGCGCCTTCAAAACGGGTCGGGTCGCGGCGCGACAGGGGCAAATATTCATTCACCTGCGTGCGCGACTTCCAGCGCACGGCGGGCACGCGGGCACCGGCCACGGGCGCTTTGGAGATCACGAGCGCAGCGGCCCCGTCGGACACCAAAGAGCAGTCCGAACGCTTGAGCGGACCCGCCACAAAAGGGTTTTTGTCGGACGGGTGGCGGCAAAAGTCAAAACCCAGATCGCGGCGCATGTGGGCGAACGGGTTCTTCACCCCGTTGGCGTGGTTCTTGGCGGCGATGGCGGCCAGTGCGTCGCTCTGGTCGCCAAAGCGCTCGAAATACGTGGCCGCGATGGTGCCAAACACGCCCGCAAAACCGGCCGGGTTGGCCGCTTCTTCTTTCACATAAGAGCAGCGCAGCAAGGTTTCGGCGATCTTGGCACCGGGCACGGCGTTCATGATCTCGAAGCCCACCACCAGCGCGTGGCGCACACGGCCGGATTCGACAGCGTCCATGGCAGCCCAGATCGCGGCCGAGCCGGTGGCACAGGCGTTTTCCAGGCGCACCGCGGGCACATGGCGCAGGCCCGGCACCGCCATGGCCACCAGCGCCCCGGTGAAGTCCTGCGGCATGAAGCCGCCGTTGTAGTGGCCCACAAACACGCCATCGATGTCTTGCGCCTGCAAGCCTGCGCTGACCAGCGCGGGTTGCACCGCATCGCGGATCAGTTGCTCGGCATCGACCGCGTCGAGCTTGCCAAACGGGGTATGGCCCCAGCCAATGATGCAGCTGCTGCTCATGATGCGGCTCCCACTTTCTGCAGCTCGGGGGTGGTGCGGCGCAAGGTGGGCAAACCCACACCCGAGGCGTCAAAACCGCCATCCACCGCCAGAAACTGGCCATTGATGAAGCTGGCCTCTTTGCTGCACAAAAAGCCCACGGTGTTGGCCATCTCTTCGGTGCTGCCGTAGCGGCCCAGCGGGATGGTGTCGTAATAGTCGGAGCGGATCGCCACGCTGTGCACCAGCTTGGCCATCTCAGTCTCGACCGGGCCGGGGCAAATCACGTTGGTGCGCACACCATAGTTGCCCAGCTCCACCGCGAATTGCTTGGTCAGGTGGATCAGCGCGGCCTTGCTGGTGCCATAGGCCACGCGTAGCGTGCTGGCACGCAGGCCCGAGATCGAGGCGATGTTGACGATCGCGCCGCTGCGCTGGGTGGCCATGATCGCGCCAAAAGCATGTGAGCACAAAAACGCGCCGTCCAGGTTGGTACTGAGCACCTGCCGCCATTCGGCAAACGTGGTCTCCAGCACCGGCTTGAACACCGCCACACCGGCGTTGTTGACCAGCGCATCGACCCGGCCAAACCGGGCCATCACGGCCGCCGCTGCGGCATCGACCTGGTCGGGTTGCGACACGTCGCAGTGCAGCGCCAGCACATCGCCCGGGCGGGCCAGTGTGCGCTCGGTGGCGGCCAGGGTGGCCTGGTCAACGTCGAGCAAGGCGACCTTGTAGCCGTGGTTCAGAAACCACTGGCCGATGGCCAGGCCAATGCCGCGGGCACCGCCGGTCACGACAGCGACGGGAGCTGCAACAGGAAAAGTTGTATCGGAAGATGTCATGAGAATGGATCAGTGGGTGAAAAAATCAAACAGCGCCGGACTCGGCTGAGGGCAGCCACTCTTCCAGAGTGACTTCAAAGGTGGCAAACACCAGGTTGTGGCCAGGCACAAAACGGCCGCTGAGCACCTGGCCCGCGGCATCAACGACCACACCGCTCAGGTCGGCCGCGCTCTGGCCGTGAGCGTCGGTGCGCAGCTCGCCAAACAGGCTCAGCACCTCCACGGCGGGGCCTTCGACAAAGATTTGCCGACCCGAAGGCACCTGCAAACAGGCATCGACCAGACTGCCCAAGCCCACACGCACCAGCGCATGGCGCAGACCCTGGGCGCGGCAAATGGCCTGCAGGCCCTGCACCAAGTCTTCGTTGGGGGCCATGCGGCCATACACCATGCGGCCCAGACGGCCCTCTTCGGTCTGTGTGGCCTGCACAGCTTCAACCATGGTGTGCACCTGCAACGGTGGCCAAAGCTGGGGACTGGATGGCATGGGGTTTGAGCATGTGCAGGCGAGTTTCGTCATCAAAACCCAGGCGCAGCGCCACGCCATCCAACACCGACACCAACACCGTGACCGGCCGCTGGCCCACCACGGTGCGCGGGGTCAGCACATGCCCGCCGCGCACATGGCCCTGTTCATCGGAAAAACTGGCGTGGCAATGGATCACGGGCGCACCTTGCTCGTCCTGCCCCAGGGTGGCGCTACCGCGCAGCAAGCTGGCACCGCGCAAGACCTTCGGCTCGCCATAAGTGGCCATGAGTTGGCCTTCAGGGTCGGGCACGGGCAGGCAATACGCCACCTCGGCCAAGTCACCGCCCATCAGCGCCATGGCGGCGGCCTGCACCCCCGCAGCACCGAGCGCACGCGTCAACCCCTCGTGCAAACAAGTGCCCGCCGTCAAGGACAAGCGGATTTGCCGCCCGCCATGGGCTGCGACGTGGGCCAGACGCAGGTCTGCGCGGGGCCCTGGATGGACCAATGTGCGAGGCCGCCCGAAGGCGTGCTCCGGAGGGCTACCCGGTGCGGGAGCTGCCATGTCATGTCTCCTGGCCTGTGCAGGCCATCTGTTCTTCGCTCGACCTCATGGGGTCGCTTTAGATTTGTATTTTGAGACCAATTGAAGTGCCTGCTTTGTTTTTGGTAAATTTACTTTCCAGATAGATCAATTTGCAAAATATATCAATGGACATGCGCCACCTTCGGTGTTTTGTCGCCGTGGCCGAAGAACTCCACTTCGGTCGCGCCGCACAACGCCTGCACCTCACCCAGCCCCCGGTCAGCCTCGCCATCAAGGAGCTCGAAGACGAATTGGGCGTGCGCTTGCTCGAACGCACCTCGCGCCGCATCGCCCTGACGCCGGCTGGGACAGAAGCCCTGCAAGACGCCTATGCGGTGCTGGCCTCGGCCGATCTGATGCGCCGCCGCGCCCAAGAGGCCGCTTTGGGTCTGATGGGCTCGCTGACCATCGGCTTCATCAGCCTGCCCGCCTATTCGTTTTTGCCGCCGCTGCTGCGGCGTTTTACCCAGGACTACCCCCGGGTCAAGGTGTCTTTGCTCGAAGGCACGACCGACCAGCTGATCCACGACGTGGAAAGCGGGCGCATCGACATGGGCCTGGTGTTCCAGACCTCGGACCTGCCACCCACGCTGGATGCGCAACTGGTGATGCACGAGCCCCTGGTGGTGGCTTTGCCCGAACACCACCCGGCCGCCGCACAGGCCACAGTGCCCTTGGGCAAGCTGGCACAAGAGCAATTTTTGGGCTTTGAGCGGCACAACGGCCCGATGATGTTCGACGCCATCGTGGCCACTTGCATGAAGCACGGTTTCAGCCCGCAGATCTTCAGCGCCCGCCAAATGCACACCATCGTCAGCATGGTCAGCGGCGGCCTGGGCGTGGCACTGGTGCCGGCTTGTGTGCAGGCGCTGCAACGCCAAGGTGTGGTTTACCGCCCCCTGCGCGGCGACAAACCCCTGGTGGCCACCGAAGCCGTCTGGCGGCCATCCGACCAATCCCCCGTGCTGCAAGCGTTCCGGCAGATGCTGCCCAAGGTCAAATAAAGCAGCTCCAAAGAAACAGCCCGCAGAGCCGAAGCACTGCGGGCTGATGAGGGGGTGGCTTGCGCCACCGCTTGCAATGAAACTTGCAGTGTCCAGCTATTAGCCGTGGTAGGCCGACTCGCCGTGCGAAGAGATGTCCAGACCTTCGCGCTCTTCTTCTTCCGTGACACGCAGACCGATGGTCAGGTCAACAATCTTGAAGGCGACCACCGAGACGACACCCGACCAGACGATGGTCAGCAGCACAGCCTTGGCCTGAGTCCAGACCTGAGCGGCGATGGAGTAAGCATCTGGCGCGATCATGGCCACAGTGACCCAGTCACCCACGGCGCTGGGACCACCCAGGGCGGGCGAATTGAACACGCCGGTCAGCAAGGCACCGACGATACCGCCGACACCGTGCACACCGAACACGTCCAGCGAGTCGTCCGCACCCAGCATTTTCTTGAGGCCGTTCACACCCCACAGGCAAGCAAAACCTGCCACGATGCCGATCACCAGGCCGCCGCCGATGCCCACGTTGCCTGCAGCAGGGGTGATGGCGACCAAACCGGCCACTGCACCCGAAGCTGCACCCAACATGGAAGCTTTGCCGCGCATCAGGGCTTCACCCACGCACCAGGCCAGCACCGCACCGGCTGTGGCGACCAAGGTGTTGATGAAGGCCAGCGCTGCGAAACCGTTGGCTTCCAGAGCAGAGCCGGCGTTGAAACCGAACCAACCCACCCACAGCAAGGACGCACCCACCATGGTCAAAGTCAGGCTGTGCGGGGCCATGGATTCACGGCCATAACCGATGCGCTTGCCCACCATGAAGGCACCGACCAAGCCAGCCACAGCGGCGTTGATGTGCACCACCGTGCCACCTGCGAAGTCCAATGCACCCCACTGCCAGATCAGACCGGCCTTGCTGGTCATTTCGTCAGCGACTTCCTTGGCGGTGTAGGCGTCAGGGCCCATCCAGAACCAGACCATGTGCGCCACAGGCAGGTAGCTGAAGGTGAACCACAGCACCATGAAGGCGAGCACGGCAGAGAACTTGATGCGCTCAGCGAATGCACCCACGATCAGCGCACAGGTGATGCCTGCGAAGGTGGCCTGGAAGGCGGCAAACGAGATTTCAGGAACGACCACGCCCTTGCTGAAGGTGGCCGCGTTGGCGAAGGTGCCGCCCACGTTGTCCCAAATGCCTTTCATGAACAGGCGGTCAAAACCACCGATGAAAGCATTGCCCTCGGTGAAGGCCAGGCTGTAGCCATAGATGAACCAGAGCACGGTGATCATCGAGAAAGTGACCACCACCTGCATCAGCACCGACAGCATGTTCTTGCTGCGCACCAAGCCGCCGTAGAACAGGGCCAGGCCCGGAATGACCATCAGGATCACCAAAATGGTGGACACCATCAGCCAGGCGATGTCGCCCTTGTTGGGCACAGGCGCGGCTGCGGGTGCGGTTTCGGCCGCAGCAGGGGCAGCAGCGGCGGGCGCCGCAGGAGCGACTGCAGCATCGGCCGGTTTGGCTTCAGCAGCAGGGGCCGTCACGACAGCGGGGGCAGTTGCTGGGGTGGTTTGTGCGGTGGCGACAGACGCCGTGCCGAACACACCAAGACCCAGACTCAGGCCCAAGGCCAGGGTAGCGAGTAGTTTTTTCATTTATCGACTCTCTTTCTTGTCCATCAAAGGGCTTCGCCACCGGTTTCACCGGTGCGGATGCGAACCACTTGTTCGAGGTCGTACACGAAGATCTTGCCGTCGCCGATCTTGCCGGTGCGGGCACCGGTTTCGATGGCTTCGATCACGCGCTCGACCAGTTCGTCAGACACAGCGGCTTCGATCTTCACTTTGGGCAAAAAGTCGACCACATATTCCGCGCCACGGTACAGCTCGGTGTGGCCTTTTTGACGACCGAAGCCTTTGACTTCGGTCACGGTGATGCCCTGCACGCCGATGCCCGAAAGTGCTTCACGCACCTCGTCCAGCTTGAAGGGTTTGATGATGGCGGTCACCAGTTTCATGATGGCTCCTTGTGTGTTGGGGCGGGAATCAGAAGGCGTATTTCAGGCCGACGACCAGACCGGTCTTGCCGGTGAACTTACCTGCGGGTGTGGCATAGCCAAAAGCTTGGTCAGCATTTGTGTCAACCAAAGCACCTGAAGCTGTCAAACCATTTCCAAGATCTTTGTTCAAAGTCAGCGCATAGTCGGTGTAAGAACCGTTTGTGGTGTTCTTAACTTTTTGATAGCCAATATGCGGCACAAGGTTGAATCCGTTACCAAGATCAATCGCGGCGCTCAAGTCAACGTAATAGCTGTTCTTTGTATTGGCATTTCCGAACAAGTCTGTGGTTGCGTGCGAATATTTAGCCGTGAAAAGACCGTAAGTAACTGCTCCGTAAACTTCATTGGTGTTTGCATTTACAAACGACCCTGTACCCGCCAGTTTGTTACCCACATACTCATAACGCAAAAAACCTACGTCATAGGCTACATCGCCAACAGCACCTTTATAACCACCATAAATATCTACTTCAACAGTGCCGTCTGTTGCACCTGCATCTTTGATCCACTTGATGGTGGAACCCCAAGCACCCACGTAGAAACCGCTCTTGTCCGCGTAATCCACACCGCCTTGCAAAGCAGGCTGCAGACGCGACTGGGAAATACCGCGGTAACGGTAGTCGCTGGTCACACCCACGTTGAAGGACAGGCTGCTCTCGGGAGCTGCTGCCTGGGCTTGCGCCAAACCGCTTACAGAACCCAAAGCCAGGGCGATCAGGGAAGGAACGAGGATCTTTTTCATGGTGAACTCCAAAAAGGTGAAGAAAGGACAAGCACCTCATGCAGATACCGTGCCAACCCACTTCACACCGCATCACCAAGGGCATTTACCAGTGCACGCCCGCTCTGTGCGTGCTTGAATAGGATTCCAACAAGAGCCGTGCGCATGATCTGCGTGCACGGACACACACCATGCACCAGCATGGGGCAGGGAGAGGATATGAGTCTCAGTTTGGTGCGTAGCCGCGCTTTGGTCGGCTTGCAGGCGCCGCCCGTCACCGTTGAGGTGCATTTGGCCAATGGGTTGCCCAGCTTCACCTTGGTGGGCTTGGCCGATGTCGAGGTCAAGGAAGCCCGCGAACGCGTGCGCTCAGCCTTGCAAAACAGCGGGCTGGACTTTCCGCACAACAAGCGCATCACCGTCAACCTGGCCCCGGCGGACTTGCCCAAAGACTCCGGGCGGCTGGACTTGCCGATTGCGCTGGGCATATTGGCCGCCAGCGGACAGATCGACGCCAGCAAGCTGGACGGCTATGAATTCGCGGGCGAGTTGTCGCTGTCGGGCGAACTGCGCCCGGTGCGCGGCGCACTGGCCATGAGCCTGGTGCTGCGCCAGCAGCACGTGCGCACCCGGCTGGTGTTGCCACCGGGCAGCGCCGAAGAAGCCGCCCTCGCACCCGACGCCGAAGTCTTTCGCGCACAGCATTTGCTCGACGTGGTGCAGCAGTTTTTACCGCCCTCGAACGAGCCCCCGCTGGAGCCGGGCGAAGGCTGGGTGCGCATGGCAGCGTCTGTGCCCCATGCACCACCGCGCTACGCCAATCTGGCCGATGTGAAAGGCCAAGCCGGCGTGAAACGGGTGCTGGAGATCGCCGCCGCCGGGGGCCATTCGCTGCTCATGGTCGGCCCGCCAGGCTCGGGCAAATCCATGCTGGCGCAGCGTTTTGCGGGTTTGCTGCCGCCCATGTCGATCGAAGACGCGCTGGAGTCGGCGGCGGTGGCCAGCCTGGCCGGGCGCTTTGATCTGGCCCGCTGGGCGCAACGCCCCACCGGCCAGCCGCACCATTCGGCCAGTGCGGTGGCTTTGGTCGGTGGCGGCTCGCCACCCCGGCCAGGTGAGATTTCGCTGGCGCACCATGGGGTGCTGTTTCTGGATGAGCTTCCAGAGTTTCCACGAGCCGCTTTGGAAGCCCTGCGCGAACCGCTGGAAAGCGGCACCATCACCATCGCCCGGGCAGCGCGGCGGGCCGAGTTTCCAGCGCGTTTTCAGTTGATCGCCGCCATGAATCCCTGCCCCTGCGGCTATTTGGGCAGCCCCACGCGGGCCTGCCGCTGCTCACCCGACCAGGTCAGCCGCTACCAAGGCAAGCTCAGTGGCCCACTGCTCGACCGGATCGATTTGCACATCGAAGTGCCCAGCCTGCCCGCTCAAGACCTGCTGAATGCACCGCCCGGTGAAAGCACCGAAGCGATCGCTGCCCGCAGCCTGGCCGCCCGTGAACGGGCCCTGGCCCGCCAGGGCTGCGCCAACGCGGCATTGCAAGGCCAGGCCATCGACACCCATGCACGCTTGGAAGACAGCGCCACCAGTTTGCTGCAAAAGGCTGCCGCCAAGCTTGGCTGGAGCGGGCGCAGCACCCACCGCAGCCTGAAAGTGGCCCGCACCATCGCCGACCTGGCCGGCAGTGACACCATTGCCGCCGCGCACGTGGCCGAAGCGGTGCAGTACCGGCGGGTGCTCAAGGAAGCCTGAAGTGCGCCCTGGCGGCCACCGGCCGGGCCAAGGGTATGCTCTGGCCCATGCACCGTCTGTACCGCAGCGTGGCGGCCTGAAGCACTTTTTGCCGTGCACGCACCACGCCTGATCCCCTTCAGCTTCTGGCTGTCTTTGCCCCAGCTCATCACCTGGGGCAGTGTTTTCTACACCTTTTCCTTGCTCATGACGCCTCTTGAGGCCGAGCTGGGCATGGGCCGGGCCGAGTCTTCGCTGGCCTTCAGCCTGGCGCTGCTGGCCGAGGGCTTGATGGCTTATGCGGTCGGTCGCTGGATCGACGCCGGACACGAGCGAGTGGTGATGACGCTGGGGTCGGTTTGGGTCGGGCTGGGTTTGCTGGGGCACAGCGCAGTGACATCGGTGGCCGGGTTTTATGCCGCCTGGATCTGGCTGGGCCTGGGCATGGCCGCCACGCTCTACACCCCGGCATTTGCGGTGGTCACAAGGCGCTATGGACAGGACTTTCGCCGCGCCATCATCACCCTCACGTTCCTGGGCGGCTTGGCCAGCACCGTGTTCATCCCCTTGTTTTCCTGGTGGATGGACCTGTGGGGCTGGCGACAAGCCCTGTGGGCGCTGGCGGCGCTGCAATTTTTGGTGTGTGTGCCTTTGCACGGCTGGCTGCTGCAAGGCGCACCACGCCCAGCGGCTCACGCCGACCGGATGCACACGGACGTGGCGCCGCCTCCTGAATCTGTACGCGAACACCTGCGACACGCCCCCTTTTGGCTGCTGGCCCTGTTCATGGTGCTCATGATGTCGGTCACCTCTGCCCTGCCTGCTCACATGATCGCTTTGCTGCAAGAGGCGGGTTTGTCGCCGACATGGGTGATTGCCGTGCCAGCGGCCATTGGCGTGATCCAGGTGGTGGGGCGAGGGGTGTTATTTCTCTTTGAACGCCGCTGGGACGTGCACACCGCCAACCGCTGGATTCCTGGCTTTATTCCCATGGGGGTGCTGGCGCTGTTACTCGGGGGTTTTCACCCGGCAGGGGCACTGCTGTTTGTGCTGTTGTTCGGCTTGGGCAACGGCATGATCACCATCGTCAAAGGGACGGCGCTGGCCCAATACGTGAGCCGCGACCACGTGGGCCAGCTCAATGGTTTGCTGGGCCTACCGATCGCGGTGGCCAGAGCCGCCGCCCCTTTGACGGTGGGCCTGCTGTGGTCACCCGCAGGCGGTTACCAATTGGCCCTGCTTTGGCTGCTGGTGGCCAGCCTGTTGGCCACCGCCGCCTTGTGGGTGGCGCAAAGACATGCCCTCAATACACAACCTTGAGTGGTCTGCAAACCACCACACCCGAGGGTGCATTTCTGCTTATATCCACAACGGCATATATAACCAACTAAAAAATCGTTCCCATGTCTTTGGCGGCTGGCCACAATCGCACCATTGTTTTCAACCACCCTCAAGGGATTGTCCAAATGAAACACCTCACCACCTTGGTTCTGGGCCTGGCCCTGTCGGCTGCCGCCTCGGCCGCCCAACCCCTGCTCAGCCCTGCCGAGCTACAGACCAAACTGAACAACCCCCAAGTGCGCGTGATCGACATCCGTGACGCCAAGTCTTATGGCGCCGGGCACATCGCCGGCGCGGTGAACGCACCTTACGGCAGCTGGCGCGGCCCCGCGCACAACCCGGGTGAATTGCCCGAATTGCCCAAGCTGACGGCGCTGGTGCAAAGCCTGGGCCTGACGCCCGCCACCCACGCGGTGGTGGTGTCGAGCGGCGCTGACGCCACCGACTTCGGTGCCACCGCCCGCGTGTACTGGACGCTGAAAGTGCTGGGCCTCAAGGAACTGTCCGTGCTCAACGGCGGCCTGAAAGCCTGGAGCGAAGCCGGTCTGACGCAAAACACCGACGCCGTCAAAGTCGCCGCCAGCAACTTCCAGCCCAAACTGGACCAAAGCCAGATCGCCACCAAAGAAGAGCTGATCCAGCGCGTGAAGGCCGGTGACGCCACCCTGATCGACGCCCGCCCTGCCGCATTCTTCAACGGCGAAACCAAAGCCCCCGCGGCCAAAGTGGCTGGCACCCTGGACGGCGCCGTGAACCTGCAGCACGACAAGTGGTTCGCCCCCGGCAGCTCGACCTTTGTGCCCGCTGATCAAGCCAAGAAAATCGCCGCCGCCAGCCCGATCGACCCCGCCAAGGAAACCGTTTCCTTCTGCAACACCGGCCACTGGGCAGCGACCAACTGGTTTGCCATGTCCGAAGTGCTGGGCCAGAAAAACGTGAAGCTCTACGCAGGCTCCATGGTCGAGTGGTCGCAAGACCCGAACGGTCTGCCCATGGCCAACGTGCCCAGCCGCACCACCCAGCTGCTGCAAGACGCCAAGGCCTGGGGTGCCAAAACCTTCAGCAAGTGATGGTCCAATAAGGCTTATGAAACGACTCCCTTTAGCGGCCATCCTGGCCGCTTTTTTCATCTTCCTGATCCTCGAAGTCTCGGTACGCCAGTCGGTCTTGCTGCTGGTAGGCGTGGGCATGGGCGCGGCTTTGGCCGGGGCCCGCTTTGGCTTCACCACGGGCTGGCGTCAGCTCATCGAACAACGCAACCCCCAAGGCGTGACGGGCCAGGTGCTGCTGCTGGCACTGGCCAGTCTGGCGGCGCTGCCGCTGCTGGGCCAGTTTTCTGAACTGCACGCCGCCTTGGGCCCACCCAGCGTGAGCCTGCTGGTGGGCGCTTTCGTGTTCGGCTTGACCATGCAAATTGCCGACGGCTGCGGCTCGGGCACGCTCTACAAAGCGGGCCTGGGTGTGCCGCTCAACATGGGCATCCTGCCGCTGTTCGCTTTGGGCAGTTTTCTGGGCTCGGTGCACCTGGACAGCTGGTTGTCTCTCGGCCAGATGGAACCCGTGAGCCTGAGCGAACAACTGGGCACCTCCGGTGCCTTGGGCCTGACCCTGGCGCTGCTGGCCGCCGTGCTGGTGGTCACCCGCCTGTGGGTGGGCGCGGGCCAGACCTGGTTCAACAAACGCTGGCTCTGGGGTGCCGTGGCGCTGGCCATTCTGGCCACCATCAACCTGCTGCTGGCCGGCCAACCCTGGGGCGTGGTCTATGGCTTTGGCCTGTGGGCGGCCAAAGGCGCGGTGGCGCTGGGCCTGTTCGACCCGGTGGGTAACGGCTTCTGGGGCCAGGCAGGCAACGCGCAGCGCCTGACGCAAACCGTGCTGATGGATGTGACCACCATCACCAACATTGGCATCCTAGGCGGTGCGCTGTGGGTGTCGGCCAAGGCGCCTGGCGACAGCAAACCCCTCACCACGCAGCAATGGGTGATTGGCCTGGTGGCCGGCTTTGTGATGGGCTACAGCTCGCGCCTGGCCTTTGGCTGCAACATCGGCGCCATGCTCAGCGGCATCTCCACCGGCAGCCTGCACGGCTGGATCTGGGTGCCATTGGCTTTCGCGGGCACGCTGATCGGCGTGCGCGTGCGCCGCCATTACCAGTTCTGAAGGAGGCCGCATGAACAAAACACAGCAACTGCAAGCGGTTTTCTGGCTCAGCCTGGCCGCCTTTCTGGCCTGGGACTTCAAGACGTCCAATCCGGTGGATCTGCGCAACGAACCACCACTGATTGCGGCAGGTTCGGGCCAGGCCACGAGTGGCGGGCATTGTTCGATGGCGAAGTGAAGCGCTTGAGCTAAGCGCAACGTATTCATCGGGCCATGGTGGTCGTGCGCCGCCACACAGACCCACGTGGGGCTCAAGGCATAAGGTTTGTTCTGACAGGCATGACGCACGCGTTCGAGCGTCGCATGCCAGCTTCAGGAGAACCCCATGCCCACACCCCCGCTGCCCATCCCGGCTGATGACAAAGACCTTGCAGACCAGGCGCGCCCCGGCCATGGCGTACCTTCACAAGACCCGGACTCCGCCGCGCAGTTCACCTTGAACCCCGAAGAGGCCCAACGCGAATCCGATTCGGTACTGAAGGCAGGTGGCATGGTGGCCGGCGCGGCCACGGGTGCAGCCGCAGGTGCTGGCATTGGCGTCTTGGTCGGCGGCCCCATGGGGGCGATGGTCGGTGTTGGGGTGGGGGCGGTGGTCGGTGCTTTGGGCGGCACAGCCGCCACGGTGCTCGCGCAAGAAGCCAGCCACACACCTTCAGCCCCAGCCACCCCCATACACCTGCACATCGAAGACACGGCTGGCCACGGCCGCCCGGTGGTGTTGATCCACGGATGGCCCTTGACGGCGCAGGCCTGGCGACCTCAGGTATCGGTGCTGCAGACAGCGGGTTACCGTGTGGTGACCTATGACCGCCGTGGCTTTGGGCGCTCAGACAAACCGGATTCGGACTACAGCTACGACACCTTGGCCGACGACTTGCAACAGGTCCTGACGCAGTGCAATCTGCAAGATGCGACGCTGGTCGGCTTTTCCATGGGCGGCGGGGAAGTGGCGCGTTACATCGCCCGCCACGGTCAGTCACGCTTGCACAGTGTGGTGTTTGCAGCGGCGGTGCCGCCTTGCCTGATGCAGTCCGCCGACAACCCTGAGGGTCCGCTGACCCCCGACGCTGCCCACGCCTCCAGACAGGCCCTGGCGCAGGACCGTGATGCTTTTTTTGAGACCTTCACCCAGCGGTTTTTCTCCGCACACGGCGTGTTGTGCGTCAGCGAGCTCGAACGCAACGAAGCCATCGCCCTGTGTCGTCAGTCGGCGCAACATGCGGCGCTGGCTTGCATGGACGCTTTCAGTACCACCGACTTCCGCAGCGACCTGAAACAGATCACCGTGCCCATGCTGGTGATCCATGGTGACGCCGCTGCGATCGTGCCCATCGAAGGCTCTGGCGAACGCACACACCAGGCCATAGTCCACAGCCAGATGGTGCGTGTGGGCGGTGCACCGCATGGCCTGAATGTGTCGCATGCGCAGGCATTCAACAAAGCCCTGCTGTCCTTCTTGCAAGTCTGAGCGGGCGGCCTGACTCCCCAAAGACGCCCGTCCATGGGCACGCCTCTCAACAGTTCATGCAAGCCGCCAAGGCCTTGGCGGTTTGCAGCCGCGTCTCCTCGACCAGAAAATCCAGAAAAACCCGGGTGCGCTGAGGCATGAATTTGCGGGTGGGCACGGCCGCGTACATGCTCAATCGGCCCGTGATCCAGGGGGCCAGAACGCGCACCAACTCACCGCGTGTCAAATAGGGCGCCACCATGTCCACCGCCACGGACGTGATGCCCGCGCCATCGATCGCCGCACGCAGCAAGCTGTCGGTGTGGTTGACCAGCAGCACGGGCTGGATGTCGACCTCGGTGGGCTGGGTCGGGTTGTCGGGGCACCACATTTGCCACACACGCGGCCGGATGTGGGGCATTTTCAGGCGCAGGCAATCGTGCTGCACCAGCTCCTGCGGATGCTGCGGCGCACCACGTCGGCGCAAATAATCGGGCGAGGCCACCAAAATGGCCTCGGACTCCAGCACCTTGCGCGCCACCACATCGCCGTCAAAACTTTCGTCGGTGCCCAACAAGGTGATGTCGAAATCCTCGATGGGCGGCTCTCGCAAAGTCTCCACCTCGAGCTCTATCAGGATCTTGGGGTAGCGCCTGCGGAACTCGGCCAGCAAAGGCGAAATCACATAGGTCGCCAAGACCGGTGGCGCGTGCAGGCGCAGCAGACCCGCCAGCTCGGTGGTCTGGGCGCTGACCACCGCATCGGCTTCGTCGATGTCTTGCAGGATGCTGCGCACGCGGCCAAGGTATTGCTGTCCTGCTTCGGTCAGCGACAAACGGCGGGTCGAGCGCTGCAACAAGCGCGTGCCCAGGTGGTCCTCCAGATCGGCGACCAAGCGCGTCACCACAGGCGCCGACATGTCCAGCGCACGGGCCGCAGCGGCAAAACCGCCCTCGCTCACCACGCGCTCGAACACACGCATCGATAACAAACGGTCCATGGCGCACTCCAAAACGGGATTTCAAGCCCTCTATTGTTCCGCATTTAGAAACAACCCAATGTATTTTTGGTTGTTTTTCTATGGATTCAGAAATTTTACAGTTCAACCCATCGATGCAGCGCTTTCAACCCATGCGGCACCGACCAGGCCAAAAGCCCAGTCCAAAAGACCGGCGGCCTGTTTTTTCAACTTTCAAGGAAACCTCATCATGAACCGCTCGACCTTCTCCGCCATCGCCCTCGCAGTTGCTACTTTGGCCGCTTCCAACGCCATCGCTGCCGATGCCTCGGCACCCAAAACCCGCGAACAAGTCAAAGCCGAACTGGCCGAAGCTGTGCGCACCGGCAACATCGTGGCCAACGGCGAAACAGGCCAAAAAGCCCATGAAATGTTCCCAGGCCTGTACCCAGCAAAGCCCGCATTCGAAGGCAAAACGCGCGAGCAAGTGCAAGCCGAGCTGGCTGAAGCCGTACGCACCGGTGACGTTGTGGCCGATGGCGAAACCGGCCTGAAGCTCAACCAGATCAACCCCAGCCGCTACCCCGCCCAAGCTGCCTCGCACAGCAAAACCCGTGAACAAGTGAAGGCCGAACTGGCTGAAGCCATCCGCACTGGCGACACCTTGGCCGATGGTGAATCCGGTCTCAAGCTCAACCAGCTCTACCCACAGCGTTACAACCGCAACATCTGAAACCCACCAGCCCAGTCACCCCGCAGGCCTTGACGCCCAAGTGGGGTGGCTTGAAATGAAAGAACCCGGACCATGAAACTCCTGCACATTGATTCCAGCATCCTGGGCGCTCATTCCGCGTCACGCGAACTGACCGCCGAGATCGTCGCCCAATGGGTGCAAAAACACCCGGATACCACCGTCGAACACCTGGACCTGGCGGTCCATGCGCCAGGCCACTTTGGGGCCGACGCCATCGCCATCAAGGGCGTGGCCCAGCCTGAGCCGACCGCCGCACAACGCGCCGAAAACGCCTTGTCCGAACAACTGGTGACCCAGTTTTTGGCCGCTGACATGGTTGTCATCGGCGCACCCCTTTACAACTTTTCGATCCCCACCCAGCTCAAAGCCTGGATCGATCGACTGGCCCAGCCCGGCCGCACCTTCCGCTATACCGAAAAGGGCCCGGAGGGTCTGGCCACCGGCAAGACGGTGATCGTGGCATCCACGCGCGGCGGCGTGTATTCGACCAGCGAGGGCGGTCAGGCCATGGAGCACCAGGAAAGCTACCTGAAGGTGGTACTGGGCTTCTTCGGCATCACCGACGTGCGCATCGTGCGCGCCGAAAGTCTGGCCATGGGCGATGAAGCCAAAGCCGCAGCCATGAGCGACGCACGTGCTGAGATTGCGCAAGCTGTTGCCTGAACCAGCTGCGCACCAAAAGCGAGGCAAAGCGGCAGGCCACGCTGTAAGCGCTGGACCCGGACCAATCTGATATCACGCTCGCGCTGCAAAGTTTCGGGCAGCGCCTATTGGCCTTGCTGTATTCACCACAGATGCAGGCCATTCGCCGCATGGTGATGTCATAAGGCAGGCCCTCCGAGCTGGGCCGCGCTTGTTACGAGATGGGCCCGGTACGCAGCCAAGCGGCCATCGCGGCTTTTTTGCAACAAGCCATGAACCGGGGCCAGCTGCGCCAGGCCGACCCGGGCATCGCTGCGCTGCAGCTCAAAGGGCTGCTGGAAGCCGAGTGGATCGAGCCCTTCCTGTTCAATGCCTTGGGGGAGCCTTCCCCCCCAGGAAATCCGCGAAACGGTGGCACGGGCGATGGCGATGTTCATGACCGCTTATGGGCCGGGACTGTCCCCGGCCGACTGCCCAGACTGAAATACCGCGGCCCGCTTCAGGCTGTGGCTGCGGTGCTCTTGCGCGCCGCAACACGCGCCAACACATGGCCGATCATGCCTTTGGCCAGCTCTTCCTCGCCAAAGAACACGGTGCCCACGCCGTCCTTGCGCAGCATAGACGACTCGTCTTCGCTGTGCATGCACAGCACGACCTCGATGTCCGGGTTCAAGGTGCGTGCAGTACTGGCCATCTGACGCACCGTCAGCGGGTCGTGCGTGGCCACCACCAGCATCGCGGCATCGGCAATGTGGGCCTGGGCCAACACCGCCGGATCGGCCGCGTTGCCCGACACCGCCACCAGTCCCTGGCTGCGCAGGTCTTCGACCAGTTCGCGGTTTTGATCGGCCACCACAAACGGAATGCCGCCGGCCGTGAGCGCGTCAGCAATGCGCCGACCCACCCGGCCATGACCCACCAGCACCACTTGGCCTGAGAGGTACTTGCGTTCGGTGCTCATGGGCAGCTCGGCATAGGGGTCGTCGCGCTGCTCCAGACTGCGGGCCAAGGCCGAGCGGGCAAGAATCCAGCGGCGCATCGGCTCGATGGCCGCGAACAAGAGGGGATTGAGCGCGATGGAGATGAGCGCTGCAGCCAGCACCAGGCTCATGCCTTCGGCCGGCAACAAGCCCAGCGACAGGCCCAGCCCCGCCAGAATGAAAGAAAACTCGCCGATCTGGGCCAGACTGGCCGACACCGTGAGGGCTGTGTTCAGCGGGTAGCGAAAAGCCAACACAATCGCCAACGCCGCCATCGATTTGCCGACGATGATGATGGCCACCACCGCCAGCACGTGCAGGGGTTGCGTCAGCAAAATGTCCGGCTCGAACAGCATGCCCACCGACACAAAAAACAGCACCGAAAACGCATCGCGCAAAGGCAGCGACTCCTCGGCGGCGCGGTGGCTGAATTCCGACTCGCGCATCACCATGCCCGCGAAAAAAGCCCCGAGGGCGAAGGACACGCTGAACAGCTGCGCCGCACCGTAGGCAATGCCGATGGCGGCTGTGATGACCGACAAGGTGAACAGCTCGCGCGAGCCGGTGCGCGAGATGTGCCACAAGAGCCAGGGCAGAACGCGACGCCCGGCCACCAGCATGATGGCGATGAAGGCTGCCACCTGCAGCAGGGTTTTGCCGATCGTGACCCACAGCGGCTCGGCACCGGGTACAGGGACCACCGAACTCCCCAGCACACCGGCCAGCGGCGGCATCAGCACCAGCACCAGCACCGTGGCCAGGTCTTCCACCACCAACCAGCCCACGGCGATTCGGCCATTCATGCTGTCCAGCACACCCCGCGCTTCGAGCGCCTTGAGCAGCACCACCGTGCTCGCGCACGACAGGGACAAACCAAAAATCAGGCCCGCACCCCAGGACCAGCCCCAGGCCCAGGCCGCCCCCATGCCCAAGAGCGTGGCCAGACCCATCTGCACCACCGCGCCGGGCACCGCGATGCGCCGCACCGCCAGCAAATCCTTGAATGAAAAATGCAGGCCCACGCCAAACATGAGCAGCATGACACCGATCTCCGACAGCTGCGCCGCTAGTTTCACATCGGCCACAAAGCCGGGTGTGGCGGGGCCGATCAGGATGCCGGCCAACAGGTAACCCACGAGGGCGGGAACATTCATGCGCTCGGCCACAAAGCCCAGCACCAGCGCGATGCTGAAGCCTGCGGCCAGGGTGGTGATGAGGGAAATGTCGTGCGGCATGGTCCCGAATATAGGGCAGATGCAAAGGCCTCACATGGCCCGACATTTGGCGCAGGGCCACAGCGGCGGCTACAGGCCTGAAGGAACCTCTCCGCGCCTCAGCGTGTGAGCCAACGCCGCGCCGCAAAGCTCAGCGCGTCCACACAGGCCACCATCAGCAGCATGGCCGCCAAAATGGTGGCTGTCTTGTTCATGTGGAACAGGCCCATGTGGAAAGACAGCAACTGCCCCAAGCCGCCCGCACCCACCACGCCCAGCACGGCGGCGGCGCGGATGTTGTTTTCCCAGCGGTAAAGGGTATAGCTCATGAGCTGCGGCAGCACCTGCGGCAAAGTGGCATAAAAGAACACGCGCAGCGGCCCCACGCCCTGGGTGCGCAAGGCATCACCCGGCCCGGTGGGCACGTTTTCCATGGCCTCGGCAAACAGGCGGCCCAGCACGCCACTGGTGTGCAGGGCCAGCGCCAATGTCCCCGCCATGGGCCCGAGACCTGCCGAGATCAAGAGCAAAGCCGCCCACACCAGTTCGGGAATGGCGCGCAACGCATTGAGCAACCAGCGTGTGGGGCTGCGCAGCCAAGCCGGGTCTTGGGTGCTCAAGCGGCTGGCCGGCACCGCCAGCGCCAGGCCCAAAACCGCCGCCATGGCGGTGCCCAGCGCCGACATGGCCAGGGTTTCCCAAGCGGCCCAGGCCACCTTGTTCACAAACACGGGCGACAAATCTGGCGGAAAAAACTCCGCCACAAAGCGGCCCATGCTGCGCGCCGCTTCCATCGATGCAAAAGCCGCCCAATCCAAATCGAGCGACACAAAGCTGGCCACCACCAAGACCAGCAAAGCCACGGTGAACCAACACGCCTTGCAGCGCGCATCAAAAATCGGCGGCGGCAGTTTGTAAGGCGGGTTGGCCGCTTCACGGGAAAAGGACTTCATGCCAGCGCCTTTCTCAGCCAGGCGCTCACCCGGTCGGCCAGCGCCACCAGCGCAATGAACACCAGCAGCAAGGTCGCCACTTCGCCGCCATTGAACATCTTCATCGAGTTGTCCAGTTGCTGACCGAGGCCACCCGCGCCCACAAAGCCCAGCACCACCGAGGAGCGTATGGCGCATTCCCAGCGGTACACGGTGTACGAGGCCAACTCAGCGGCGTGGCTGGGCAGCAAGGCGTACACAAAGGCCTGCAGCCGGCCGCTGCCGTTGCGCATCAGGGTCTGGGTGGCGTGACTCTCGCCGCTTTCCAGAATTTCGGCGTACACCTTGCCCAGCATGCCGCCATAGGTCAGCGCAATGGCCAGCACCCCCGCAGTGGGACCCAGGCCCACCACGCGCACAAACACCAGCGCCCAGATCAGTTCAGGAATGCTGCGCAGCACAATCAGGGCCGCACGCACGCACCAGCGCAGCACGGCCGGCCAGCGGTCCATGCGACCGGACAAGGCCGACAACGACAGAACCCGCGTGGCCAGCAAAGACAAAGGCACGGCCAGCACCAGCGCCAGCGTGACACCCGCGGTGGCCATGGCCACGGTACGCCAGGTCTCGCGCAGCACCATCTGCAGAAATTCGGGGTGGTGCACCAGTGGCCAAAAGCTGCGTACAAAGTCGGCGGTGACCTTGCGGTTCTCGGGCTCCCACAGCACCCAGGGTCGGAACTCGGTGGCCACACCCAGCGGCCACAAGAGCACCAGCGCCAGGCTCAGCCAGAACACGCGTGCGGCAAACGCCGGATCGCGCGTGGGTGCTTGTACAAACGGCCGCTCGGGTGGTGACCCGGGAGGCTGGGCCACAGGCAAATGGGACACGGAAGCGGACATGGGGGGTAGGCGAAAGGACTGGAACCCGACCGCCTCAGCGGCAATGCATCACCACAGGTGCGGGCGCTACCGGTGCAAGCTCTTGCATCGCCGCAGGCAACGCCTCACCGCGCAACTCGTGCTCATGCTGGTCGTACAAATGCGCCAGGCGCTCGGGGGTCACCTGATCCGGGGGCTGATCAAACACCAGTTGGCCATCGCGCAAGCCGATGATGCGCGGAAAGTGCGCCAGTGCCATGTCCACCTGGTGCAGTGTGGCCACCAGCGTGACCTGGCGTTCGCGGGCCAGGCCCACCAGTGCGGTCATGGCCATGCGGGCGCGCATCGGGTCGAGCGCCGACAGCGGCTCGTCGATCAGCCACAGGCTGGCCGGGGCCAGCAGGGCACGGGCCAAGCCCACACGCTGGCGCTCACCACCCGACAGGCGGTCGACACGTTCAAACAATTTATCGCCCAGGTCAAAATGCGCCAACGCCTCGTAGGCGGCCGGGATGTCCGCTGGGTAAAACAGCGAACGCAAACTGGCCCATAAACCCATGGCGGGCAAACGCCCAGCCAGCACCGAAGTCACCACACGTTGGCGCGGCGGCAGCGGTGGCACCTGCGGGGCCAGAAACAACCGACCGCGCAAACGGCGCAAGGCTCCCGCCGATTGTGTCCAAGGGTTCACGTCCGACAACTGCAAGCTGCCTTGGATGGGCCGCTGCGCGCAGGCCAGAACCTGCAGCAGCGTCGTCTTGCCCGCACCCGAGGGGCCAATGATGGCCACCTGCTCGCCCGCAGCCAGCTGCAAATTCAACGCACGCAAGGCCGCTGGCGCACCCGGCTTCGCCGCCGGATGTCGCGCTTCAAGAGCCTGAAGGTCAATGTTCACTGTGACGGCGTCCAGGCTTTACAGCAAGCCCGCGCTGCGTGCAGCCGACTCCAGACCCTTGTAATTCTCGGGCGTAGTGGGCACATAACGGGTGGCGCGGTTGAGCTTCAGGATCTCGGCATGCTCGGGATTGGCGGGGTTCAGGGCCAGCAAGGCAGCCTTGATTTTTTCGCGCAGGTCGGCAGGCATGTCAGCGTGCACCGACCAGTTGTAGTTGAAGTAAGGCGGTGTGGTGTAGAACACGTTCACGGCCTGGGTGTCGACCTTGTTGTCGGCCACGAACTTTTTCCAGACGGTGATGTCGAGCGCAGCGGCATCGACCTTGCCGCTGACCACCGAGGCGATGGTGGCGTCGTGCGCGCCGCTGTAGGCAATGCGCTTGAAGTCCTTTTCAGGTTCGATCTTGGCTTGCAGCAAAAAGCTGCGCGGCATCAGGTGGCCCGAGGTGCTGCTTTGCGAACCGAAAGAGACTTGCTTGCCCTTCATGTCAGCCAGGGTCTTGATGCCCGAATCGGTCTTGGCGATGAACACCGACTGGAAACGCGTGTCTTCTTCACGCTGCGCCAAGGGCACCACCTTGCCACCGGAACGGATGCTGGCCTGCACAAACGTGAAGCCGCCAAACCAGACCACGTCGACCTTCTTGTTCACGAGCGATTCCACTGCCGCAGGGTAATCGGTCACGGGTGTGAACTGCACCTTCATGCCCAGCTGCTTTTCCAGGTAGTTGGCCAAGGGGGTGAATTTGCGCACCTGCTCGGTGGCCGCCTCTTCGGGGATGGTGGTCACGCGCAGCGTAGTCTGCGCCTGGGCAGCGCTGAAGGCCGACAAAGCCAACAAGCCGGCGCAGGCCGAAGTCAGGAATTTGGAAAAGAAGGTGTAGATCATGGTGGCTTTGTAAAAAAACAAACAGGGGAGATTACACCCTGAAATCCTTGCACCCGACCGGAAAGGGGCCAAACCTGGACAGGCCAGTAGCCGCTGCGGTGACTTAATATGCCGCATGACCACGCCCCAATTCATCCAGCTCTACCAGCACAATGCCGCCGCAGTGGCGCAGGAACTCCTGCAGGGCCTGAGCGCCCCGCAGGCCTTCACCTCGCCCAAGTACCTGTACGACGCATTGGGCTCACGCCTGTTCGAAGCCATCACCGAGCTGCCCGAATACGACCTGACGCGTACCGAGGCGCAACTCATGCGCCTGCACAGCGCCGACATGGCCCGGCATCTGCCCGCAGGCGCTTGCTGGATCGATCTGGGCGCGGGCAACTGCGAAAAAGCTGGGCGACTGCTGGGCCCCCTGCAGGCCGGGCGCTATGTGGCGGTGGACATTTCGGTGGACTTTGTGCGCCAAGCCCTGGACAGCCTGCAGCGCCAGCACCCGGGCCTGGCCATGACCGGTCTGGGCACCGATTTTTCGGGTGGTTTGGATTTGCCAGACGCGCTGGGCCTGAACCCAGCGCAGCCGCGCGTCTTGTTTTACCCGGGCTCGAGCATCGGCAACTTCACGCCCGATCAGGCCCTGGGCTTTTTGCAAAGCCTGCACCGCGCTTGCGGCACGGCCAAGGGCAGCGGTTTGCTGATCGGAGTGGACTTGCTCAAAGACCCGGGCGAACTCGAAGCGGCCTACGACGACGCGCTGGGTGTGACTGCGGCTTTTGACCTGAATTTGCTGCTGCACATCAACCGCCTGGTGGGCAGTAACTTCGCGGTGCGCGACTGGCGGCATTTGTCGCGCTTCAACGCCGAGCAGTCACGCGTGGAAATGCACCTGCAGGCGCGCCACGCAGTGCGCGTGCAGTGGCCGGGCGGCGAGCGCCTGTTTGCGGCAGGAGAGACCATCCACACCGAAAACGCTTGCAAATGGACGGTGCCGAACTTCGAAGCCTTGCTGCGCTTGGCAGGCTTTGCCCAGACCCCTGTCTGGACCGACCCGGCCCAGCGCTTTGCGGTGTTCTGGGCCGCAGCCTGACGGCGTTTTACAGGGCCACCGTCCGAAAGCCCGCAAAAATGTCGCGCCGCTCGGGTACAAAGAAGTTGCGGTAACGCACATCCACCACATGCGCCGAGGTGGCCGCGCACGCCCCGCGCAGCACGCGGTGGTGGTGCCACCAGGGCGCTGAATAGTCGCGGTAGGGATGCACCTCAAAACCCGGATAGGGCGCGAAATCGCTGGCCGTCCATTCCCACACCTGGCCCCACGCAAAACCGGTCTGCTGCGCGGCGCATTCCCATTCGGCCTCAGTGGGCAAGCGTCTGCCTGCCCATTGGCACCAAGCCTCAGCATCCTGCGCGCTCAGGTGCACCGCCGGGGCTTGCAAGTCCAACACCTGCCACCGACCAAAGCGCTGCGCTTGCCAAACGCCCTGGACGCAACGCACATGCGGCGGCACAGGGTGACCTGTAGCCTGGACAAACGGCAGGTAACGCGCCCAGCTGACGGCCTCTGCGTCAATGCTGAAGGCCGCCAGCGCCACCGGGTGGGCCTGGCGCTCGTTGTCAAAGGCGAAACCTGGCCCTGCATAGCCGAGTGTGTAGACCTGCGCCGGCACATGAATCTGTGCTGGGGACTCGGTCTGCATCGGGAAGGCCCCCGTGCGCCAGCAAAGGGCCTCGGGCAAGGCCAGCCCCAAAGCCTGCGCCATGTAAACCGAGGCCTCGTTGTGCATGTCTTCGTGTTGCAGGGCAAGCCGCCAGAAATACAGATCATCGTCGCTCTCAACCTCGCCTGCGGCTTGCACCTCTTGCAAGTGGCCCAGGCTGCGCTGCAGCACCTGCGCCAAATAGTTCTGCGTTCCAGCCAGATCGGGCAAAGACAAAGCCCAGCGGCTGTCGTGCGCCACCTCGCTGGAGTTGTAGAGCGCATCGGCATGGGGCAGCAGCGAGGCGTCAAAGTCCGCGCCGCTGCTGGCACTGCGCGTGCCCAGATGGCGCTGACGGTTGCGCACCGTCCACCATTCCTGAAACCAGGCGATGTGGCCCCACTCCCACAAAGGCGGGTTCATGCCGGGCAGGGGGGGCACCGACAAATCCGGCAGGGCGCTTTGCCAGGCCTGCATCAGCCCCAGCGTGCGGGTGCGGGTGGCTTGCAGGGCGCGGGCCAAAGCCGCTGACCCGGCGGTGCGCACAGCGCTGTGCACAGGCCCCAGACAAGCTGAAAAAGACCCGACCAACGATGCGCCCGGGTCTGTCTGCCCTGCCCCCGCCGTGGTACTGCCATTCATGTATAAACCGCCCATGCAAAAACTTCGTGTGGTCATTGTCAGCCCGGCCCTGGCCGACGCCAACAATGGCAATTGGCAAACGGCGCGCCGCTGGCAACAGCTGCTGTCTGCGCATTCTGCCCGCATCGTGCGGCAGTGGCCCGATGCCCAGGCTGAAACGGACGATGTGATGCTGGCGTTGCACGCACGCCGCTCGGCCGACGCGGTGCAGGCTTGGCACGACAGGCACGGCCAACGAGGCCTGGGCGTGGTGCTGACGGGCACCGATCTGTACCGCGACATTGCCCACGACCCGCAAGCGCAAAAGTCTTTGGCACTGGCGCACTCCTTGGTGGTGCTGCAGGGGCTGGGGGTGCAAAGCCTGCCGCCAGCGCACCAGGCCAAGGCCCGCGTGATTTTTCAGTCCACCGGCACGCGCCAGACCTTGCCCAAAACCAAGCGCCACCTGCGCGTGGTGATGGTGGGGCATTTGCGCGAAGAAAAAGACCCGCTCACCCTCATGGCGGCAGCCCGACTGTTGCCACCCGACACCGGTGTGTTCATTGACCACATTGGCGCAGCGCTCGACCCCGCCCTGGGCCAGGCCGCTGAGGCCACGCAAGCGCAATGCCCCCATTACCGCTGGCTGGGGGCAGTACCTCACGCGCAAACGCTGCGGCGCATCCAGCGCGCCCACCTGCTGGTGCACTGCAGCCGCATGGAAGGCGGCGCGCATGTGCTGATGGAGGCCATGTGCAGCGGCACGCCCGTGCTGGCCACGCGCATCGACGGCAATGTGGGCCTGTTGGGCGAGGATTACGCGGGCTACTTCGAGTCCGGTGACGCCCAGGCACTGGCCGATTTTTTGCTGGCTTGCCGAGCGCCGCAAACCGGTCACAGCCTGGTGGCACACTTGGCGGATCAGTGCGCCTCGCGCGCACCCTTGTTTGAACCCCAGGCCGAACGCGCCGCCTTGCACCGCTGGGTGCAAGACCTCTGGACACCTTGAATGCAATCTTCCCATCAACCCGTTTTGCGCGACCTGGTGCTGGCCGGCGGCGGGCACAGCCATGTGGGCGTGCTGCGCATGTTCGCCATGCAGCCCGAGCCCGGTGTGCGCATCACCGTGATCTGCACCGACATCGACACGCCTTACTCGGGCATGCTGCCCGGCTACATCTCGGGCCACTACAGTTTTGACGAGGTGCACATCGACCTGGGCCGCCTGTGTGCCTTTGCCGGTGCACGCCTGTACCACGACGCCGTGGTCGGCATCGACCGCAAAAACCAGAAAGTCATTTGCCAAAACCGCCCGCCGGTGGCCTATGACCTGCTGTCCATCAACATCGGCTCCACACCGCAGGTGCAACACATCGAAGGCGCACCCACGCTAGCGGTGCCCGTCAAACCGATTGCGCAGTTCAACCAGCGCTGGCTGGTCCTGTTGGACAAAGCACGGCAGTGGCCCGCGCATCGGGGTCGCATGACGATTGCGGTGGTGGGCGGTGGTGCGGGGGGCGTGGAGCTGTTGCTGTCCATGCAGTACCGTTTGCGCCACGAACTCAAGGCCCTGGGGCGCAGCCCCGAGGACCTGAAATTTGTACTGCTGACTTCAGGCGACACGATCTTGCCCACACACAACCCGGGCGTGCGCGCACGCTTTGCCAAAGTGCTGCAAGAGCGCAATGTCGAGGTGCACACGCATGCCGAGGTGGTGCAGGTCTCGCCCGGCTGCCTGCACACGCGCGATGGGCGCACCTTCGATGCCGACGAAACCATGTGGGTCACCCAAGCCGGTGGCCCAGCCTGGCTGCAAAGCACGGGCCTGGCGCTCGATGACAAAGGCTTCATACTCGTTCATCCCCAGTTGCAATGCCTGAACGACCCGCTGGTGTTTGCTGCGGGCGATATTGCCTCGTTGGTCGAGCGTCCACTGGAAAAAGCCGGTGTGTTTGCCGTGCGCATGGCCAAGCCCTTGGCCGAAAATTTGCGCCGCAGCCTGCGCGGGCAAAAACTGCTGGCTTACCAACCGCAACGCCACTGGCTGGCCCTGATCTCCACCGGCAACCGCTATGCCGTGGGTTCGCGTGGGCCCTGGGGCTTTGGGGGTGACTGGGTGTGGCGCTGGAAGGACCGGATCGACCGGCAGTTCATGCGCCGCTTCACCGAATTGCCCGACATGGCGCTCCAAGCGCCAGGCACCAATTTACAGACCGCCATGCGGTCGATGAGGCAATTGCTCAAGGACATCCAGGCGCAGGGCAAAGCCCCCACCACGCGCCTGAGCCTCACATCCGAGGAGTCATTGCAGGCCATCTCGGCCATTGCCATGCGCTGCGGCGGCTGCGGCGCCAAAGTCGGCTCCAACATCTTGTCCCGCGCACTGGGCAGCTTGCAACCGGTGGAACGACCGGATGTGCTGATCGGCTTGCACTCGCCCGACGACGCGGCCGTGGTGCGCGTGCCGCCAGGCATGGCGGTGGTGCAGACGGTGGATTTTTTCCGGGCTTTCATCGACGACCCGTATCTGTTTGGCAAAGTGGCGGCCAACCACGCGCTGGGCGATATTTTTGCGATGGGTGGCGAACCCCAAACCGCCACCGCCGTGGTCACCGTGCCACCAGGCCTGGAGAGCAAGGTCGAAGACCTGTTGACGCAGATGATGGGCGGCGCCATTGAGGTGCTGAATGCCGCAGGCTGCGCCCTGGTGGGCGGACACACGGGCGAGGGCGCGGAGCTGGCCCTGGGCTTTGCCATCAACGGACTGATCGACGAGAAGATGGACAGCGTGATGCGCAAGGGCGGCATGCAGCCCGGCGATGTGCTGCTGCTGACCAAACCCATGGGCACCGGCACCTTGTTTGCGGCGCACGCACGCCATGCGGCCAAGGGCCGCTGGATCGCAGCCGCCTTGCAATCGATGGTGCAATCCAACCAAACGGGCGCAGAAATCTTGCGCACGCATGGCGCCACCGCCTGCACCGACCTGACCGGCTTTGGACTGCTGGGCCACCTGGTGGAAATGACCCGGCCGTCCGGTGTGGACGCCGAGTTGAACATGGGCAGCCTGCCGCTGCTGGATGGTGCACTGGACTGCGTGAAAGCGGGCATCGTCAGCTCTTTGCAACCGGCCAATGTGCGGCTACGCCGCGCCCTGCGCAATGCCGACGAGTTCGTGAGCGACCCGCGCTACCCGCTGCTGTTTGACCCGCAAACCGCAGGCGGCTTGCTGGCCAGCGTGCCCGCAGCCCAAGCCGCTGCCTGTGTGCAGGCGCTCAAAGCGGCAGGCTACGTGCACACCGCGATCATCGGCCGCATCACCGCGCAAGGCGAGGCCATTGAGCCGGTGTTGCTGAAAACCTGAGCGGCTCCAACAACATGACCACAGAACACTTCACCCACCCCATCACACTGAACGCCGATCTGGCCCAGCGCTGCGTCGTGCACAGCCCCTCGCTCGACTGGGTGGACTCCCCCTCATCGGGCGTGTCGCGCCGCATGCTCGAGCGCAACGGCGGCGAAGTGGCCCGCGCCACGTCCATCGTGCGTTACGCACCGGGCTCGGCCTTTGCCAGCCACACGCACGGTGGGGGTGAAGAAATTTGGGTGCTCGAGGGCACACTGCACGACGAGCACGGGGTGTACGGCCCCGGCACCTACATCCATAACCCGGTGGGCAGCTCGCATGCGCCGTACTCGCCCGAGGGCTGCACCTTGTTTGTGAAGCTGCGCCACCTGGACCCCCGCGACGACAAACGCGTGGTCATCGACACCCGAAGCAGCGAATGGCGTCAGGGCCTGGTGGAGGGCCTCAAGGTCTTGCCCCTGAACACCTTCGAGACCCAAAACACCGCGCTGGTGCGCTGGGCACCGCAGACGTTTTTCGACCCACACCGGCATTGGGGCGGCGAAGAGATTCTGGTGGTCGAAGGCGTGTTCTCTGACGAACACGGCGACTACCCCGCAGGCAGCTGGCTGCGCAGCCCCCACATGAGCCAGCACAAGCCTTTCAGCCGCGAGGGCTGCTTGATCCTAGTGAAAACCGGGCACTTGGTGTGAGTACCTGCGAAGAGCCCCACACATGGACGCCCTGAGTTCGGTCTTGTCACGCATTGCCCTGCGGGCAGGTGTGTTCTACAGCGGCAACCTCTGCGGCCTGCACGATTTCGAGCACGATGTGTTCAAGGGACACCTTCACCTGATCGAGCGCGGGCCCATCACGCTGCACATGCTGGGGCAAGCCGATGTGCACCTGACCGAACCAACCGTGCTGTTCTTGCCACGCCCTCAATGGCACAGGCTGTCGGCTGATGATGGTGCGGGGGCTGACGTGGTGTGCGGCACCATCACCTTGGGCGGCGGGGTACACAACCCGGTCAGCGCCTCGCTGCCCGATGTGGTGCAGGTGCCTCTGTCGGCTCTCCCGGGCGTGGGGGCCTTGCTGGGCCTGATGCGACAAGAGGCTTTTCAGGAGCAGCCAGGCCGCCAGGCGGTGCTCGACCGCTTGTGCGAAGTGCTAATCCTCCAGCTACTGCGCCACTGCATGGCCCAGGGCATCACCTCGGGAGGCTTGTTGGCGGGCTTGGCCGATCCGAGGCTGGGCAAGGCCTTGCGCGCCGTGCACGACGATCCGGCACAAGACTGGGATTTGCCCAGCCTGGCCGCTGCCGCAGGCATGTCGCGTGCGCGTTTTGCGCACCACTTCAAGGCCGTGCTGGGCCACACCCCAGCACACTACCTGAGCCAGTGGCGCATCCAGACCGCCCAGCAGCTGATGCAGCAGGGCCAGAGCATTCAGCAAGCAGCGCACGCCGTAGGCTATGGCAGCGCAAGCGCATTCACCCGCGCCTTTGTCCGTGAATTGGGCATTTCACCAGGCGCCTGGTTGATGGCGACCTCAAAAGGCGGACCTCAAACTCAGCACTGAGACTTTCGGTCAACTGCTTGAGCGTCTGAGGTACAGATTTTGCAAAATTCACGCCTACGATGGATTGTTCAAAATCCATTTTTGTCATGTGCACATCCGAACATCCACACAACTTGACCATTTGGTGCCTTTGCGCTGAGTGGTGTGTGATTTGTCGTGAATTCAAAACCACGTTTCTGAGCGTACAGTCCGAACAACCTGAACACAAATGGCACTGGACAGACATTGAGGATCACGATGAGGCGCTGTCTGACATCGATGTACAGGACTTCCCAATCATCGTGATTTGGAGCAGCACAGGTTTGTGGTGCTTTGCGGGCACCATCGAGCCACGGACGGACACATTGCTGCGCCTCATCAGGTCTTCTCTGGCGGATGAACTGCGGTTGACCGAATCAGAAGCAAACCACTGGCAAGCTTTGCAACAACTTCGATGATTGGCGAGTGAATGCACCATGAGAGAACTCATTTTCAACCACACCGGAAAAATTTTCATAGGTGCTTTTGTGCTGTTGTTGGCATTTGGAAATTACTACTACCGCTGGCATCTCAAGCCACCCGTGCCGCAATACAAAAGCCAATGCGAAAAAGAAATTGCCGAACTGGATCAGACCATCACGAATCAATATGGAACCGGTGCGCTTCGCGTACTGAATCTCCGTGATGATGCCAAGGTCACAGAAGCCGAAATCAACGTAGCTCGAAGCATTCGCCGAAACGCAGTTCAACTTTTGCAAAACTCACAAGAGAGACTTTGCCTGGAAGACATGGCCAATGCCCGTCAGGTCATGAAAATGCGGTAGTGGCCTGCTGGCAATCACCCGCCTCGGCGCACCGTGCGTTTGTCGCGCATCGTCATGAACTCTTCGGCCGATGTCGGGTGGATGCCGATGGTGGCGTCAAAGTCGGCCTTGGTCGCCCCCAGGTTGAACGCCAGCGCCAGGCCCTGAACGATCTCGGGCGCATCCGGCCCGACCATGTGCGCACCCAACACGCGCTGGCTGGCGGTGTCGACCACCAGTTTCATCAAGGTTTTTTCGGGGCGGCCCGAGAGCGTGTGGCGCATGGGTTTGAAGCGCGATTCGTACACGTCGATCTCGCCGTACTGGGCCAGCGCCGCCTCTTCGCTCAAACCCACCGTGCCAATCGGGGGTTGGCTGAACACCGCTGACGCCACATGGCCCAGCTGCGCCGCTTGGCGCTGCGGGCCAAACAGGCTGCGGGCCACCGCACCGCCTTGCGCCAGCGCCACCGGGGTCAAGGCGATGCCTTCGGTCACATCGCCCACGGCGTAGATGTGCGACACCGCGGTTTGGCCAAAAGCGTCCACCTTGACACCTCGGCCCGGGGCTGCGCTCAAGCCCGCTGCGGCCAGGTTCAGGCCTTCGGTTTGTGGTGTGCGGCCGGTGGCGTACATCACGGCATCGAAGTGCTCTGCGCCCGTCACAGCGCCATGCAGCTGCACCGCGATCTGGCCGTCAGCCATCCGCGCAAGGGACGCGGCCTGGGTTTCGGTCAGGACGCGGATGCCCTTGCGCGCGATCTCTTCATGCAGGTGCTGCGCCACCGCGCCATCGAAGCCGCGCAGCAACTGCGCGCCCCGGTGGATCAGCGTCACTTCGGAGCCCAGACCGTTGAAGATGCCCGCAAACTCCACCGCGATGTAACCGCCCCCCACCACCAACACACGACGTGGCAAGGTGGGCAAATCAAAGGCCTCGTTGGAGGTGATGGCGTGTTCGATGCCCAGGATGTCGGGCAAGGCGGGCGTGCCGCCCGTGGCGATCAAAATGTGGCGCGCCGTGATGCGCTGGCCATTCACGCTGAGCGTGTGCGGGTCTTCAAAACGGGCATGGCCCTGAAAAATCTGCACGCCCGAGTTCTTCAACAAGTTTTCGTAAATGCCGCTCAAGCGCGTGATCTCTTGCTCCTTGGCCGCCACCAAGCGGGGCCAATCGAAGGAGGCCGGGGGCACGGTCCAGCCAAAACCGGCCGCGTCTTCTAGGTCTTCGGCGTAATGCGAGGCCTGCACCAACAGCTTCTTGGGCACGCAGCCCCGGATCACGCACGTGCCACCGTAGCGAAAGCCCTCGGCAATGCCCACCTTGGCCCCCAGGCTGGCCGCCACGCGCGAGGCACGCACACCGCCCGAGCCGCCACCGATCACAAAAAAGTCAAAGTCGTGTTGCTGCATGAGGTTCTTTCGTCCAAGATTTCGTCTGATTCTGACAGGCCACGCCATGCATCACGCGTATACGCCCACACACTGTCAAGACCCTGAGACGAATGGTCAATTCCGAAGCGTGCTGGGCTTATACGATCACCATTCCTTCACACACACAATCCGGAGCCCCCATGACCCAAGCCTTCATCCAGAACCTCAAGCCGATTGACCACGCCAGCGCACAAGGCGCGCAAAAAGCCATCCTCGACACCGCCTTGGCGCAGGTCGGCTTCATCCCCAACATGTACGCCAACATGGCCAATGCGCCTGCCGTGCTCAGCACCTACTTGCATGGTTATGCTTTGTTCCGCCAGGAGTCCGGCCTGACCGCGCCCGAGCAAGAGGTGGTGTTTTTGGCCGTGAGCCAAGCCAATGGTTGCACCTATTGCACCGCCGCGCACAGCATGATTGCAGACAAGGTCTCCAAACTCGCCCCCGACGCGCTGCAGGCCATCCGCGTAGGCCAGCCCATGGCCGACGCCAAACTGGCCGCGCTCTACGCCATGACCACCACCATGGTCAAAACCAATGGTCAACCCGATGCCGCCGCTGTGCAGGCCTTTTTGGCAGCGGGCTACAAAGAAAGCGACTTGCTCTACATCGTGCTGGCGATCTCGGTCAAGGTGCTCAGCAACTTCTCCAACCACGCCTTTGGCACCGTGGTAGACGAGCGCTTTGCAGCCTACAAAGTCGCCTGACACCCGTCAAATCAACCGTCACTTTAGGCGCAGGCCTTGGCGCAGACATCCTCGACAATGTGCATCCTTCACCGGATTTTTGCCGCATGACGCCCTCGCACGTTCCCGAACAATTTGACCGCACCATGGGCTGCACCGCGGCCGAGCTGATCAGCTGGTTGCCGCGCTCCTTGCCGGATGCCCAGCTGGCGGTGGACGCGGAACAGGGCCGCTGTGTGGCGACCTGGTCTGAGGGCTCGCTCAGTTTGCAGTGGTCACCCTTGCCCGATCGCTGCATCGCGCTGCTGCGCATTCCGCAGTTGCAGGTGCATTTTGCGTTTCAGGGGCTGGACGATGCGGCGCGTTACGCACGGCAAAAATTCTTTGATCTACACACCCACCGAGGAGGCGGTTAAGCCATGGCTATCCAGTTAGTGGTGTTCGATGCCTACGGCACACTGTTCGATGTGTATTCGATCGGCGCCTTGGCCGAAAAGCTGTACCCCGGCCAGGGCGCGGCCCTGTCGGTGTTGTGGCGCGACAAACAAATCGAGTACACGCGCCTGATCTCGCTGAGTGACCCCAACCCCCAAGGCAGTCGGTATTACCAATCGTTTTGGGACATCACACGCGCGTCGCTGCGCTACGCGCTGGCGCGTTTGGGCCTGGCGCACACGCCCACCCACGAAGACGCGCTGATGGCGCAATACGCCGAACTCACGGCCTTCCCGGAAAACCTGGGTGTGCTACAGGCCCTGCGCCAACGTGGCATCGCCACTGCGATTTTGTCCAATGGCAGCCCCGAGATGCTGCAGTCGGCTGTGCGCAGTGCGGGCATGGCCGAGTTTCTCGACGCGGTGTTATCGGTGGACAGCGTGCGCCAGTTCAAGACCACACCCACGAGCTACCAGTTGGTGCAGGACCGCTTGGGCTTTGCACCCGCTGATGTGTTGTTCGTTTCCAGCAACGCCTGGGACGCACTGGGCGCCACCTGGTTTGGCTTCACCACCCTGTGGGTCAACCGCCAGGGCCTGCCACCCGAGGCGATGGGCCCGGCACCGCACCATACGGGACGCGACTTGACCGAGGTGCTGAAAGTGCTGGCCTAGGCGGCCAGGCAAGTTCAGCTGCCGCGGATGCCCGGCAGACAAATCGCACGCTCAGAAAGCAAATTTAGCGACTTCTTTTCGTGTGCTGTCGGCAATGCTGGCCAGCTCAAAAGAGGTGCTGCTCAGCTCCTCTGAAGCACTGGTGTTGCTGCGCGCGATCTGATCGAGTTGGCTCACATTGGCTTCGATTTCGTGCACAGCGCTGCTTTGCTGTTCGACCGCAGCAGCAATTCTTTGCAGCATGCCGTTGGTCTTGGTGGCACCGCTTTCGATCAGGCTCATGTCACTGCCCACCGCCGTGACGGACTCTACGGCCATGACCGCATCGGCCACGGCCTGTTTGACGAGTACCGCAATTTCTTTGGCACTGGCTGCGCTGCTGATCGCCAGTTTGCCCACCTCATCGGCCACCACCGCAAAGCCCCGTCCGTTTTCTCCGGCACGCGCAGCCTCAATGGCCGCATTCAAGCTGAGCAAATTGGTACGGTAGGCAATGTTTTCAATCACTTCAGAAATCTTGTTGATCTTTTTGGAGTTGACTGAAATGTTGTCCACCACCGCCATCATGTTCTGAATTTTTTCCTTGCCGCTGCGCACTCTCTTGACGGAGTCTTGAGATTCCTGGCTGGCCAGCTCGGTGTTTTCAGCCACATCGGCAATGGACTGAGCCGCCATGCTCAACGCCGTAGAAACCTGGCCAATCGAATTGCTCTGGTTCTGGGCGCCCTGTGAAATTTGCTCGGTGGCTTGGCGGGTTTGCGCGGCCTGAACGGCAAGCAGCTCACTGCCTTGACGCACTGTCTTGAGGGTCTGGGCCATGGCCGTCAAGGACGTGTTGATGTGGTTTTTCAATTGCGCCAAATCCCCACGCGCTTCGGCATGAACTTTGCGATGGAGCTGCCCCTCGGCGACCCCAGCCATCACCGCCCCCACATCGGACATCATGCTGTTCAACGCATCCATGGACAGCATGGCCTGATCCAGCGTTTGCTGGAACTCTCCACTGAGTTGGGCCTGGCTGTCGAACTTGAAGTTGCCATCAAACAGCGCCTGCATGGCTTGTCTGAGCGCCTGCATGGTGGTCTGCATGCTGTCTGCACTGGCATTCACCGCGTTTTTCAGCGTGTTCAGATCGCCCACCAAGTTGGCTTCTACGCGATGCCCAAATTCGCCCGCCGACATCGCCGTGACCACCGATCCGACTTCACTCAGCGCGCCTTGCTGCACGCCCAACAGGCGATTGAATGCCTTGACTGTCTGGGTCACTTCATCACGCCCCGAGACGTTGGCGCTGCGCAAACCGAAGTCCGAGGTTTTTTCGACTTGCACCATCAGAGCTTCCAACTCCCCCAGCGGGCGCGTGACCGAACGGGTAATCAAAATACCGATGACCAAAGCCAGCACCAAGGAGGCCGACGAAATCACCAGCATGTAGAAGTAGCCTGTGGCCGCACTCGCTTCAGCGTGCGCGGCAAAATCATCAATCGATTTCTTTTCAAGTTCGGTGAAGGCCTCAATGCTGTGCAAATACCTGTTCTGCGGCTCAAGCATTTCACGCACCAGGTATTGACGCCCCTTGTCTTGTTGCCCTTTTTTGATCATCTCGATCAGGGCATGCTCATGCACCAAAAAGACTTGGTGCGCATCCAGAATTTCTTTCAGCGCTTTAGAGCCCTCCGTGGTGTGCACGGTTTGTTCCAGAGCCGCCAGAGCACGCGCAACAAGCGGCTTGGAGTCTTCGATTTTTTCAAGCTCCTTGTCGATGGCCTCGTCATTGGGCGAAATCAAGGCAGTGCGCACAGCGCGTGACTGGCGATTGACCTCGTTCTCGATGGTTTGTGACAGTTGCAGCTTGACCAAGCGGTCCTGAACAATCATGCGCGTGTCTTTCGTGACCTCAGACAATTCCACCATGCCCACCACGGTCACCCCCGCCAACAGGGCAATGATGATCATGAAAGCCGCCGCCAACCGCGTGCCGATACGGAAATTTTGCAAAATCATCATTTCAATTGGTTTCTTTCTTAAATGCCTATTTTTATTAATTGATTTTAAACAAGTGACTTTGCTTGTTCTAGCACGCTGTGTTGGTTTTTATGAAATTAAAATCATTATTATTAGATCAAATCAATAAATTCAATCAAAAATAAGGCGCCTCTGTGGGGCATGGCGACATCTGGGCAACTGCTTTTGAGGACTCTGAAGCGGCCCACTGCATACCCTGGAGGCGTCCCGTGTCCCTGCAACCAGGTATTGCGCCAACGACATCTCAAGATTCTTCGCCCATTGCCGATGTATGGATGTGGTTTTCTGTTTTAAATGCACTGTCCGTGGACTGTTGATGAAAAACTGGCGTCTTTCCCTGCTCGGCTTGGTCACGGCCATGCTGGCTTTCCATTTCCCGGCCCAGGCCCAGGCCCGGGCAGGCGGATGCCTGGTCGCCGAATTCAGGTCCCTGGCTTTGCTCACCCACGATGTGGCCGAGCGCATCACCAAAGTGAACGCCTGGCTGAAGCAAAAAGGCCCGCGCTGCACGCAAGCGCAGCTGGCCGCCATTGCCTCCAACCGCGCCACATGGCTGGGCACGGCCGACACGATTGAAGTGGCGGGCAACGTAGACGGTTTGATCGAAGCCAAAATTGCCAACGATCCCGAGCTGATGGCCGCCATGTACACCTCCAAAGGCAAGGAAGCCCGCGCCTCTGTGGAGGTCACGCAACCACCGCCCGCTCCGGCGCCGGTGGTGGCCGCGCCAGCCCCTCTCCCAGGCCCCGCCGCCTCAGGCAACAACATGGTGCAGCCGGTCATCGTGCAAGCGCCCATGACCGCCCCAACAGACAAGCCCGAAGTACCCGACGCCTTTTTTGGTCGCCGGCAAAAAGCCCAGCTTCTGGAGTACTACGAAGAGAACCGAGGACCTGGCGAATGCCCAAGAGGCATGGTCAAGCGTGGCGACAAGTGTGAATCCAGGATCAAAGAGCGGGATTGGAAACTTCGCCAGCCACTGCCCAGCTCTGAAAAACCCGAAGACTTGCCCACACCACTTTTGGTCAAGCTGGGTCCGCCCGCACCCGATCACCAATACAAACGGGTCGGCTTCGACATCTTGTTGTTGAAGGGGCCGCAGAACATCGTGACGGACGCGGTGCTCGATCTCGGGGGCATCCAAGCCAAAGAAGACAAGAAAGAGGAGCCAGCGAAAAGCTGACCGCTTGGGCTCCTCTTTCAACGGGCCCAGTCCAACCCCTTGATCCAGCCCAGACTCTGACCACCTGTGTTGTCGCTGTCCGCACCGATCAACACCGCGCGCACTTTGGGCAAAGAGGCGCCGACAGAGGACTCGTCTGCGAACAAGCTTCTAAAGTCGGCTGCCACGTCACGGGTCTCGCTGAGCCACTGAGCCAGGGGCGCGTCCTTGCCTTGCAGCGTGATGAAGCGCACACGTTGGGTGTAGGGGTTCGGACCCTGCAGGCCCGCGGGATAGGTGCTGTCCCACACGTAACAAAGCGTCGCTGCAGGCAGATCTTCGCCGCTGAGACTGCGGGCAATGCGCAGCACGGTGCGATCCACAAACGACACGCGATCGAGCGGATGGTCAAACATGACGCACACCTTGATCGCGGCATCGTCACCGGCTTTGGTCAAGATATCGGGCACGCCTTTGCCACCGGTGAGCGGTTGATCCAGCCGCCAGCGCCATTGCAAACGGCCTGCAGCGACTTTGGGCAAATCGTGTACCCAGGTGCCATAGGAAGCGCGGGTGCTGACTTTGAGCGCCCGTTCGCCTTGGACATCGGCCAACTCGAAGCGCGTGGGCGGGATGTCGGCTTTGGATTTGGGAAAGCCCACAAAACGCCAGGTGCTGGCCGTTGCACCATCGGACGGCACCAAAGGCGCGAGGCTTTGTGCGATGGCGGATGCGGACAGCCAGGCCATGCCCAGCACCAGCAGGACCAAGGCGGATTTGCGCAGTGCGTTCATTCGCGTCGCCAGTCGTGGAACTTTTTCACCCACGCCAGCAACTTCTGCGGCGCGTGGGCCCGCTTCCATTCACCGGCGGCATATTTGTTGGCCTCGGCCATCGTCGGGTAGGTATGGATGGTGCCCAAAATCTTGTTCAAGCCCAGACCATGCTTCATGGCCAGCACATATTCGGCCAACAAGTCGCCCGCGTGCGATCCCACGATGGTCACGCCCAGAATGTGGTCTTTTCCAGGCACGGTGAGCACTTTCACAAAACCATGGGCTTCGCTGTCGGCAATGGCCCTGTCCAAATCGTCGATGCCGTACTTTGTCACCTCGTAGGCGATGCCTTGGGCTTGGGCCTCTTGCTCATTCAGGCCCACACGCGCCACCTCAGGGTCGATGAAAGTGGCCCAAGGTATCACGCGGTTGTCAACCTTGAAAGATTTGAAGTCGCCAAACAGCGCGTTGACTGCCGCATACCAAGCCTGGTGCGCCGCCGTGTGGGTGAACTGGTAAGGCCCGGCCACATCGCCTGCGGCGTAGATGTTGGGGTAGAGCGTTTGCAAGTACTCATTGGTCTGCACCGTGCGGTGCGTAGGCACGCCAAGTTCTTCGAGTCCATAGCCTTGCAGTCGGGCCGCACGGCCCACGGCGCAAACCAATGCATCAAATGGAATAGCCCGCTCTTGCCCTTCGTGCGCGACGATCAGGTGTTTTTCAAAGGCCGTGACGGCAACGCCTTCGGTCATTGAAGCTGCCTGCGGCATCGCATTTTCTTTTGTCATCGCGTCTTCTTTCGTCATCGCGAGCGAAACGTGGCGAACCATTGACTGCCGCGTCGCGTCGCTCCTCGCAGTGACAGCCGGCGGGAGCCCTGCATCGCGCACAGGCACGCGCTCACAGCGCAGCGCCTGGTGCGCAGTGAGCACCTGCACCCCATCGGCCTGCAAAGCGTCACGCGCTAGGGCCGATACCTCTTCGTCTTCGCGCACCATGATGCGATCGCCCATCTCGACCTGCGTCACCTGCGCACCCAGACGGGCAAAGCTTTGCGACAGCTCGCAACCGATGGGCCCGCCGCCCAGCACCACGATGCGCTTGGGGATGTCGTCCAACTTGGCAAAGGCGTCCCACAGCGTGTCGCTGGTGACGTAGCCCACCTCATCCAGACCCGGCAAGGATGGCACGATGGGACGTGCGCCCGCCGCGATCACGATGCTCCGCGCAGTCAAGCGCTGCACCTGGCCGTTGTTCAAGGTCACCTCCACCGTCCACGGGTTCACCAGCTTGCCGTAACCCTGCAGCACCTCTACACCCAAGCCGGTGTAGCGCGCCACGCTGTCGTGCGGCTCGATGGCGCGGATCACATCGTGCACGCGCTGCATCACCGCCCTGAAGCTGAAGGTGGGTGCGGTGTCGCTCAGGCCATACCTCGTACCGTGGCGCATCTGGTGCGCCAGCTTGGCGCTCCGGATCAAGGCTTTGCTCGGCACGCAGCCATAGTTGAGGCAATCCCCACCCATCTTGTGCGCCTCGATCAAAGTCACTTTGGCTTTGACGGCGGCGGCGATGTAGGCCGACACCAGGCCTGCCGCGCCGCCGCCAATCACGATCAGGTTGCGGTCAAAACTCTTAGGGCGCACGCTGGCCCAGCGGGCATAGACCTGGCGCTTTTGGATGGCCGCCACCACACGCCGCGCCAACAGGGGAAAGCTGCCGAGCAGCACAAAGCTGCCCAAAAGCGCCGGGCTCAAAATGCCCTGCACCGAATCGAGCTGCGCCAACTGCGTGCCCGCGTTCACATACACCGCGGTGCCGGCCAGCATACCGATTTGGCTGACCCAGTAATACGTCCAGGTCTTCATGCGCGTCAGGCCCATCAACAGGTTGATGAGGAAAAACGGCACCACCGGGATCAGGCGCAAGGTGAACAGGTAAAACGCGCCCTCTTTGTCTACCCCCGCATGGATATCGGCCAAGCGTTGGCCAAAGCGGGCCTCCACCCAGTCACGAAGCACAAAGCGCGAAGCCAAAAATGCCAAGGTGGCCCCTAACGTGGAAGCAAAGGACACGATCAACAAGCCCCACCACAAACCAAACACCGCACCGCCCGCCAAAGTGATGATGACCGCCCCCGGAATCGACAAGGCCGTGGCCAGCACATACACCCCGAAATACACCGCCGCCACCATGAACGGCTGCTGCGCGTGCCACTGGGCAAATCCGGCCTGGCTGGCCTTGAGCTGCTCAAAGCTGAGGTAACGCCCGGCATCCAACGCGACAAAGGTACCCATGGCCAAAGCCAGCAAGAGCAGCACAAGGATTTGACGAAAACGCATGACAGGAAACTCCGGTGAAGCCCAAGGCCCAGGTGGACCTAAACATTGAACGATAAACGCTGATCGCTGGTGATTCGCCCCAAAAGCCCAGGAAGTCAACAGACGCGAGCAGGTTGATGTTGGGCTCGATTTTTTCATGCGGCCAGACACATCTTCCTACACCGTCGTGACCATGGTCAGGTTTTCACCCCTGCATCGTGCCAAAAGGCATGCTGCAAGACCGTTTGTGGCCGCAACCCTCTGAAACGCCGAGTTGTCTTCAAGGCAAAAGCGTGAGCGGTTAAAATCTTGGCTTCCTCAAGGAGCGTTGCAGCCCGCCGCCGTCCAGGCGCAGCAGGTCAGGCTTGGGGCCGTTCAATGTCTGAATGATCTTGCACAACGACGCTCACCTGTAGCCCCAAGGTGAGCCCGTGTCTGTTGTTGCGTCTGAAATCGTGTCTGTTCCCCCCATGAAACTGTCCGGTCTGGAGCCTGTCTCCATCGGCACCGGTTCGCTGTTTGTCAACGTGGGCGAGCGCACCAACGTGACCGGCTCCAAAGCCTTTGCCCGCATGATCCTGAACGGCCAGTACGAAGAGGCCTTGGCCGTGGCGCGTCAGCAGGTCGAAAACGGTGCACAGGTGATCGACGTGAACATGGACGAAGCCATGCTCGACAGCCAAGCGGCCATGGTGCGGTTTTTGAACCTGATGGCGGGTGAGCCCGACATTGCCCGCGTGCCGGTGATGGTGGATTCCAGCAAATGGACCGTGATTGAAGCGGGTCTGCGCTGCATCCAGGGCAAAGGGATCGTCAACTCGATCAGCATGAAAGAGGGCTTGGACGAATTCAAGCGCCAGGCCAAGCTGGTCAAGCGCTATGGCGCGGCCGCTGTGGTGATGGCGTTTGACGAGAAAGGCCAGGCCGACACCTACGAACGGAAGATCGAGATCTGCGAGCGCGCTTACCGCGTGTTGGTGGACGAGGTGGACTTCCCCCCCGAAGACATCATCTTCGACCCCAACATTTTTGCGATCGCCACCGGCATCGAAGAGCACAACAACTACGCGGTGGACTTCATCGAAGCCACGCGCTGGATCAAGCAGAACCTGCCGGGTGCCAAGGTGTCGGGCGGTGTGTCGAACGTGTCCTTCAGCTTCCGGGGCAATGACCCGGTGCGCGAAGCGATCCACACCGTGTTCCTGTACCACGCGATCAAAGCGGGCATGGACATGGGCATCGTGAACGCGGGCATGGTCGGTGTGTACGACGACCTGGAGCCCACGCTGCGCGAGCGGGTGGAGGACGTGGTGTTGAACCGCCGCCCTGACGCGGGCGAGCGCCTGGTGGAGATTGCCGACAGCGCCAAGGGTGCCGCCAAAGACGAGAGCACCAAGCTGGCCTGGCGCGGCACGCCCGATGCGCCTGTGAGCGTGGCGCAGCGCCTCTCGCATGCGCTGGTGCACGGCATCACCGACTTCATCAACGAAGACACCGAAGCGGCTTACCAAGAGGTTTTGGCGCAGGGCGGACGGCCCTTGCATGTGATCGAAGGCCCGTTGATGGACGGCATGAACGTGGTCGGCGACCTGTTCGGCCAGGGCAAGATGTTCTTGCCGCAAGTGGTGAAAAGCGCCCGGGTGATGAAGCAGGCCGTGGCGCATTTGCTGCCTTACATCGAAGCCGAAAAACTCGCGCAAGAAGCTGCAGGGCACGACGTCAAAGCCAAGGGCAAGATCGTGATCGCCACCGTCAAGGGCGATGTGCACGACATTGGCAAGAACATCGTCACCGTTGTCTTGCAGTGCAACAACTTTGAAGTGGTCAACATGGGCGTGATGGTGCCCTGCCACGAAATTTTGGCCAAAGCCAAGGAAGAAAACGCCGACATCATTGGCCTGTCGGGCCTGATCACGCCGAGCCTCGAAGAGATGCAGTACGTGGCGGCCGAGATGGAAAAAGACCCGTACTTCCGCGAGCGCCAAATGCCGCTCTTGATCGGTGGTGCCACCTGCAGCCGCGTGCACACCGCTGTGAAGATCGCGCCCAACTATTCCGGCCCCGTGGTCTATGTGCCCGATGCCTCGCGCAGCGTGGGCGTGGCGCAGGGTTTGCTGTCCGAGCAAGCGGCCAAGTTCATCGCCGACTTGAACGCCGATTACGCCAAGGTGCGCGAGCAGCACGCGGGCAAAAAACAAACCCCCATGTGGACGTTGGCGCAGGCCCGCGCCAACAAGACGCCCATCGACTGGTCACAAGGCGTGCCCGCCGCGCCCAAGTTCATTGGCCGCCGCGTGTTCAAGAACTACGACCTGGCCGAAATCGCGCAGTACATCGACTGGGGCCCGTTCTTCCAGACCTGGGACTTGGCCGGGCCTTTCCCGGCGATCCTCGACGACGAGGTGGTGGGTGAGCAGGCCCGCAAGGTGTATGCAGACGGCCAAGCCATGCTGCAAAAAATCATCGATGGCCGCTGGGTCACGGCCAACGCGGTGCTGGGCCTGTTCCCCGCCAACAGCGTGAGCGACGACGACATCGCGCTCTACACCGACGAGTCCCGGCAGCAGGTCGCCATGACCTGGCGCGGCTTGCGGCAACAGACCGAGAAACACATGATCGATGGCGTGATGCGCCCCAGCCGTTGCCTGGCCGACTTCGTGGCACCCGCAGGCACCGCACCCGACCACGTCGGCGTGTTCGCTGTCACCGCAGGCATCGGTGCCGACAAACGCGCCGCCGCTTTTGAAGCCGCACACGACGACTACAGCGCCATCATGCTCAAGTCACTGGCCGACCGCCTGGCCGAAGCGCTGGCCGAATGCCTGCACAAAAAAGTGCGCACCGATCTCTGGGGTTACGCCGCTGGTGAAGTGCTCAGCAACGAAGAGCTGATTGCCGAAAAGTACCAGGGTATCCGCCCCGCACCCGGCTACCCTGCCTGCCCCGACCACAGCGCCAAAAAAGCGATGTTCGACTTGCTGCAATGCCAGGACATCGGCATGGGTCTGACCGAGAGCCTGGCCATGACGCCTGCGGCCAGCGTGAGCGGCTTCTACATCGCCCACCCCGAGGCGCAATACTTCAACGTCGGCAAAGTGGGCGACGACCAGGTACAAGACCTGGCCCAGCGCAGAGGTGTGGAAGTCAAAGATCTGCAACGCTTGTTGGCCCCCAACCTGTGACCACCATGCACAACTTCTGGACAGCCTGCGGCCACCAACACCTGACGCGCAACGCGCGTGGCTGGATGAGCCCCACGCCCGACTACTGGCGGCTGTGGTTGCAGCGCCCCGAGCTGGCCTTGGTGCCCGAATCATGCAAAGCCGAAAAACGTTTGCACAAGGCCTTGCTGGATGATCCTTTGATGCCCGTGTTGCCTGCGCAACTTCAGGCCTTCAAGGACGACGATGCGCGGGAGAACTACCAACTGTTCTTGCGCTTTCGTGATGAGGTGCAAGCCGCTGGCTCGCTGGAGTCGGCCTACATGGCCTGGCAACAAAGCGGCAACATTCAGCTGCCTCCGCTTTTCATTGACCTCGTGGTGCAGGCCATCGTGTGCAATGTGCTGGCCGATGTGCAGGACGCCTGGGTCTGGCGTGCGGCCGAGTTGCTGTTTCGCCGTCAGCGCATCACCATCGAAGGCGGCCGTGTGCTGTCGGGCGACAGCGACACACTCGATAGCCTCAAATCCACAGGTGGCCTGGGCGAAATGGGCCGCCTCTTGATGGAGGGCGGCGCCACGCTCAAGGCGGTTGATGTGAAGGTGCTGCACCCAGACAACGCCGAGCGCTATTTTGCGCAACGCGAAGGCCTGGGTCGCTATGCGTTTTTGCTCGACATGACGCATGAACTGCAAAACGAATTGCCGCACGGTTTGATTCTGAGCATGGTCAACGCCCGCTCAGGGCTCAAGGCCTTGTCGGTGGTACTGGCTCGTTGGGTGCAGCACTTTTTAGGGGTGGCCGTCAGCATCGAGCCGGTACAAAAAGTCGACGATCCGGCTTGGCGCTGGCATGTGGGGCTGGACGCCACCGCCACAGCCTTGCTCAACGACCTGTACCAAGGCACTGAGCTGGATGCCAAGCGCCAACAACAGCTCATCAGCCTGTTCAAACTGCGCTTTGACAACCCGCAAGACATGCGTGCCGATGTTCAGGGCAAGCCCGTCTATCTGGGCCTGGCCATGAACGAACAAGGCCTGCTCAAACTCAAACCGCAAAACCTGTTGCTGAACTTGCCTTTGGCGACTGAGGTTTGATTTTGTTGACTCAGGCGAGGCACCTCATGGATTCTCCGATGACACCTTTGACTTCCATCTCGCGTCGCAGCACTTTGGGTTTGCTGGCCGCAACAGTGGTTTGCCCTGTTCAAGCCGCCTCATCTTGGACCGATACATTGCGTGCCGCACGCGGTCAAACCGTTTACTTCAATGCCTGGGCGGGCAGCGAGCGGATCAACGCCTACTTGCAATGGGTGGCGGCCGAATTGCAGCGTGACTTTGGCGTCAAGCTGCAGCACGTCAAGATCAGCGATGCGGCCGATGTCGTCAAGCGCGTGCGCGCCGAAAAGCAAGCCGGTCGCCAGGATACCGAAGGCACGGTCGACCTGGTCTGGATCAACGGCGAGAACTTCGCCGCCATGAAACGCGATGGCCTGCTGTCTGCGCCCTTTGCCCAAGCCTTGCCGAATTTCCAGTGGGTGGACACGCTGGGCAAGCCCACCACACTGGTTGATTTTTCGGTGCCGACCGATGGACTGGAAGCACCTTGGGGCATGGCCCAACTGACGTTTTTTGCCGATGCCCAGCGACTGCCCCAGCCACCACAAAGCATGGCCGAGTTGCTGGCCTTGGCCCGCACGCAACCCGGGCGCATCACCTACCCGCGCCCGCCCAATTTCCATGGCACAACCTTCGTCAAGCAGGCCTTGATCGAGCATGCGCCTGATGTGAAAACGCTGGCTCAGCCCGTGACGGCCGCTGCTTTGGCGGCCCAGGCTGCACCCTTGTGGCGCTTTCTGGATGCGCTGCACCCGCAGCTGTGGCGAGGTGGCAAACAGTTTCCACAAAACTCGGCCGCCGTGCGCCAGATGATGGCCGATGGTGAGCTGCTGCTGGGCCTCACCTTCAACCCCAACGAGGCGGCCAACGAGATCGCTGCCAAGCGCCTGCCTGCCACGGTGCAAAGTTGGCAGTTTGCCAAGGGCACGATCGGCAACACGCACTTTGTGGCCATTCCTTACAACGCGCCCAGCAAAGCAGGTGCGCAGGTGGCGGCCAACTTCTTGCTGTCACCCGCAGCCCAAGCACGCAAGGCCGACATCGATGTGTGGGGCGACCCAACGGTGCTGGATGTGGCCCGCTTACCCGCTGCCGAGCGGGCGCGTTTTCAGTCGGCAGCGCGACCTGGGCAAGTGGCCATGACCGCACCCGTGCTGTCTGAGCCGCACGCTTCCTGGGTCGATGCGCTCGAAAAAGAGTGGACACGCCGCTACGGCGTGTGAGCTTCTTGCCCGCTTTTTTGCTGGCCTTGATCGCTGCCATGCCCATGGCTTGGGCCTTGTGGGCAGCCGCATCGCAAGTGCTTGACGCGCAGGGCTGGCAAGCTCTGTGGACCGATCCGCAAACACTGCGTGCTTGGGGCATGACGCTGTGGACCGGCCTGGCCTCAACGGCACTGGTGTGGTGGACGATGGCCCATTTGCTGGCCAGTGGTTTCATCCGCCGGCAACTGGCGCGTTGGCTGTTGCATGTGCCCGCCTTGCTGGCCACGCCGCACGCGGCCATGGCCATTGGCCTGGTGCTGTGGCTCTCACCCAGTGGCTGGGCCTTGCGCCTGGTGTCGCCGAGCTGGACAGGTTTTGACGCGCCGCCGCCTTGGCCGACCACGCAAGACCCCTGGGGCTTGGGCCTGATTTTGGCGCTGTGGCTCAAGGAAGTGCCTTTTTTGTTGTGGGTGGCGGCCACGCAGCTGCAGCGCGAAGACTTGCGCCGCCGCTGGCAGGCCGAATTTGCACTGGCCCAAACCTTGGGCCACACACCACCGCAGGCCTTTGCACAAGTGGTGTGGCCGCAGCTGGCCCCGCGCTTGCGCTGGCCTTTGCTGGCGGTGCTGGTCTATGGCCTCACGGTGGTGGACATGGCGCTCATCATCGGACCTGCGTCGCCGCCCACTTTGGCGGTGCTGGCCTGGCAATGGCTGGGCGATGCCGATGCGGCCATGCAGGCGCAAGGGGCGGCGGCGGCGGGTGCGCTCACGGCGAGTGTGGCGATATGGGCGGGGCTGACGGTTGTTTTGTTGCGTGCGTGGTCGGGCCTGCGAACATTCGCGAGCAAGGGCTCGCTGCTACAAAAAACACTGCCTTGGGTTGGGCGTTTTTGTGGGAGGCTGCCACCACAGCCGAATGGCCTTTCAAGCAAGCATTGGCATTCAACAGCAAGCCTGTCTTGCGGCCGAATGTCCGGCCTGGCGTTCGCCATCGGCGGTGCCTACCTCGCCGTCTGGTTCGCGCTCGCGATGGGCAGCGTCTCGGGGGTTTGGCCTTTTCCGCAGCTGTGGCCGTCGTTGTGGACCTCGCACGCCTGGTCGCAGGTGCTGGCCAGTGCCGCCACGGTGTGGACCACTTTGGGCTTGGCGGTGGCATCGGCCAGCCTGTGTCTGGTCTGGTCGGTGGCGTGGTTGGAATGGGCCCCGCGCAGCTGGCAACGGGCTTTGCGGCCTTGGTGGCTTCTCCCTCTGGTGCTGCCCTCGGTGTTGTGGGTGGTGGGCCTGTACAGCCTCGCGCTGCAGTGGCGTCTGGAGGGACAATGGCTGGGCCTGCTGCTGGCGCATTCGGTCATGGTGTTGCCGTATGTGCTGCTGGCTTTGGAGCCGGCCTACTTGGCAGTAGACCCGCGCCAGGCTGCGGTGGTAGCCAGCCTAGGTCATGGGCGCTGGACGTATCTGCGGCACATCCAATGGCCCCTGCTTCGACGCGCCATCGCCTCGACCTGGGCGGTGGGTTTTGCCGTCAGCGTGGCGCAGTATTTGCCCACTCTGTATGTGGGGGCGGGGCGCTTTGCCACCGTGACCACCGAAGCCGTAACGCTGGCATCTGGCGCACAGCGCTCACTCATGAGCGCTTATGCAGCCTTGCAGATGCTCTTGCCCGTGCTGGCCTTTGCCTTGGCAAGCTGGTGGGGCAGGCCGCGACAATTTGAGAAGATCGGGCCGATGAAAGCCAACACATGAACGCGGGACTGCAGATCGACATCGAACGCCTGGGCACGCCCACGCAGGCCCTGGTGCAAGCCCTGCACCTGCACGTGCCTGCCGGCGAGATCCTCACGCTCATGGGCCCCAGCGGCTGCGGCAAAAGCTCGGTGCTGGCCGCCATCGCGGGCACGCTGACCAGCGTGTCCGAAGGACTGCAGCCCTTGCAGTTTGCAGGCCGCGTGTGGCTGAACGGCCGCGACCTCACGCCACTGCCCACTCACCTGCGCGGGGTAGGTCTGGTGTTTCAGGATGCGCTGCTGTTTGCCCACATGACCGTGGCTGAAAACCTGCTGTTTGCCGTGCCCCGCCATGGGCCGCCAGCACAGCGCCAGGCGCGTGTGCAGCAAGCACTGCAAGAAGCCGAGTTGACGGGTTTGGGCGAACGCGATCCATCGACCCTGTCGGGCGGGCAACGCGCCCGTGTGGCGCTCATGCGGGCGCTGTTGGCCGAACCGCAGGCCCTACTACTAGACGAGCCCTTTTCCAAACTCGACGCGGCCTTGCGTGCGCAGTTGCGGCCGTGGGTATTTGCCCACGTGCGCGAGCGGGGCATCCCGGTGATGATGGTCACGCACGACCCTGAAGACATCGCCGACCCCGAACGAGTGGTACAGCTGGGCACCCCAGCTGTGATCGGAGCCGCACATGCTTGACCGCCATGCCCAGGCGCTGCTGCGCCCTGTGTTGAATGCCGCAGCCCGCGTGCTGGTGCGCACAGGTGTGGGCGCTGACGCACTCACCTGGCTAGGCTTTGTATTGGGCCTGGCCGCCGGCGTGGCCATTGCTTCACAGGCGTGGATGGCGGGCTTGGCGCTGCTGCTCGCTTCTCGGCTGCTCGATGGCTTGGACGGCACAGTGGCACGCCTCACGCAGCCCACCGACGCGGGCGGCTTCCTCGACATCGCGCTGGACTTTTTGTTTTACGCCACGATTCCCCTGGCCTTTGCCGTGGCCAACCCCACAGCCAACGCACTGCCCGCCGCCGTGCTGCTGGCCAGCTTCATCGGCACCGGCAGCAGCTTTCTGGCTTTCGCCGCGTTGGCCGAAAAACGGGGACTGGCTGACACGACTTTGCCAGGCAAAAGCTTTTACTTTTTGGGGGGCCTCACCGAGGCCACAGAAACCATCGCAGTGTTCGCGGCCATGTGCTTTTGGCCCGGGTACTTTTCGGTACTGGCTTACGGCTTTGCTGTGCTGTGCGCAATCACCACCGGCATGCGGGTGGTGTGGGGCTACCGTCGCTTGAGGTGAAAGGCAGCGCCAAAGCCAACACTTTGACCAAACACCTCATTTGCAGTAACCCGTAACCCATTACTTCGCCACAAAGCTCCCGCTCTTACCCCCATGCTTTTCCAGCAAGGTGACGCCGTTGATGGTCATGCCCCGATCGACGGCTTTACACATGTCATAAATCGTCAGCAGAGCCACTTGCACGGCCGTGAGGGCTTCCATCTCGACACCCGTCTGGCCGATGGTTTCGGCAGTGGCCGTGCAGGCCACCGCATTGTCAGCGCTCAACACCTCGAACTCGACCGCCACTCGGGTCAGGCCAATCGGGTGACACAGTGGAATCAGGTCGCTGGTCTTTTTGGCGCCCTGAATCCCGGCGATGCGGGCGATGCCCAGCACGTCGCCTTTTTTGGCGGTGCCCGACTCGATCAGTGCCAGTGTGGCCGGCAGCATCTCGATGCGACCGGTGGCCACCGCGATGCGCCGCGTGCTGGATTTGCCCCCCACGTCCACCATGTGGGCTTGGCCTTGGGCATCAAAATGGGTCAAGACATCGGTAGAGGGGGTCATGGCTGTGCTGGTTAAAACCATTTACAAAAGGTTGACAAGAATGGCGCATCATACGGCCATCAACCGATCCATTCATGGGACGTCGATCACCTTGAAACACTTCTTTCGCCCTTCCCGACTGATGCTGGTCCTGCTGCTGGGCGCTCTGGGCTTGCAGCCTGGCTGGACCCAGCCCAACGCATTGCCGTCTTTGGGCAACAGCGAGGGCATTTCTCTGGGGGCCGAGCGGCAATTGGGCGACCGCATTGCGCGGGAGCTGTACCGCGACCCGGATTACCTCGAAGACCCGGTTCTGGACGAATACATCCAGCGCCTGTGGGCACCGCTGATCAAGGCTGCCGCTGCCCGTGGAGAGCTGTCCACCGATTTGCAAGAGCGCTTTGCCTGGCGTATTTTGCTCGGCCGTGACCGCTCGGTGAACGCTTTTGCCTTGCCCGGTGGTTATCTGGGTGTGCATTTGGGCCTGATCGCGGTGGTCACCTCCCATGACGAACTGGCCTCGGTGTTGGCGCACGAACTGAGCCATGTCACCCAGCGCCACATCGCCCGGTCGATTGACGAACAAGCCAAGATGACGCCCTGGGTGATCGGCTCGATGATTTTGGGCGCCATCGCCATCAGCAAGAACCCCCAAGCCGCGCAGGGTCTGATCGTGGGCGGGCAAGCCGCTGCGATTCAGTCGCAACTGAGTTATTCGCGCGACATGGAGCGTGAAGCCGACCGGGTGGGCTACGGCATCCTGGCCGACGCAGGTTATGACCCACAAGGCTTTGTGGGCATGTTTGCCAAGCTGCAACAAGCCGCAGGCGTGAACGACAACGGCGCATTTCCTTACCTGCGCAGCCACCCCTTGACCACCGAACGCATCGCCGACATGCAGGCGCGCTTGCAGCTGAACAGCGCCACCCCACGCGCAGGCGGTGACATGGTGCAAGCCATGCTGGCCGCTCGCGCCCGGGTCATGTCGCAAAACAGTGTGGAAGCCTTAAAGGCCTGGACCCAGGACGGCAAGGCCACCTCGCCACAGGCCACGGCCGCGCAACAAGCAGGGGCTCTGTATGCGGCCACTTTGGCGCACCTGCAGCTGCGGGACATGACTGCGGCCGAGCGCAGCTGGCAGCGGCTGTCGCAATTGACGTCGACCTCGCCCGAAGCCAAACGGCTGACGCTTTTGCTGCAGGCCGAGGTGGCCGCCAAACAAGAGCGTTTTACAACAGCACTGCAAGTGCTCGAGGGCTTGAACCAGGCGCAGTTGCCGCGCCCAGAACTCATCGCCACCGCGCAAGCCCTGTTGCGCTTGCCACCGCATCCGGCACGCGCCAGCATCACCCAAAAGCTGCGTGAACAAGTCACACAGGCCCCACACGATGCGCAGGCTTGGAACACCCTGGCCAGCATGTTGGCCTTGCAGGGGCAGAGCCTGCCGTCGCTGCGTGCCGAAGGGGAAGCGCAAATGGCCCGCATGGATTGGAGCGGGGCGGTTGACCGCTTTCGGGCGGCGCAAGACTGGGCCCAAAACAACCGACTGCAAGCCGGTGACCACATCGAAGCCTCGATTGTGGACACCCGATTGCGACAGGCCCAAGCGCAAATACGGGCCATGCAAGCCGAGCGCTGAGCCGCTCACCCCGAAGGCGCTATGATCGCGCTCCTTCTTCAGACACACCATGGCCGGAATTCACATCACCGACATCGAAGCCGCCATCAACCATTGGCGCCTCAAGAACCCCTCGCCGGACGGGGTCACCTTGCCACGTGAATTGCGTGCACTGGCCGAGGTGTATGGCTTGATGGTCTATTACAAACAAGATTTAGCCGACGAGTTCACCCTGCCTTTGGCCGCTGCAGAAGCTTGGCAGGACTGGTACGCCAGCACACCCGACACACCTTGCATCGCTATTTGCTCGACCAGCCAGGGCGATGAGACCTGCAAAGGCTGCGGCCGCAGCTTTGAGGAAGTGCAGCTGTGGACCGAGATGAGCGCCGGAGAAAAACGGGCCGTCTGGCGACGCATCACCGTGGACGGCACCTCGTGGCGCTTCAACCGTTATGCCGAACGCGCCGCAGAAGACCGCCAATGGGCCAAAGCGGCAGCCGAGGCCCAAACCAAGCTGGATTTGTAGGCCGAGGCTTTACTTCCAGCGTTGCAACTCGATGTGCACGCTGCCCTTGTCGCTGCTGAAGGTGACGGAGCCTTCCTGCACCGTGGCTTGCAACTGCATGCTGCGCTCAGCCAATTGGGCCAGCTCTTGTGAGCGCTCGGTGGGCACGCGCCAGACCTGCAGCTTGTCCAGGCGCGTCAGCTTGTTCTCAATGCCCTTCCACCAGACTTCGGCCGCGTGGTTGAAGCAATACAGCAACACCTCATCGGCCTTCTGGCAGGCTTTCATGATCGGCTTGTCTTCGGGCTGACCGACTTCGATCCACATGCGGGTCTGGCCGGTGAAATCGCGCAGGCTGACGTCCGGGTCGTCCGGGTCCGACAAGCCCGCGCCAAAAGCCAGCTTGCCATCACCGTTGCACACAGCTTGCAGCTTGTAGGCATTGATGGCCAGCGCAAGCAGGCGGATCATCATGCGCTCATCGGTCTCGCTCGGGTGACGCGCCAGCGTGAGCTGATGGTCTTCGTAATAGCTGTGATCGATGTCAGCGATCGACAGGTTGGCTTTGTAGATGGTGGATTTGAGGGCCATGTGAACCGATCAAACCCGGCGGGCCAACTCAGCGGCTTTGCCGATGTAGCTGCCCGGCGTCATGGCCAGCAAGCGGTCCTTGTCGGCTTGGGGGATTTCCAGCGCCGCAATCAAGCCATGCAGGTCGGCCGCCGTGACGGTCTTGCCCCGTGTGACTTCCTTGAGCTTTTCATAAGCACCTTGCACACCATAGCGGCGCATCACGGTCTGGATCGGCTCGGCCAACACTTCCCAAGCGGCGTCCAAATCAGCGGCCAGCGCTTCTTCGTTCAACTCCAGTTTGTTCAGGCCGGTCATCAGCGAGGCATAGGCCAGCGCGGTGTAACCCAGGCCCACGCCCATGTTGCGCAGCACGGTAGAGTCGGTCAGGTCACGCTGCCAGCGGCTGATGGGCAACTTTTCGCTCAGGTGCTTGAGCACGGCGTTGGCCAGGCCCAGGTTGCCTTCGGCATTTTCAAAGTCGATGGGGTTAACCTTGTGCGGCATGGTGGACGAACCGATTTCGCCAGCCTTCAAGCGCTGCTTGAAATAACCCAGGCTCACATAGCCCCAAATGTCACGTGACAGGTCAATCAGGATGGTGTTGCTGCGGGCCACAGCGTCAAACAACTCGGCCATGTAGTCGTGTGGCTCGATCTGGATGCTGTAAGGCTGAAACGTGAGGCCCAAACCCCATTGGCTGGCCTGGGTTTCGGCCAGCTCGGGGGTCTCGACCACTTGGCGTGCAAAGGCTTCCCAGTCAAAGTCGGGCCAAGCCGACAGGTGGGCGTTGTAGTTGCCCACGGCACCGTTCATCTTGCCCATGAGTTTGACGGCGGCAATCTTTTCGCGGCAGCCGTTCAAGCGCATCACCACGTTGGCCATTTCCTTGCCCACGGTGGTGGGGCTGGCGGTTTGACCGTGGGTGCGGCTGAGCATGGGCACCTCGGCAAACGCGTGGGCCATCTCACGCAGCTTGGCGATCAGCCCATCCAGACCCGGCAGGATCACCTGGGCGCGTGCGCCCTTGAGCTGCAGGGCGTGGCTGGTGTTGTTGATGTCTTCGCTGGTGCAGGCAAAGTGCACGAATTCAGCGGCTTTTTCCAGTTCAGGGCGGTCCTTGAACTTGGATTTGATCCAGTACTCCACGGCCTTGACGTCGTGGTTGGTGGTTTTCTCAAACTCCTTGATGGCCACAGCGTCGGCTTCTGAGAAGTTTTTCACCAGCGCTGTCAAATAAGAGCGGGCACCCGGGGTCAAGGGCTTGAATTCGGCAAAGCCCGCATCGGACAAGGCGATGAACCAGGCGATTTCGACCTGAACGCGGCGGTGCATGTAACCCTGCTCGCTCATGAGCGGGCGCAAGGCATTGAGTTTGCTGGCGTAACGGCCATCCAGCGGCGACAGGGCGGAAATGGGGGTGAAATTCATCCTTTGATTGTAATTCGCAGGGGCAAGCCGCCATGGCAAGGGCGATCACAACGCCTGTCAGCGGCCAGCACCCTCTACCCTCTAGAATCAGCAGCAATTCTGTTCAGACATTTCTCCACCATGAAACTCATCGGCTCCAACACCAGTCCTTATGTCCGCAAAGTGCGCATCGTCATGGCCGAGAAGAAGCTGGACTACCAGCACGTGACAGAAGACGTCTGGTCGGCGCAGACCACCATCCACCAATCCAACCCTCTGGGCAAAGTGCCTTGCCTGATCATGGAAGGCGGCGAAGCCGTGTTCGATTCACGGGTGATCGTGGAATATCTGGACACTTTGTCGCCTGTGGGCAAACTCATCCCGTCGGCCGGGCGCGAACGCGCCGAAGTCAAGACCTGGGAAGCCTTGGCCGATGGCCTACTGGACGCCGCCTTGCTGGCCCGCATGGAAGCGGTCTGGACCGAGCGCACAGACAGCCAGCGCAGCCAAGCCTGGATCGACCGCCAACTGGACAAGATACAGCACGCCCTGCAGGCCATGAGCCGCGGTCTGGGTGACAAAGCATTTTGCTCTGGCATCCACCTGAGCCTGTCCGACATTGCCGTGGGCTGTGCGCTGGGCTATCTGGATTTCCGTTTCCCACAAATCGACTGGCGCACGCCCCACCCGAATCTGCACAAGCTGTACGACAAGCTGGCCCAGCGGCCGAGCTTTATGGACAGCTTGCCGGGCTGACCACTGCCACCAAGCTCTGGGCAGTCAAGTGTTGGCGCGTTTTTTGAGCCAGCGCATAAGCCCGCCCACCACCGGCAGTTTCTCGTACAACTCTTCCGCGGCATCCCAATAGTCGCGGTGCATCGTCACCAAACCCTGCTCGTTGAACACCACATGGCTGGCGCCGCGCACGGCTTGCCAGGTGGTGGTGTCAAAACGCTTGAAACGAAAGCGAAATTCCCAAGTCAGGAGGGCCTGGAAGCCATCCACCACCTGACCGGTCACGACAAAATGCGGCTGGTCCAGCGCCACGTACATGTGCCGAAAAATCCGCTCAATCTCGGGCAGGCCCTGCACCTCATTGAAGGGGTCCTTGAACGTGGCTTGTGCGTCATAGACCGTATGCAGCTGCGCCACACTTTGCGGCGACAGCGCCTCAAAAAATGTGGCCAGGTTCTGAGTGGCGTGTCGGGTGTCCATGAGCGGCTTTCAATGCAGGCTTACAAACCGGTGAACTTGCGCACCAGGGGAAAGTACAAGCGGTAAGGCAGCAGGCGCAACAGTTTCAGCCACAGCGTGAAGCGCTTGGGGAAATGGATGTCGAACTGGCCTTTGGCCCAACCCTTGAGCATCTCGCGGGCTGCTTCTTCGGGACTGATAAGGGCGGGCATGGTGAACTGGTTTTGCGCCGTGAGCGGCGTCGCCACAAAGCCCGGGTTAACCACGCTCACGCCAATGCCTTGGTCTTGCAAGTCGATGTAGAGCGTCTCCGCCAGGTGCGTCAGCGCTGCCTTGGTCGGGCCATAGGCCAGGCCATTGGGCAGACCGCGCCAACCGGCCACGCTGCTGAGCAAGCTGATGTGCCCGCTTTGGCGTGCCAGCATGCCAGGCAGCACCGCGTTGATGACCTGAAGTGCACCTTGGTAATTGACTTTGTCGTGCTGCAACAAGTCGTCGATGTCCATGGCCGTGGCGCGTTGGGCGCGGTAATAACCGGCCGCATACACCACCAAGTCGAGCGGGCCTTCGGCCAGCAGGGCGCTGGCTGTGGCCTGAACCTGGTTCGGGTCGCTCACGTCCATCGCACGCCACTGCACACCCGCATCCTGCGTGGCCCAGTCTTGCACGCCTTGCGGGTTGCGGGCCGACACTACCACCTGGGCACCAGCCGCACGCAGCGCCTGTGCGCAAGCCAGGCCAATGCCGGTCGATGCCCCCACGAGCCAAACGCGGCGGCCTTGCCAATCACCCATCTGCTTGTTCAAACTCATGCGCATCAACCCGGCTTCACCAACAAAGGCGTGCGACGCGTAAAGGACAGGGTGACCTCGCCCAGCTTCACGCCCCATTTGCTCATGGTGGCTTTGTTGAGCATGACGCGATCGTCCATCAGGTACATCCAGTCGTCAAAGTCAACGTGCCAGACACGGCCATCGACTGGCAGCGCCAGCGTGTAGCCCCAGCGGAACGCATTGCCGCTGACCTGGCCCGAGGCCTCGCCCACCACGTCGTCAGCGCGGCCGGTGTAGGTGCCGTTCGGCCCGGCCTTGAGTTTCCAGATGCGGCGTTGCTTCGTACCATCCGAGTACACAAAGGCCTCGTCCAGCACGCCCTCATCGCCATTCCAGCTGCAGTCCATGACCACGGTGAAGCGCTTGACGACTTGGCCGCTGCGGTCGGTGAACACGCCCCAGGCGTCGATGGTGCCGTTGAAGTAGGTGCGCAAATCCAGTTGCGGTTTTTCTTGCGCATAGTTTTGCACCTGCGGGCCGGCGCAGCTGGCCAGGAACGGCGTGGCCGCCACCATGGACAAAGCGCCCAAGCGGGTCAGGGCAGTGCGGCGGTGAATCAAGGCGTTGTTTGGGCGCATGGTGGGCTCCAGTGGTCGAATGTGTCGGGTGTCAAAGCGGCTTCATGCCAAATTTTCATGTTGCAGAATGGGCCACATCTGGCCCCGAGATCAAATCGGGCCGACGCATCAGACCCAGATACAAAGCCAAGCCCGCCAGGAGCTTGAGCACACAAGGCAGCAGGCCATAAGCCAGGCCCAGCGCCAGCACGGCGTCAGCGCCTTGCTGGCCCGGGGCATAACCCCACAAGCCAAGCAGTGGCAAAGACAGCCCAGCGGCCAAAGCCAAGTTGAGCTTGGTGGCCAGATTCCACCAGCCCATGAACGCGCCGTCTGTGCGGCCCCGCTCGCCGCAGCGGTCAATCAGCTGATTCAGCAGCGCACCGGGCACCGTGAGGTCCGCGCCCAGCGCCATGCCCGACAGGGCACACACCAGCAAGAAGCCCGTCGTGTCGCCCGCGCCCAGCGTGACCACGCTGACAAAGGCCAACACCGACAAGGCCATGCCGGTGGCCCAGGTACGGAGCAGGCCGAGGCGATCGATCACCTTGAGCCACAGCGGAAAAGACAACGCCCCGGCAGCAAAGTACAGACCCAAAAACAGCGGCTCCATGGCCTTGGGCGCTTGCAGCAGGTCTTGCACAAAAAACAGCACCAGAGTCGCGGGCACGGCACTGGCCAAGCCGTTGAGCATGAACACCATCAGCAGGCGACGGAAGCCCGCGTGTTGCCATGGCTGCCAAAGGCTGCCCACCGCATGGCCTTGAGGTGCCCCGCCATCCGATGCCAAAGCATTGCGTGCCGTTTGCTGCCAGGTGAACAAACCCAGCGCCAGCATGAGCACCAACAAAGCGGTGGTCAGCGCCCAGCCCCACAGCGCGGGCAAGGCCGACGCTAGCAGCACACCCACCAGCGCAAAACCTTCGCGCCAAGCCACCCAGCGGCTTTGCGCGATGCCGCCGCCGCCTTGCCGCGCCGCCCAGGCCTGGTGCAAGATGCCCAGCCCGCTGTAAGCCAGGTGACTGAGTGTGAGCGCACAGCCCACCCACACCAACAAAGCCGTGGGCGACAAAGCCGCAGCGGGCGGAAAAAACAAGGCCGTAAAACCCAACGCCACAGCCAGCGCCAACACCACTGCTGCTGCCCACACGGCCCGCCACGAATGGCGGTAAAGGCGGTCACCCCAACGCCCCAGCCACGGGTCCACCACCGCGTCAATGCTGCGGCTGAGCAACAACACCGCGCCCAAAGCCGCCAGCGGCACACCATATTGCTGGGCGTACAGATTGGGCAAATGCACGTACACCGGCAAGGCCACAAAGGCCAATGGCAAGCCCAGCAAACCGTAAGCCGCTGAAGCCCGGCGCGGCGCAGTGGCCATGGCCGGGACAGGCTCAGCATTCATGGCTGCAAACCCTTCAACAGTTGGACGCGCATCTTGGGCTCTGACGTGCGCTCATCGAGCCAGATGCCAAAAAACAAACGCGCAAAAGCCTCGTCTTTCACCACGCCCACACGCTGACCATTGACCCAAAACTCGGCCCCCACGCCGGGCAGGTTCACGCCAGTGATGCGCTCGCCTGCACTCACATTGGGGAACAGCTCACGCATGGCGGCCAACCAGCTTTGCGCCTGGGCGTCGCTGAAGCTGCCCACCCGCCGCATCTCATTGATCGAGCGGCTGGCAATGGCCGCGCCTTCCAGGTGGCGCAGGTACTGCAGCTCCAACGCAAACGAAAATTGCGCATACTGGCTATGCCGAAAACCCACAGGCGTCCACAGCCGCGCGTCGTACACCTCGAAGCCCCACACCCGCAAGCGCACAGGGGCGGTGGGCACCACGCCGACCAATGCAGCCACTTCAGGGCGTGCATAAGCAGCGTTGGGGCTGGTCAACGGCGCCGTTTGCGCTTGCGCAGCACACCACAAAGCTCCGCACAACACGGCACACCCCACAAGCTGCCTGGCCTGTGAGCGAAGCGGGAAGGCACGGCGGGTAGTCAACCAGGAGCGCATGCGCGTCAGGCCGGTTTGGTCAAAGTGAACTGGATCACATCGATGTTGGCCTCGTCGAAGGCCGCTTCGCAATACGCCAAATAAAAGGCCCACAGGCGAATGAAGCGCTCGTCAAATTTCAAGGTCCGCACTGTGTCGAGTTGCGCCATGAAACTCTCGCGCCAACGGCGCAGCGTCTCAGCGTAGTCGGGGCCAAAGTTCAGCTCATCGACCACCTGCAAGCCTGCGGCTTGCGCTTGTTTGCGGAACTCGCTGGGGCTGGGCAAACAGCCGCCCGGAAAGATGTACTGCTGGATGAAGTCGGTGGAGTGCAGGTAGCGCTCAAACAGTGCGTCGTCGATGGTGATGCTCTGGATGCAGGCGCGGCCACCGGGCTTGAGCAAACGGCTCACCGTCTGGAAGTAGGTGGGCCAATATTCTTGCCCCACCGCCTCGATCATCTCGATCGAGCAGATCGCATCGTACGGGCCATCGTTGATGTCACGGTAGTCCTGCAAGCGCAAATCGGCCCGCTGCTGTACGCCGTGCGATTGCATCCGGGCTTGGGCAAACGCCAGCTGCTCGGTGGACAAGGTCACGCCCGTGATGTGCGCACCAAATTCGGTGGTGGCCGATTCGGCCAGAGCGCCCCAGCCGCAACCAATTTCGAGCAAGCGGTCACCCGGCTGAGTGTTGACCATGCGCAAGGCGCGGCGCACCTTGGCTTTTTGGGCATCGGCCATGGGCTGCGTTTTGTCGCCGTTGAACCAGGCCGACGAGTAGTTCATCGTGCCGTCCAGCCACAGCTCGTAAAAAGCGTTGCCCAGGTCGTAATGCGCGTGGATGTTCTTGCGGCTGTTGCTGCGGTTGTTGCGATTGAGCAGGTGCTTGACGCGGTAGACCAGCCGCCCCAGCCAGTGGCCGTAAATCGCGCCCTCGATTTGCGTGCGGTTGGCGATCAAAAGACGCAGCAAGGCGGCCAGATCGGGCGTGTCCCAGTCGCCCGCCATGTAGCCTTCGGCAAAGCCAATGTCGCCCGACTTGAGCACTTCGGCGCAGACCGACCAGCGGTGGATGTGCAGGGCCGCAAACGGGGCCTCGTGCGTGCCAAACACCTGAAAATTGCCATCGGGCGCATGCAAGGTGAGCGTGCCGATTTTCAGGCGGGTGAGCAAGCCCAGCAAACGGGTAGCGGCTTTGGGCAAACTGGCGTGCGGAATCTGCGCTGCGGCGCTGGAAGCACCCAAGGCAGTGGCAGGGTTGGCGGTCTTCATCGTGGTGGGCATCCGGTGGGTCCAGGGTTCATCGGGTCACAAAATCGCGGGGCGGCTCGGGCTTGTGCCAGAACGGTACTTTTTTCAGCCACAGCAAGAGTGCGTGCCAGTGGATGCGCGCCACCACACCCAGTGTAAGCAAGGGAAAGCGCCACATCACGCGGCTCAGGGCGGCTGCCGTCGCAGGCTCGAGCACACCGCTCCAGCTGGTGTCGATCAAGGGGCCGTCGTCGTCGGTGTGGTCCACGCGCGCGACGATGCGGTCTTGGCCCTTGTGCTGCGTGCGCATGAAACGGAAACGGTACTCACCCTGCACATCGCAAAAGGGCGAAACGTGGAACACCTTGTGGGCCAAAATCGTTTGGCCGTATTGCGGCTCGGGCAGCAGGTAACAGTGACGCTCACCAAAGGTGTTGTTCACCTCGGCCACGATGGCGGCCAGGCTGCCATCGGCGCGGTGCGCGTACCAAAAGCTCACGGGCTTGAAGGCATGGCCCAACACACGCGGGAAAGCCTGCAGCCAGACCTCGCCTGTCGCATCACAAATGCCTTCTTTTTGCAGCAGTTCGTCCAACCAGGCCAGCGCACCACCGGTCTCGGCGGGGCGGCCATCGCCGTGGTCGGCGTCATGGAAGGCGAACCAGGCGCGGCGGTTGATGGCCAGATCGGTGCGGCACAGTCCCGCTTGCACGCTGCGCATGGGCAGCATCAAAAACGCCGTGGGGTAAGCGAAGGCGTGGTGCGCCGGGCGGTGGCGCGTGTGGCGCACCTGGCCCCAACCGATGAGGGCGGTGTGGGCATGGACCGGGGTGGGTGTCATGCGGCCAGTCTGTCCTGAACAGGGTGGGCCTGTTCGTGGATGCGTTTGAGCAGAGCGCGGCCCACTTGCAGGCCGGATTTCAGGCCGTCTTCGTGGAAGCCGTAACCCGTCCAGGCCCCGGCATACCAGGTGTGTTGTTGGCCCTGCAGCAAGGGCAATTTCTTTTGTGCTTCGATGGCAGCCAGGTCAAACACCGGGTGCGCGTAGTCGTATTCGCCCACGATGGTGGCCGGGTCAATGGTCTGCAGCGGGTTGAGCGAGACCACCACAGGCTGGGCAAAGGGGATGCGTTGCAAACGGTTGAGCAGGTAATGCAGGCACACCCGCGAAGACTCGCGCTCGCTGCTGGCGGCGCGTTCGTAGTTCCATGCAGCCCAGGTCTTGGGGTTGGCGGGCAGCACGCTGGCGTCGGTGTGCAGCACGGCGCGGTTGTCCTGGTAGCGGATGGCGCCGAGCAGGCTGCGCTCGTACGTGCTGGGCTCGCGCAGCAGGCTCAGGGCCTGGTCGGTGTGGGTGGCGATGACCACCTGGTCAAAGCGCTCGGCATGGCCGTCGGTGATGACGCGCACGCCTTGTGCATCGCGCTCGATCAGGCGCACCGGGGTGTTCAGGCGCTTGTCGTGTACACCCGCCAGAATTTTCTCGACGTAGTTTCGGGCACCGCCCACCACACTGAACCACTGCGGGCGATTCGTCACCTGGATCAGGCCGTGGTTGTGGCAAAACCGGATCATGGTGGCCACCGGAAATTGCAGCATCTGGTCGGTCGGGCAACTCCAGATGCAGCCCAGCATGGGCAGGAAATACCAGTCACGAAACGGCTCGCTGAACCTGTGCGTGCGCAAAAAGTCGGAGAGCGGTTGCTGCAACTCTTTTTCGCGCTGCTCTTTGGCGATGCGGGTGCACAGCGCATTGAAGCGCAACACATCGGCCAGCATGCGCCAAAAGCGTGGGTTGACCAAATTGGCACGTTGCGCGAACACGCTGTTCAGGTCGGTGCCGCTCCACTCCAGGGTTTTGCCATTCAGCGCCCCCGGCACCTGCACCGAAAACGACATGTCCGACGGTGCGGTCTCGACGCCCAGCTCGGCAAACAGGTTGATCAGGTTGGGGTAGGTGCGTTCGTTGAACACCAGAAAGCCCGTGTCCACACCGTGCGTGACCAGGCCTTGCGCGGTGGGCAACGTCACGTCCACCGTGTGGGTGTGGCCGCCGAAATAATCGCCCGACTCGAACAGGGTGATGTCGGCGTGGTCTTTCAAGGTGTGGGCCACGGCCAAGCCGGAAATGCCGGAACCCACAATGGCCAGTTTCATGCGCGGTTTTGACGTCGGGCTCATGGCTTGGCTTTCAAGGCTTTGTCGATGGCCGACACCAGGGTTTTGCTCTCGGGGCCAATCATGCTGTTGTATTGGTCGATCACTTGGCCGTCACGGCCGATCAGGTATTTGTGAAAGTTCCAGCGCGGCTTCTGGCCGGTTTGGGCGGTGAGTTGTTTGAACAGGGGCGCAGCGCCATCCCCGGTGACCTGGGTTTTGGTGAACATGGGGAACTTCACGCCAAAAGTGCTTTCACAAAATTCGGCGATCTCTTTGTTGCTGCCTTTTTCCTGCGCAAAGTCATTCGACGGGAAGCCCAGCACCACCAGGCCCTGGTCCTTGTATTTCGTGTTCAGCGCCTCCAGCCCTTTGTACTGCGAGGTGAAACCGCAAAAGCTGGCGGTGTTGACCACCAGCACCACCTTGCCCGCGTACTGGCACAGCGACTGGGGCTTTTCATCCTGCAAACGCTCAAAGGTGTGGTTCAGCAAGGCAGGGCAGGCCGTGCTGTTGCCGCCCGTTGGTGGGCTGGCGGCCTGCGCCGCTTCCAGGCCCAAGCCCAGCATGGCGGCCACCACGGCCATCGCGAGGCGACCCATCCAATGGTTAACCCAAGAGTGATTCATTTGCACTTCAAAATTCATTTTGTGACTGATCAGTTTAAACTTGTTTGTGCGGATTGTCACGCCGCCCCATTTTCATTGGAGAACCGCATGCCCAAACCCTCGGGTTTTAAAGGGAACAAGCAGGATTTGCCGCAAAAACCTTGCGCGGTTTGTGGCCGCGCCATGAGCTGGCGCAAAAGTTGGGCCAAGAACTGGGACAACGTGTTGTACTGCAGCGACCGCTGCCGCGCAGACAAATCCAAAGCCGCCCCATCAGCACCATCCCGCACCGAACGCTGAGCATGACACACAAAACAGACGCCGCAGGCCAGCCTGCACCCCAAACGCTCACGCCTTGCCGCCATCTGGTGCTGGTGCTGGGGGACCAACTGGGTTGGGACAGCCCGGCGCTGGATGGTTTTGACCCGGCCCAAGACCGGCTCTTGATGATCGAGGCCGACAGCGAGGCGGGCGAAGTCTGGAACCACCAGGCCCGCATCGCCATCTTCTTGTCGGGCATGCGGCACTTTGCCAACGAGGCCCACCGCCGCCGCTGGCCTTGCACTTATATGAAGCTGGACGACCCGAGCCTGCCCGGCGACTTTGCCGGACGGCTGGCGCAGGCGCTGAACACCCACAGGCCCCGGGCGCTGGTGGTCATGGAAACCGGGGCCTGGCGCATGGAGCGGCTGATCGCAGACGCCGCAGCTCAGGCCCAGTTGCTGCTGCGTTGGGTGAGTGACACGCACTTTTTGTGCAGCCGCGCCGAGTTTGCCAAGTGGGCAGGCGACAAAAAAGAGCTGCGCATGGAGTTCTTTTACCGCGAAATGCGCAAGCGCCACGGCGTGCTGATGGAAGGCCAAGAGCCCATCGGCGGGCAATGGAATTTTGATGCCGACAACCGCAAAGGCTTTGGCGCCAAAGGCCCGGGCACCGTGCCCCCGCCCGCCCGCTTTGCACCCGACCGCGTGACGCAAGACGTGATCGCCCTGGTGCGCGAGCGCTTTGCCGGGCACCCGGGCACACTGGACCACTTCGCCTGGCCCGTGACCCGCGAAGACGCGCTCGTGGCCTTGCAGCATTTCATCGACCAGCGGCTGGAAAACTTTGGCGCCTGGCAGGACGCCATGTGGACCACGCTGCCTTTTGGCTGGCACGCGCTGGTGGGCAGCAGCCTGAACCTGCATTTGCTGAGTCCGCGCGAAGTCATCCAAGCGGCCGAGCAGGCCTATCACGCGCGGGGCTTGCCCCTGGCGAGTGTGGAGGGCTTCATCCGCCAGGTTCTGGGCTGGCGCGAATTCATTCGCGGTGTCTATTGGCTGGACATGCCGCACATGGCCGAAGCCAACCACTACGGCCACACCCGCGACCTGCCCCAGTGGTACTGGACGGGCGAGACCCACATGGCCTGCATGCAAGCGACCATCGGCCAAACGCTCCAACACGGTTACGCGCACCACATCCAGCGCCTCATGGTCACCGGGCAGTTTGCGGTGCTGGCCGGCCTGTCACCCCAGCAGGTGAGCGCCTGGTACCGCGCCATGTACGTGGACGCGGTCGAGTGGGTGGAAACGCCCAACACCTTGGGCATGTCCCTGCACGCCAACGGCGGGCGCTTCACCAGCAAACCCTATGTGGCCAGCGGCCAGTACATCAGCCGCATGAGCAACTACTGCAAAGGCTGCCGCTACCAACCCGAGCAGCGCACCGGCCCCAGCGCCTGCCCCATGACCACGCTGTATTGGGATTTCCTGATCCGCCACGAGCAGGACTTTGCCATCAACCCGCGCACCGCGCTCATGGTCAAGCATGTGGGCAAAATGAGTGCTCAGGAAAAGGCGCAGATTGGGCAGCAGGCGGATGCCACCAGGGCGGGGCTCGATCAAGTTTGAAGAAGGTGCAAAACCAAACCGGGTTTTATAAGCAAATTACAAGTGTTATAAAATTTTAATAACTTTGCTAATATGCGCATCCATGAACCCGATCACCAACCCCTACAACCCCGGCGCAGGCACGCCCCCGCCTGAGCTGGCAGGTCGAGACGAACTGCGCGAAAAGGTCAGGATCTGCATTGAGCGGCTGCGCATTGGCAATTCGGCCAAAAGCCTGATCTTGGTAGGTTTGCGCGGAGTGGGGAAAACCGTCTTGCTGGACCGCATGCGCTCGGACGCAGAGGGCACTGGCATCCAGACTTTGCGCATCGAAGCACCCGAAAACAAATCCTTGCCTGCCATGCTGGCACCCGAATTGCGCAAGGCCCTCTTGCGCATGAGCACCATCGCGTCAGCCAAAGAACTTTCACAAAGGGCACTGCGGGCGCTGGCAGGTTTTGCCAAAGGTCTGAAGCTCAAATTTGCCGACATCGAAGTCGGTTTTGACTACGAACCTGAGCCCGGTCTGGCCGACAACGGCGAGCTGGAGTCCGACTTGACTGCGCTGTTGGTTCAAACCGGAGAAGCGGCCAAGGCCGCAGGCACCGTCATGGTGATGTTCGTCGACGAACTTCAGTATGTCAAAGAACGTGAGTTTGCGGCCCTGATTTCTGCGCTGCACCGCTGTGCGCACCTGCGTTTGCCCATCACCTTGGTGGGCGCTGGTCTGCCGCAGTTGCTGGCTTTGGCGGGTGAAGCCAAGTCGTATTCAGAACGCCTGTTCGAGTACCCACAAGTCGACAAACTCAACACATCTGCGGCACTGGATGCCTTGCGCAAACCCGCACAACAACTGGGTGTGGACTACACCGACGAGGCGGCACTGGCCATTGTGGAAAAAACCCAGGGCTATCCTTATTTTTTGCAAGAGTGGGGAAAACACACCTGGGATTTGGCCACCACCAGTCCGATCACCTTGGATGTCGTGAACACCGCGACCCAACTGACCATCGCCGGGCTTGATGAAAGTTTCTTCAAGGTGCGACTGGAGCGGACCACACCCAGTGAACGCCGGTATCTGCGTGCCATGGCAGACCTGGGTCCTGGGCCACACCGGTCTGGAGACATTGCCAATCAGTTGCTGAAAACGGTCAGCACGCAAGCACCTGTGCGCTCCAGCTTGATCCGCAAAGGCATCGTCTGGAGCCCCACCCACGGCGACACAGCCTTCACGGTACCCCTGTTTCACGAATACCTGCTGCGCACCGTACCCGCCAATTCATAGCAGCACACCCACCCGTCATTTGCGCCGACCGATCTGCTTGAGCACATGCTGCTTGAAGGCCAACGCCAGCGGTGAGAGTTTTTTGCCGGCCGGATAAACGATGTGCCAGGCCGAGGGCAGGGGAAAGCCGGCCACGTCGATCACGCTGACGCCGTTTTCTTTCTGGTGGCCATGCAAGGCGTGTCGCGAGACCACGCCCACCCCCAGGCCCCCGGCCACCGACTCCTTGATGGCTTCGTTGCTGCCCAGCTCGAGGCGCACATCGGGGCGGAACTTCATGGACCGGAAAAACTGGTCGGCGGCCATGCGTGTGCCCGAGCCTTTTTCGCGCAGGATGAAGCGGCGCTGCGCCAACTCGTGCAAAGGCACGGCGCTGCGTTTGGCCAGCGGGTCGGACGTGGGCGCGATCACCACGATGGGGTTGGGCATGAAAGCCTCGTCGCCCAGCTCCATGTCCTTGGGGGGCATGGACATGATGTACAGGTCATCGAGGTTGTCACGCAAGCGTTGCACCACGCCGTCGCGGTTCAGGATTTCGAGCGACACGTCAATGGCCGGGTGCTGCTTGCAAAAGCTGCCAATCAGGTGCGGCATGAAGTATTTAGCGGTGCTGACCACCGCCACCCGCAGCTTGCCGCGCGACAAGCCCTTGGCCGCGTCCACGTTCTGCTCGAAGGCGTCCCAGGTCTGAGCCACAGCGCGGGCGGTCTGCGCCAGTTCTTGACCCACCTCGGTCAGGTAAAGCTTTTTGCCCACCAGCTCGTACAGCGGCAAGCCCACCGATTCGCTGATGTCCTTGAGCTGCATCGAGGCCGTGGGTTGGGTGACGTGCATCACCTTGGCCGCAGCGCTCACGCTGCCGGTTTCGGCCAAAGCCAAAAACAATCGCAATTGGCGGAAGCTGACGTTCATAGATGTTTATCTATATTCAAAGGTTGAAGAATCGATTTTACAAGTGCCTTGCCCATTTCTATGATCGGCGCAAGGAACACACCCATGCACAATCTGATCGACCCGGCCATCCTCTTTTTCATCTTTGGTGTGCTGGCAGGCACCGTCAAATCCAACCTCGAAATCCCGCCCGCCATCTCCCGCTTTTTGTCGCTGTACCTGCTGATGGCCCTGGGTCTGAAGGGCGGCTTTGCGCTGTCGCAATCGGGCCTGACGGTGAGCGTGGGCATCAGCCTGGCCGCCGCCGTGGCACTGGCCATCGTCATCCCGCTCATCGGTTACGCCGTGCTGCGGCGCTTTGTCTCGGGTTTTGACGCAGCGGCCGTGGCCGCCACATATGGCTCGGTGAGCGCGGTGACCTTTGTCACGGCAGTGCAGACCCTGGAAAACCAGGGCGTGGCTTACGGCGGCTACATGGCTGCGGCCATGGCCCTGATGGAGTCGCCCGCCATCATCCTGGCGGTGGTCTTGGCCAATTCATTGCGGCAAAAACAGGCCTCGGGCGTGGTGGTGCAGGCAGGCGGCGTGGCCGCGCTGGGTGGCCCAGCAGCACATGCTGGCGGATCGGTCGGCAAGATCCTGCACGAGTCCTTCACCGATGGTGCGCAGTTGCTGCTCTTGGGCGCCATGGTGATTGGCCTGGTCACGGGCGATGCCGGACAAGCGGCGATGGCGCCCTTTTCGGTTGACCTGTTCAAAGGCATGCTGGCCTTCTTCCTGCTCGACATGGGCTTGATGGCGGCGCGCAACCTGCCGCAGGTCAAGGGCCAGTCGCCCGTACTGATCGCGTACGCGGTGATCGGGCCCCTGGTGCACGCAAGCCTGGCTTTGGGTCTGGCCTATGGCCTGAATCTGAGCGCAGGCGACGGGGCCTTGCTCATGGTGCTGGCGGCCAGTGCCTCCTACATCGCGGTGCCTGCCGTGCTGCGCACCGCTTTGCCTGAGGCCAAACCCGCGCTGTATTTCGGGTTGAGCCTGGGACTGACCTTTCCCTTGAACATCGTGCTGGGCATCCCGTTTTATTTGGCCGTAGCGCAGGCGGTCTTGGCATGAGCATGGCAGGAGCTCGTTTTTATGAAGGCCGCACCGTCGCGTTTTTGACGCAACATGGCAAGCAAGATCTCGTGCGCGAGCCGCTCGAAACCGCACTGGGCTGCCAGTTGGTACACACCGACGGCTATGACACCGACCAATTGGGCACGTTCACGCGTGAGCTGACACGGGCGGGCTCGCAGCTCGATGCGGCGCGCAAAAAAGCCAACATCGGCATGGCGCTGACGGGTGCATCTGTCGGCTTGGCCAGTGAAGGTTCATTTGGCCCCGACCCTTTTGGCGCTTTCATGCCCTGGAACACCGAGGTCGTGTTGTGGGTCGATCGTGTGCATGCGATTGAAGTGACCGGCTTTGCGCACGGTCCCGCCCAAAGCCTGCACCGGATGGTGACCAGCCTGCAAGAGCTGGAGCGCTTTGCCACGGATTCCCGGTTTCCGGAACACCATCTTGTGCTGCGCCCGGAACACGCGGAGCACCCCGAGATGGACAAAGGCATCCGCGATCGCGAGACCTTGCTGAAGGCCTTTCGCCTGGCGCAAGCCAAGTCTGCCCATGGTGTGGTGTTTGTCGAAAACGATCTGCGGGCTTTTTGCAATCCAACGCGGCAGACAACCATCCTCAAAGCGACCGGGGATCTGATTCAAAAATTGCTGTCGGTGTGCCCAAGCTGTGACACACCGGGCTACTGGCTCAGCCAGCAGATTCCGGGCCTGCCCTGCCGTGACTGCGGCAGCTTGACCCGATTGCCCAAAGCCGAAATATGGGGCTGCAAAAAATGCGGCCACGAAGAACAGCGCAAAGTCCAAAGCCAGCCATGGGCAGATCCAGCCCGTTGTGATTTCTGCAACCCTTGAAACTCAGGGGGTGAGCGTGCGCGTTCACACCGAGCGCATCAAACCGCCATCCACACGGATGTTCTGGCCCGTGATGTAGGCCGCGCCCTCCGAAGCCAAAAAGGCGATGGTCGCGGCCACTTCTTCGCTGGTGCCGTAGCGCTGCATGGGCACGCTTTCGCGGCGCTCTTCTTTGGCGGGCAGACTGTCAATCCAGCCCGGCAAAACATTGTTCATGCGCACATTGTGCGCGGCGTGCTCATCGGCAAACAGCTTGGTGAAGGCGGCCAAGCCAGCGCGTGCCACCGCCGAGGTCGGAAACATCGCACTGGGCTCGACCACCCAGGCGCTGGAGATGTTGACGATAGACCCCGCTTTTTGCTGGACCATGATGGGCGCCACCAAACGCACGGCGCGCACCACGTTCAGAAAGTACATGTCCAGGCCCAGATGCCACTGCGCATCGGTCAGCTCCAGCACAGGGCCTTTGGGACCGTGGCCTGCGCTGTTGACCAACACATCGATGCGGCCCCATCGCGCCATGGTTTGATCCACCAGTTTTTGCAGGTCTTCGCTCGACTGGTTGGAGCCCGTCAGCCCCAAGCCTCCCAATTCGCGGCCCAGAGCCTCGCCCTTGCCGGACGAGGACAAGACCGCCACCTGAAAACCATCCTGCGCCAGCTTGCGCGCCGCAGCAGCGCCCATGCCACTGCCGCCCCCCACCACCATTGCCACCTTGTTGCCCATGTGTTGCTCCTTTGTCTTGTGTTGCCGCATGCACGCAATAGGCGCGTCCCGCTGCACCTGCACCATCAGGCAGGGCTCCAGTCACGGCCTTGCAGGCACTGTAACCAAAGGCATGCCCAGACGCTGTCGCCCAAAACGATCCATGGCGCACCACTCGGTTTGGGAACCTGATTTTTGCCCCACCCATGCCCTCCCGACAGCCAAGCGACCTCGTCACAGGGACAACAACGCGCACCCATGCGGCCACCGGTGGGTCAGCAAGAGCAGGGCCGAAGGCCTCAAGAGTTGAAGTCGGTCACCATGCCCAGCGCTGGTGGCTTCCATTGGTAGCTCGGATCGAGCACATCCTGTTGCGGGACGTGCCCCAACCAATCGATGCCCAACAAGCGCAGCACGCTGTGCCCCAGCCAATCGGTTCGAACCGGTTGCAAAAAAGTTCGGCTGGACAAGCCTTCGATGGCATCGCCCCAGAACAACACAGGGACACGGTAACCGTCGGCCGTCCAGGCGCTGTGGCCCACATGTTCACCAGCGTGGCCCACCTCTTGCCCATGGTCCGAAAAGTAAACCCATGCAGACTTCTTGCCATGCTGGCGGGTCAGGTCCAAAGTGGCCGCCACCACGGCGTCGTGGTAGTGAATGGCCGAGTCATAGTCGTTGCGCAAACTTCTGACCCGGGGTGAGCGACCCTGGTCTTTCAAGCTTTGGTAGATGTCGTCCTTGACGTTGCGAAAAGGCACCCGCTCGTCCGGGTGCCTGAGTTGGTAATGTGGATGCGAGCCCAACAGATGCAAGACGATCAATTTGCGCGGTGTCGGGTCCTTCAGGGCGGCTTCCAGCACTGGCAAGGTGTTTTCATCGAGTGAAAGTGCCGAACGCCCGGGGGTCTTGTTCAACATGTGGACCGAATCGGCCAACTGCGCATGCTCTTGGTCAATCGCCAAATCATCATGGTTGCTGATCCACCATGTCCGATAGCCCGCCGCCTTCGCCAGCGCCAGCAGATGCTGCTGTGCGCTGTGGTCTTGGCCCATGTAAAAGAAATGGCGCAAGGCCGCAATCGTGCTGGCATCCACCGACCAGGCGTGCCGAAACACGCCCAAGCGACCGGCTTCGCTCTGTTGAAGCTGCATGAGCTGGGGCGTGGTGTCGCGCGGATAGCCATACAGGGACAGGTGCCCCCGGTTGATGCTCTCGCTGATGACCAACACCAGCGTATCCGGCCCAGCAGGCGTGAGGATTGGGTTTTGTTTCTGCGCGTTTGCCAACAAGCGCTGACGCTGTTCACCAAGATCGCCCCACTGCGCGCGCAGCTTGGACACATCGGCCATCCAGCCTGACCAGAAAAGCAGCGGATGGTGGTGACGCCATGGTTTGCTGAGCAGCGACAGCACCGCCAAGGCCAGCAACAAACTCAAAACCGCAAGGCGCCAGCCATGCACCTTCAGTTGAGGCTGTGGCTGGCGCCACCACCACAGAAGACTGCTGGCAAGCAGCACCAGTGACATGAACACCCCAAGCACCCCAAGCCACACACTGGCCCCATACATCGCCATGAACTCTGTCACTTCCTGCGACGTGGTGTTGGCCACCGCCGTGAGGACCATGGCGCTCGCCGGACTGGCGCCATAAATGTCCAGCAAAAAACACCTCACCGCAGCATCGGCAATGAAAGCGAACCCCATGATGCCCACAAAGCCGGCCTGAAGCGCTCGCCAACCGGTGTGCCGATGGGGCCAACACAGGCAAAGCCCCGCGGGCAAAGCCAGCACCACAAGCTGAAAAAGCCGCTTGCCGTCGTAGGCCAGCACCAGCGCCGCCATGACGGCGCACAGGGCCAAAATCGCCACCGAAAGACGCAGCCGCTTGGGTGCCATCGTGTTCATCAACGAGGTTTCGAAGGCCTTCATGCCCCCCGCGTGACCTTCTTGTACAGGCGTGCCGACCACTGGCCCAAATCGTCCAGGTAGGTGAACACCACCGGAATCACCAACAAGCTGAGCACGGTGCTGGTGAGCAGGCCGCCAATCACCGCAATCGCCATGGGCGAGCGGAAACTCGCATCGGCCGCGCCCCAGCCCACGGCAATCGGCAGCATGCCTGCGCCCATGGCAATGGTGGTCATGACAATCGGTCGGGCGCGCTTGTGGCAGGCGTCGAGCAACGCGTCCCAGCGGCTCATGGGCGGCACAGCAGGGTGATCGCCTTCGGCGGGCTTGCCGCGCCGCGCCTCGATCGCGTACTCCACCAGCAAGATCGAATTTTTGGTGGCGATGCCCATGAGCATGATCAGACCAATGAGCGAAGGCATGGAGAAGCTCTTTTGTGCGATCAACAGACCCACAAATGCGCCACCCAGCGACAACGGCAGCGCCGCCAAAATCGTGATGGGGTGCAGGAAGCCTTTGAACAGCAGCACCAGCACGATGTAGATGCACAGCACACCGATCATCATGGCCAGGCCAAAGCTGGCAAAGAGTTCGCCCATCACTTCGGCGTCACCCACTTCCACGATCTTCACGCCGGGCGGCAGGCTTTGCAGCGCGGGCAGCTTTTGCACCGCCTCCGTCACGTCGCCCAGCGGCATGCCCGACAGCTCGATCTCGAAGTTGATGTTGCGCTGGCGGTCGTAGCGGTCGATCACGGCCGGGCCGCCCGCCACTTCGATGCTGGCCACCTGGCCCAGCATGACCGGGCCACGGCTGCCGGGCACCATCAGGCGCTCGAGCGTGGCCAGGTCTTGCCGGGACTCGTCACCCAGCTTCACGACGATGGGCACCTGGCGCTCCGACAAATTGAGCTTGGGCAGGGCCGCGTCGTAGTCGCCCAAAGTGGCCACGCGCAAGGTGTCGCTGATGGCGGCGCTGGTCACGCCCAAATCGGCGGCTTTGGCAAAGTCGGGGCGCACCGCGATTTCGGGGCGCACCAGGCTGGCCGTCGATGCAATCGAGCCCAGGCCTGAAATAGTGCGCAGGTCACGCTCCACCGCCATGGCGGCAGTTTGCAGGGCCTGCGGGTCTTCGCCCGTGAGCACCAGCACGTATTTCTCGCCCGAGCCGCCCAGGCCCACCTTGGTGCGCACGCCGGGCAGTTGCTGCAAGGCCGTGCGGATGTCGTTTTCAATCGCCTGCTTGCGCGGGCGTGTGCCGCGCTCGGTCAGCTGGATGGTGAGTGTGGCTTTGCGCACCTCGGCCGCACCGCCACCCGCAAACGGGTCAGAACCCGCGCTGCCGCCACCAATCGTGGTGTAGACGCTTTTCACGTTGTCCACGGTCATCAAGAGCGTGCGGGCGTGTTCGGCACTGGCCTGGGTTTGCGCCAAGGTGGCACCCGGGGGCAGCTCCACATAGACCTGGGTTTGCGAGTTGTCGTCCGGCGGAATGAAGCCCTTGGGCAGCAAGGGCACCAGCATGATGGAGCCGATGAAAAACAGCGTGGCCAAGACCATGGTGGCCAGGCGGTGCTTCATGCACCAGGTGGCCCAGACCATGTAGCGCTTGAGCCAGCCCGGCTCGTGCTCGGCCGTGACAATGGGCTTCAAGATGTAGGCCGCCATCATGGGCGTGAGCACCCGCGCCACCACCAGCGAGGCGAAAACCGCGAGCGACGCCGTCCAGCCAAACTGCTTGAAAAACTTGCCCGGAATGCCGCTCATGAAAGCCGTGGGCAAAAACACCGCGATCAAGGTGAAGGTGGTGGCGATCACGGCCAGACCGATTTCATCGGCCGCTTCCATGGCCGCCTGATAAGGCGACTTGCCCATGCGCAAATGGCGCACGATGTTTTCCACCTCGACAATCGCGTCGTCCACCAGCACGCCGATCACCAAAGACAGCGCCAGCAAGGTCACCACGTTGATGGAAAAACCCAGATACGCCATGCCAATGAAAGCCGGGATGACCGACAGCGGCAGCGCAACCGCCGACACAAAGGTGGCCCGCCAATCGCGCAAAAACAGCCACACCACCAGCACCGCCAAAATCGCGCCTTCGTACAGCAGCACGAGTGAGCCGTTGTACTCCTCCTCTACAGGGGTCACGAAGTCAAAGGCCTCGGTGATCTCAATGTCGGGGTTTTGCAGCCGGTAATCGGCCAGCGCCTGGCGCACCAAGCGGCCCACGGCCACCTCGCTCTCGCCTTTGCTGCGCACCACCTCAAAACCCACCACGGGCTTGCCGTCCAGTGCGGCGGCAGACCGCGCATCGGCCAGGGTGTCGCTCACCGTGGCCACCTGGTCCAGGCGAACACGGCCACCCCGCGATGTGGCCAGCTCAATCTGTCCGACCTCTTGCGCCGTCTTGACGGTGGCCAAGGTGCGCACGGGCTGCTCGCCCGCGCCCACATCCATGCGCCCGCCCGAGCCTTCTTGCTGCACCTGCTTGAGCTGGCGTGACACTTCGGCCGCCGTGATGCCCAGCGCCTGCAAACGGTTCACGTCGAGCGCCACACGCACTTCGCGCGTCACGCCCCCCACTCGGTTGACGGCACCCACGCCGCGCAGCGACAAGAGCTTGCGGGTGATGTCCTTGTCCACCAACCACGACAGCGCCTCGTCGTCCATGCGTTCGGAACGCACGGTATAAGCCAGCACCGGCGTGCCGGCCAGGTTGAGCTTTTGCACGACCGGGTCGCGCAGGTCGCTGGGCAAGTCGGCCCGCACGCCCTGGATGGCCGAGCGCACATCGTCCACCGCTTCTTGGGTGGGCTTTTCCATGCGGAACTCGGCGGTGATCGACACCACACCGTCTTGCACCTTGGTGGTGATGTGCTTGAGGCCTTGCAGCGGCGCCAGCGCGTTTTCGAGCTTGCGGGCCACATCGGTTTCGAGCTGCGACGGCGCCACACCGGGCAGGCTGGCCGTCACAGAGATGGTGGGCACATCCAGATCAGGAAAGTTCTGCACCTTCATCGAGCCAAACGCGATCAGACCCGCCACCGTCAGCAGCACAAACAGCATGACCGCCGGAATCGGGTTGCGGATCGACCAGGAAGAGACGTTGAGCATGGCGTCCCTTTATTTGGCAGCGGGTGTGGCTGCCGGGGCATCCACCACACGCACCGTGTCGCCGTGGTTCAGGAACGCACCACCGCTGGCCACCACCCGCGCATCGGCTTTCAGGCCGCTGATCACCTCCACGCGATCGCCGTTTTGGCGACCGGTTTGCACCTTCAGCTGACTGACTTTTTGGTCGGCCCCCACGGTATAGACATAACTGAAACCATCGCGCACCACCACCGCACTTTGAGGCACGGTGAGGGCCTGGCTTTGGCCCAGCGCGATCTCGCCTTGGGCGTACATGCCTGCGCGGGCGCTGCCGGTTTGGGCGGGCAAGTCCACATAAACCAAAGCGTTGCGGGTTTGGGCATCGACCGAGGGCGCGACCATGCGCACCTTGCCTTGCAGCAGCTGGCCACTGGCGGCTTTGACTTGCACGGGCGCGCCGACCTGGATGCGGCCAATTTCGGCAGCCGTCACTTCAGCACGCCACTCGAGACGGCCCTGGCGGATCAAGCGGAACAATTCTGTGCCCGCACCCACCACGCTGCCCACCGTGGCCTGCCGGGCCGAGATCACACCCGCATCGGGCGCGCGCACCTGCGTCTGCGACAGGCGCACGTTTTGCAGCTGCACCAGGGCGCGGGCCGACTGCACGCGGGCCAAAGCGGAGGCCTCAGCGGCCAGCGCCTGGCTCAGCTGTGCGTTGCTGAAAAAGCCTTGCTGCTGCAGGCTGCGGGCACGCTCGGCCTGGGCTTTGGCCTCTTGGGCGCTAGCCGTGGCTTCGGCCAGGGCGGCTTCGGCCTGCGCCAGCTCGGCACGCAAGGTATCGGCCTGCAAAACCGCCAGCACATCGCCGCGCTGCACCCGGTCGCCCACGTTCACACGCACCTCGGTGATCTTCAGGCCATTGGCTTCGGCGCCGACGATGGCTTCTTGCCAGGCGGCCAAGCTGCCGTTCGCGCTGATTTTTTGGGCCAGGCTCGCTGTTTGTGGGGTGGTCACGGTGACCGTGAGGGAGGGTTTGGCGGCGTTGTGGAATTTGCCATCATCGACAGCGCCGGCAACACCGGCCACTCCCGCCAAAACCCAAGCTCCTGCCCACACCCAAACACCGCTTTTTTTCATGACGTTTCTCATTACTGCACGCCCAGCTGGCGTGCATCGAGTTTAGCGGCTGACAGTACACGCGCCACATTGCACTTGGATGCATCAAGGTCATGAAACGCATCGACCCTGCTTCAACAATCCGTGTCAGTGCATGACGGATTGCCACAGCGCCAGAACCGCCTCTCGCTCGGCCGCCAACTGATCAAGCGGCACATCAGTGGGCTCTTCGTTCAAACGGGCGCGGTGCTGCACACGGCGCATTTCGCGGTAGGCATTCGCGGCAGCCTGTCCCATGCCCAGCGGCAGCAAGCCCGCGGCCTCGGCACGGATCAACAAGGCAATGTTGCCCACGTTGTCGGCCAGCTCGGTGTGGGCGGCGGTGTGCAGCAGCACCAGGTACTGCACCGCAAACTCGGCGTCCACCATGCCGCCGGGGCTGTGCTTCACATCAAAGCGCTCGGCTTTGACCGGATGGCCCTGGCGCACTTTGTCGCGCATGGCCACGATTTCGGCCTTGAGGCTGACCGCATCACGCGGCGCGCTGATGACGGCGTGACGCACCGCATCGAAGCGAGGGGCCAAGTCTGGCAAACCCATGACAAAGCGGGCGCGGGTCATGGCCTGGTGCTCCCAGGTCCAGGCGGTGTTGCTGCCGCGCTGCTGCTGGTAGTCGGCATAAGCTTCAAAGCGCGTGACCAACAGGCCCGAATTGCCGTTGGGCCTGAGCGCTGTGTCGATCTCGTAGAGGTCGCCATCGGCGGTTTTCACCGTCATCCAGTTGATGAGTTTGCGCACATAGGCGGCGTAGATTTCCTGTGCGCGTTCGTCCTCGTCTTCGTAGACGAACACGATGTCCAGGTCGCTGCCGTAGCCCAACTCTTTACCACCCAACTTGCCGTAGCCGATGATGGCAATGGCTGGCTCCTCGCGGTGGCGGGTTTTCAGGCGGCTCCAGCACCAACGGGCCGTCACGCGCAGCACAGCATCGGCCAAAGCGCTCAGGTCGTCGGCCACTTGCTCCACCGTGAGCACGCCCTCCACATCGCGCGCCAGGGTGCGGAACTGCTCGGCGTGGTGGGCACGGCGCAGCAAATTCAGCAGGCTTTCCTCGTCGTCTTCGCCCGTGCGCTGCAGCGCCACCAAGCGGGCCTGCAGCTCGCTCTCGAATTCGGCGGCATCAAAACGGCTGTCAAACAGGTTACCCCCGGCCAACTCGTCAATCACGCCCGGGTGTTGCAGCAGGTAACGGGCCGGCCACTTGGCCGCGCCCAGCAAGCGCAGCAGGCGTTCGTGCACCGAGGGACGCTCGAGCATGAGGGCCAGGTAACTTTCGCGTCGCAGCAGGGGCTCAATCCAGTCGACCATGCGCAACACGGCTTCCTCGCTAACACGCCCGACATCCAACCATTGGGCGGTGCGTTGCAGCAGGCGCATCAGGCGACCCCGGGCGTCGTCGCGCAGGGATTGCACACGCGGGTTATCGGCCCACAAGGCCAGCCGCTCGCGCACCGGACCGCTGAAGTCACCCAGCACGGCATCAAGTTCGGCATGCTCACGGTTGTTTTTACCGTTCTTGCCGTTGCAGCCCTTGCATTCACGATCACCGCCCAGCAAGGTGTCGAACTCCTGCGCCACCACCTCGCGGTGCGCATCCAGTTCACTCAAAAAATCCCCGACTGTGGCGTGACCCAAGGTCTGCGCGATCCAGGCTAAATCGTCGTCACGGGTTGGCAACACGTGGGTTTGCTGGTCATCGAGGTACTGGATGCGGTGCTCCACCTGGCGCAAAAACACATAAGCCGCGCCCAAGGCATCGGCCGTGGCCTGCGGCATGAGACCGGCCTTGGCCACACGCTGCAACGCGTCCAAAGTGGGGCGGGTACGCAGCTCAGGAAACTGCCCGCCGCGCACCACCTGCAACAACTGCACCGTGAATTCGATCTCGCGGATACCGCCACGCGAGAGTTTCACATCATTGGCGCGTTCGGGGTGACCCGCGCTTCGCTTGGAGGCGTGGTCGCGGATTTGCTGATGCAAAGTACGCAACGACTCGAACACGTTGTAGTCGAGGTAGCGGCGGAACACAAAAGGCAACACCACACCGCGCAGCGCCTGGGCCGAGCCGTTAACCACCGCGCTGCGGGGCGCGACCACGCGGCTTTTCATCCAGGCAAAGCGCTCCCACTCACGGCCTTGCACCAGCAAATACTCTTCCAGCGCATCGAGTGAGACCACGCTGGGGCCGGAGTTGCCGTTGGGGCGCAGGGCCAAGTCCACCCGGAACACGAAGCCGTGCTCGGTGGTGTCGCCGATCAAGGCATACATGCGCTTGACCGCGCGGGTGAAGTACTCCTGGCACGAGACCTTGTTGCGGCCTTCGCTGTTGCCCAGTGTCTGGCCGTCTTCGTCATAAACATAAATCAGGTCAATGTCGCTCGACACGTTCAGCTCACGGGCGCCCAGTTTGCCCATGCCGATGATCCACATCTCGGCCCGCTCACCGTTGGCCTTGGTGGGGGCACCGTGCAGGCCGTCCAGGTCGGCCACCACCTGCTGCCAGGCGATGTCCAGACTCACTTCGGCCAGCCAGGTCATGCCATGCGTGACCACCGCCAAATCGCCTTGGCGGCTGCAATCCAGACAAGCCAAACGCTCCAGGGTGAGCTGACGCAACACGCGCAAAGCCGCGCTGGTGTCCAGCCCCTTGGCCTGCAAAGCGGCATAGGCGGCACTCAGGCTTTCACGGGTGGGGGGGCCAGGCGGCAAAAGAAGCAACTCTGCGCCGTAGCGGCGGTGCAAGCGCTGCAGAAAACGTGAATACAAGGACAAATCGAGCGGACTGACATCATTTGCGGCGGGTACCTCGTCCATGGGCTGGCTGCGGGTCATAATTCCTGCTGACTTTCTGATTCAAATGTTTGTGCCGTCTTTGCCCACTTTCCCCCGCCTGACCCTAGTGCTGTCCCGCTTGATGCGGATCATGGCCTGGGTCCTGTTGGTGCTGGGCGTTTCATTGGGCATGGCTTGGACTGCCTTGCATTTTTGGATTGTGCCGCGAATCGACACGCACCGTCCCGCGCTGGAGCGCTTGGCCCAGAAAACCATCGGGGTTCCAGTGCGGATTGGTGAAATCTCGGCCGAATCAACGGGCTGGGTCCCCTCGTTTGAGTTGCGCAACATCGAACTGCTCGACCCCGAGGGACGCACCGCCTTGCGACTGCCCAAGGTCATGGTCGCGATCAGCGTGCGCTCGGTGCTGGGCTTGAAACTGGAACAACTGGTGCTGGATGGCCCAGAGCTCGATGTCCGGCAGATGGCCAATGGACGCTGGCGCGTGGCCGGGCTCGATTGGACGACTCAAAAGGGCGGCGACAACGCCGCGGCCGATTGGCTGTTCGCGCAACGCGAAGTCATTGTACGTGGCGGCACGCTGCATTGGACCCGCGAGGGCGCAACGCCAGATGCGGCGCAAACAGAGCCGGTTTCGGTCACACTGTCTTTGCGCGAGTTGGACCTGGTGCTGCGCAATTCGGCCAGACACCACGATGTTCGCCTGGACGCCACCCCACCCGACGACTGGGGTCAACGCTTTGTCACGGTGGGCCGCTTCAAGCGCAACCTCTTGTCGATCCATCCGGGTCGGTGGGCCGACTGGACCGGTCAGCTCTACAGTTACTTTCCCCAAATGGATGTGGCGCAACTGAGCCCTTACATGCCGGCAGGCGTGAAGGTGACATCGGGCCAAGGCAGCTTGCGTCTGTGGAACGACGTGAGCAACGGCCAGTGGGCTGGCGGCGTGGCCGATGTCGACCTGACCGAGCTGCAAACCCGCTGGGCGCAAGACGAGACACCGCTGGCCTTTGAGCGTTTATCGGGTCGTTTGAGCGGCCGGGTCAGTCCACTGGGCTTCGAAGTCTCGACGCAACACCTGGCCTTTGTGAGCGACCAAGGCCTGGCCTGGCCCGGCGGCAATGCCTCGCTGACCTACACCTACCCTCTCGGCAAAAACGCAGCCAGCGGTCAACTGCAAGCCGACCATCTGGACCTGTTGGCGCTGCGCGAAGTGGCCTTGCGCACGCCTTTGCCAGCCGTATGGCGTCAACGCCTGCAACAGCAAACCGTCAGCGGCGAAGTCGACGCGTTGCAGTGGCGTTGGCAAGGCGATTGGCAATCGCCACAGCGCTATGACGGACAAGTCACCTTGCAGAAGTTGTCACTGCCACCGCCGACCACACGCCAAGGCGAAAACCAATCGCGCTGGCCTGGCGTACAAGGCGCGCAAGCCCAACTGAAATTGAACCAGGACGGCGGGCGACTTGAACTGAACATGGGTGCTGACGGGGCCGTGTTTTTGCCGGGCATCCTGGAGGACGCCGAGGTGCGTGTGCAGTCTTTGCATGCGCAAGCGGTTTTCAAACGCGAGAACTCACAGTGGCGCGTGCCCGACTGGAAACTTGAGCTGACCAACGCGGACCTGCAAGGCCAATGGCAAGGCCAATGGAACCCCGCCCCCCAAGGCCAAGGCCCCGGCACGCTGGACCTGCAAGGCAAGATCAAGCAGGCCAACGCGGCGCAGGCGCACCGCTACCTGCCGCTGTCACTGCCCGCGAACGTGCGCCAGTACGTGCGGGACGCGGTGGCCAAGGGGATCTATTCGGACGTGCAAGTCAAGATCAAGGGCGATCTGGCCAAGCTGCCCTTTGCCACCTCCAAGGACGGCGACTTCAGGTTTGCCGGACGCGTCCAGGACGTAGAGCTCGATTACCTGCCTGCGGCCCTGCTGCCCCCCAAAACCCTGCCCTGGCCACGGTTGCACAAATTGAGTGGCCAACTCGTCTTTGACCACCTGGGCATGAAGCTGAGCGACGCCAGCGCCCGCGCAGGCGACCCCCGAACGGGTCTCCTCTTGACCGCAGGCCAGGTGGACATCGCCGACATGTTGAACACCCCTGTGCTGAACGTTTCGGCCGAGAACAAAGGGCCCGCTGCACAGGTGCTGACCCTGGTGCAGAAATCACCTCTGGACGCCATGCTCTCGGGCGCTTTGCGCCAAACCCAGGCCACGGGCAATGTTCAGACCCGCTTCAAATTGGCCGTGCCGCTGCTCACCCCCCAAAACACCAAGCTGCAAGGCACCGTGATACTGGGCGGCAACGATGTGCGCATGACGCCCGACTCACCCCTGCTGGAAAAGCTCCAAGGCACGGTGCAGTTCAGCGAAACCGGTTTCAGCCTGAGCGGCACGCAAGGGCGTCTGTTGGGTGGGCCAGTTCGAATCGAGGGCGGCACGCGTCCGAGCGCTGGCACAGCCAGCACCGAGAGCGCATTGCAATTGCGTGCCCAAGGCCAGATCACGGCCGAAGGGATTCGCCAAGCCAAAGAAATCAGCCCGCTCAACGCTTGGGCCCAACACGCCACGGGTGCCACCAGTTACAGCGCACAGCTGGGCTGGCGACAAGGACAACCTGAATTCACCTTTCAAAGCCAGCTCGACGGCCTGGCCTTGAAACTGCCCGCCCCGCTGGGCAAGGTGGCAAATGCCAGCATGCCGGTTTCTTTGCGCACGCGGGTACAAGGTACTGGCAGCACCTTGCGAGACCAACTGCAACTGGAATGGGGCAGTGTGGCCTCGGCCCTTTATGTGCGTGATTTGTCGGGCCCAGAGCCTGTGGTCCTGCGCGGCAGCCTGACCCTGGGCCTGCCGGCCTCACAAGCCCCGGCACTGCCCGCCACAGGCGTCACCGCTGCGGTGACCCTCGACCGTTTTGCGGTCGACGAATGGCAAAGCCTGTTGCCCACTGAACTGAACGCCGCGAGCCCAAACGCCCCAGGCAAAACGGCCTGGCCAGCCTACGGACCCACACGTATTGGCCTGCAGGCCAACACACTCACCGCCGATGGCCGCACATTGCACCAAGTGGCGGCAGGCGGCGTGCGCGAGGGGAACACATGGCGGGTCAATGTCGATGCCAGAGAGCTCAACGGCCACGTGCTGTACCGCCAACCCACCGGCGATCAATTAGGCCACCTGTTTGCACGCCTGTCGCGTCTGAATTTGCCTCCCTCCAGCGTGGCCGAAGTGGAAGGTCTGCTCGAAGCCCCCCCGGTCAACCTGCCCTCTCTGGACATCGTGGTCGAACAGCTGGAGCTGCGCGGAAAAAAGCTCGGCCGCATCGAAATCGAAGCCCTCAACACCGAGCAGCCCAAAACCCGAATCAAAGCCAGCCCCGAGTGGCAGCTGAACAAATTCAACATCACCGTCCCCGAGGCCAGCTTGCGTAGCACCGGGCGCTGGCTGACCATGGCCGAAGGTGGTCAGCAGCGCAAGACCGAAATGAATTTCAAGCTGGACATTTCAGACGCCGGGGCTTTGCTGACGCGCCTGGGCACGCCCAACGCCTTGCGCGGCGGCACAGGCCAACTCGAAGGGGCGGTGAACTGGCAAGGCTCGCCACTGGCGCTGCATTACCCCAGCATGTCCGGCCAATTTGCGGTCAAGATGGGCCGTGGCCAGTTCCTCAAAGCCGATGCAGGGGCTGCCAAGTTGCTAGGGGTCTTGAGCCTGCAAGCGTTGCCGCGACGCTTGCTGCTGGATTTTCGCGATGTCTTTTACGAAGGCTTTGCCTTTGACTCGGTGCGTGGCGACGTCAGCATCTCACAGGGCATCGCCTACACGCGCAACATGCAAATCAAAGGTGTGAACGCGCTGGTCCAGCTCGACGGCTCGGCTGACATCGCCCAGGAAACCCAAAAGCTGCGGGTGGTGATTTTGCCGGCGCTTGATGCGGGCACGGCCTCCCTGGTGGCGGGCATCGCCGTCAACCCCGTGGTGGGCCTGACGGCTTTTCTGGCGCAGCTGTTCTTGCAAAATCCCTTGATCAAAGCCAACACCCAGGAATTCCTGATCGACGGCAGCTGGGCCGACCCTCGGGTCACCAAAATCAACGGCACAGCCGATGGCAAGAGCCCGGCTGGAAGCAACACCTCCCCTGAAGCCCGATGACAATGCGCGGCGCACCTGGCCTGATGGCCGCATGGCAAAGACAACTGAACCGGATCAGTGCCCAGCTCGACAAGGCCTTGCCCTGGGGGTCCGGGCGACGCTCCTTGTGGGCAGCGCTGATCGCCCTGGTGCTGGCCGTGCTGGCCACCCTGGTGTGGTTGGCCGGCCGCTACGAAGCCAGCCAGGTGCAGGCCGAGCTGGAGCGCGACACCGCCGATGCGGTAGGTGATTTGCGCAGCAGCTTGTCCAGGCAGGTGCAGGCATTGCAGGCCTTGCAATCGGGCCATTTCGCGCCGGCCAACTGGCTGCCCGAAGCTTTGGGTTTGTTGCGCGACAACCGGGACTGGTTGCGCGTGGAGTGGCGCGACAAAACCTGGCAATTGCAAGCGTTTGCCGATTCGCCCTTGCGTGCGCCCGCGTTTGAGCGCATTTCGCGCAACGAAGTCCTAAACGAAGCCAACCAGGCCTGCCAACGGGCCAGGCGCCTGAACGGCCCCGCTTACTCCAGCACCTATTTTTTGCCGCAAAGCAACGGTCTGGGCATCGAAGTCATGGAGTTGTGTCTGCCCGTCACGCAAAACGGCGAATGGGTGGGTTTCACGGTCGTGACCTACAGCCTGCAAGAGCTGCTGACTGAGCGCCTGGGCAGCACCTTTGGGCGCAGGAACGAATTGTCTTTCATCGAACCGGATGGCACACGACTGGCCATTGCCGGTGCGCAACGCCGTGAGCGGCGGGTGTTCACCAGCCAGCAATTGGTGGATTTGCCGGGCAACACCTTGCTGCTGCGCATGGATGGCCGGCGGGGCGAGCCGGACCTGTTCCCGAATGTGCTCACGGCCTTGGTCACGGGCATGTCGATCGCGCTGATCACGGTGATGGTGTTGCTGACCAAAGACGCCCGCAGGCGTCTGAAGGCCGAACGCGATCTGGCCGACGCGCTGGCTTTTCGCAAAGCCATGGAAGACTCCTTGGTCACGGGCTTGCGTGCACGCGATCTGCAAGGCCGCATCACCTATGTGAACCCCGCGTTTTGCCAAATGGTGGGCTGGGAGGCCAATGCCCTGATCGGCCAGAACGCCCCCATGCCTTATTGGCCCCCCGAAATGGTGGACGAATACCAGCAGCGTCAGGCCATCCGCATGGCGGGCAATGCATCACCCAGAGAGGGTTTTGAATCGGTCTTCATGCGCCAGGACGGCACCCGCTTTCCAGTGCTCATCATCGAGGCCCCCCTAATCAGCGTGCAGGGCGAACAGACCGGCTGGATGGGCGCGGTCATCGACATCAGCGAGCAGCGACGCATCGAAGAACTCTCGCGGGCAAGCCAGGACCGCCTGCAAGCCACGGCACGTCTGGCCACCGTGGGCGAAATGGCGTCCTTGCTCAGCCATGAGCTGAACCAGCCTTTGGCCGCGATCGCCAGTTATGCCAACGGCTCGCTCAACCTGCTCAAGGACCCGCAGGCCGAACCGCAAACCCTGGACGACGTGCACATGGCCCTGCGCCGCATCGCCGAACAGGCCGAGCGGGCCGGGCGCGTCATCAACAGCGTGCACGACTTTGTGCGCCGTCGCGACCAAGCGCGTGAAGCCGTACAACCCCAGGCTTTACTGGACGCCATCGCCCCGCTGGTCAACTTGCAAGCACGCAAACTGCAGGTGCGCGTGCACATGCGGGTGGACGCCCGACTGCCTGCTGTGTGGTGCGACCGCACCATGGTCGAGCAAGTTCTGCTCAACCTGGCACGCAACGGCATGCAGGCCATGGATTTGCCACACTGCCGTGACAGGGTGCTGGTGCTGCAGGTGCAACTGGCCACGCCCAAACAAGAACAAGCGGGCGTGGCGTTTTCTGTGACCGACCTGGGTGCAGGCATTGCGCCCGATGTGGCGGCCCAACTGTTCAACCCTTTCTTCACCACCAAGCCCGAAGGCATGGGCCTGGGCCTGAGTCTGTGCCGCACCGTGGTGGAGCAGCATGGGGGACAGCTGGAGTTTGAGCCCCACAGCCCCAAGGGAACCGTGTTCCGCTTCACGCTGCCCACAGTGAGCGGCCCGGCCGCGCACACCGCCTAAAATCGCGCCATGCAACCCCCTTTTGACAGCATGGTCTACATCGTCGACGACGACATCAGCGTGCGCGAAGGCATGGCCTGGTTGCTGCGCACAAGGCGCTTGCTCAGCGAGTCCTACGACAGCGCCGAAGCCTTTTTGGAGATGCTGGAGGCGGCCGCTTCACAAGCCAACGCCACACCCCTGCCCCAGCAGGCCGGGTGTATCTTGCTGGATGTGCGCATGCCGGGCATGAGTGGCCTGGCCTTGTTTGAACACCTGCAAGCCAGCGGCATCGCCCAGGCTTGGCCAGTGATCTTCCTGACCGGCCATGCGGATGTACCCACTGCGGTGGACAGCGTCAAACGCGGTGCCTTTGATTTTTGTGAAAAACCCTTTTCAGACAACGCTCTGGTCGATCGGGTGGAACAGGCCTTGCGCTTGTCCCAAGACCGCTTGCAGGCACGCACCCAACAGATCTTTTTACAATCGCGCCTGGGCGAATTGACCGACCGGGAACGCGATGTGATGCGCCTGGTCGTGGAAGGGCTGCCCAACAAACTGATCGCCGACCAACTCGACATCAGCGTGCGCACGGTCGAAGTACACCGCTCGCGCGTTTTCGACAAGATGGAGGTCAAGTCGGCCGTCGAATTGGCCAACCTGATGCGAACATTGACATGAGCCAGTCCACGGACACAAGCCGAGCCTTCCACACCTTCGTGCGCACGGGCCTGAGCACTCTGCTCACCGGTCTGGCTCTGCTTGTGGTGGGCTGCTCGTCTGCCCCTGTGCTGACAAACAAGCAGACAGCGCCCGCCCATGGGCCAGAGCTTTCGTCTGACCCCCAGACGGCTGCGACCCCGGATTACCACCCCAAACGCAATGACCTGGCCCTGTTTGCCATGTCCTTGCTGGACACGCCTTACAGCTGGGGCGGCCGAGGACCTGCCACGGGGTTTGACTGTTCAGGCCTCGTGTCGCACGTTTTCCGGGAAGCGGCGGGTTTGCCCGTCAAGGGCACATCGGCCGATTTGGGCCAAAAGTCACGGCCCATCGACCGCACCCGCATTCAGCCGGGTGATCTGGTGTTCTTCAACACCTTGGGAGCGCGGCATTCGCATGTGGGCATTTATGTGGGTGGCGGCCGCTTTGTGCATGCCAGCAATCCCCGCACCGGCGTGCGCATGGACCAGCTGAGCAACCGCTATTACGCCCAGCGTTTTGAAGGCGCCGGAACGCTGCTGGACTGAGCCCCTCTCGTCAACGTCCCAATCAGGGCTTTTGATCGTCTTGTGCTTTTTTGTCGGCCGTCGGCAATTCGCCCTTGTTTCGGCCGGAAAACATGGTCCACCACACAATCACGACGAAGAGCACCAGGGCCAACAAGGCTTCCAGCAAAATAAGCGCCATGATCAAGTTCCCGTTTTTAAATGTTCGCCGCGCGAGTGCCCGCTGGCTGTTGGCTGCGATTGTAGGCAGCCTGACCGCTTGCTCGGTCGCCCCCGTGATGGATGAGCCCAGCCCAAGCGGCCCATTGGCCACGCCACCCACTGCGGATGTGACGCCGCTGCCCCCCGTGATCATGCAAGCCAAAAGCCGCTGGGTTCCGGTGCCCTGGTCCGAACTGCCCGGACTGGAACAAGACGCGGTGCACGAAGCCTGGCCTGCATGGGTGCAAAGCTGCACCCGCCCCAGTCCCGCCTGGGCTACGCTGTGCCCGGAAGTTCGGCAACTGGCACAGGCACCTGTGCAAACGCAACGCCAATGGCTGCGCGAGAAATTGCAGCCCTACCGCGTGGAGTCACACACCCAGCAAAGCGAGGGCTTGTTAACGGCTTATTACGAGCCTGTCTTGAATGCCGAACGCCGCGCACGCCCCGGCTTTGACGTGCCGCTCTATGGCCCGCCTGCCGACCTGAACCAACGCAAGCCCTGGTACACCCGACAAGAAATCGACACCCTGCCTGCGGCTCGCGCCGCACTGCGCAGCAAGGCATTGGTGTACCTGGCCGACCCGGTCGACGCCATGGTGCTGCACATCCAGGGCTCAGGCCTGATCAATGTGCGCGAACCCGATGGCAGGCAACGCATGGTGCGGCTGGCGTTTGCGGGCACCAACGAGCAGCCCTACAAAAGCATTGGCCGCTGGCTGCTGGACCAAAACCTGATTCGCGACGCCTCGTGGCCCGGCATCAAATCATGGATAGAGCGCAACCCCTCGCGTGTGAACGAGTTGCTGTGGCAAAACCCCCGTGTGGTTTTTTTCAAGGAAGAAGCCTTGCCTGTCGGCACTGTGCCGCCAGGCCCCAAGGGTGCGCAGGGCGTGCCCTTGACCGCAGAGCGCTCCATCGCGGTGGACCGCAGCAGCATTCCCTATGGCACCCCCGTGTGGCTCAAATCCAGCGGCCCGCAAACCCGGCTTGACCGCCTGGTGTTGGCCCAAGACACTGGGACCGCCATTGTGGGCGCGGTGCGGGCCGATTACTACGCAGGCTCCGGCCCGGCAGCGGGTGAGCTGGCAGGGCGCATGAAGCAGCCCCTGCAACTGTGGGCGCTGTGGCCCCGATGAGTCTGAACTGCCGACCCGGTTGCGCCGCCTGCTGCACGGCGCCGTCCATCTCCTCGCCCATCCCCGGCATGCCGGGGGGCAAACCCGCAGGCGTGCCTTGCATTCAGCTCGACGAGCAGCTGCGCTGCAAAATATTTGGCCAGCCCGAGCGGCCTGCCGTGTGTGGGCAACTGCAAGCCAATGTGGAGATGTGTGGTCCGCTGGACGATCAGGGTCAGTTTGCACGGATTTACCTCACCCGGCTTGAACAGCTCACTCTCCCGGATGCCTGAAGCGGCGCTGGTGCCCCAGTCACCAAGACGTCATGAGCGCCGACGGTTCATGGGTAAGCTGAAATTTTTGACTTTCGGAGCACAGCCATGGCGTTTGAAATTCCTTCTTTGAAAGACAGCGTTCACCCCGACGAATGGCAGCTGCGACTGGACTTGGCCGCGTGTTACCGGCTGGTGGCGCTGTACGGCTGGAGCGATCTGGTGTTCACCCACATCAGCGCCAAGCTGCCGCACTCGGTGGCGGGTGATGCGCACCAGTTTCTGATCAACCCCTACGGCCTGATGTTTGACGAGATCACCGCGTCCAGCCTGGTGAAGGTGGACATGCAGTGCAACAAGCTGCACGACAGCCCCTTTCCGGTGAATCCGGCCGGCTTTGTGATCCATAGCGCGGTGCACGAAGCCAGACCCGATGCCGGCTGCGTGTTGCACACCCACACCCGCGCAGGCGTGGCTGTGAGCGCCCAGGCGCACGGCGTGTTGCCCATCAGCCAACAAAGCACCTTTGTGCTGGCTTCACTGGCCTACCACGGCTACGAAGGCGTGGCCATCCGCGACGATGAAAAACTGCGTCTGCAAGCCGATCTGGGTTCGGCCAATTACCTGGTGCTGCGCAACCACGGCTTGCTCACCGTGGGCAAAACCATTGCCGATGCATTCCTGTCGATGTACACGTTTGAAAACACCTGCCGGATTCAGGTCGACGCGCTGGCCGGGCAAGCGGGCCCCAAAGACCTCACGGCTGTAAACCCTCAAATTCTGGATGGCGTGGCCAACGCCATGCGCGTGCAAACGGGTGGCTTGGGCGGTGCATTCGTCTGGCCATCCTTGCTGCGCAAGCTCCAACGGGAATGCCCGGGCTATGACGTTTGACCCCGTCCTCTCACATTTTTATTCTGTCTGGTACACATGACTTCTTTGTTTGAACCCTGCCACGTCGGCAGCATCGCTTTGGCCTCACGCATCGTGATGGCCCCACTCACCCGCAACCGCGCCCCAGGCGCACTGGCCAACGCACGCATGGCCAACTATTACCGCCAACGCGCCAACCCGGTCACAGGTGCGGGCCTGATCATCACCGAGGCCACGGCCATCAGCCACCAGGGCCAAGGTTATGCCGATGTGCCCGGCATCTGGAGCGCGGAACAAGTTGCCTCTTGGAAGCAAGTGACAGACGCCGTACACGCCGAGGGCGGCAAGATCGTGGTGCAGCTGTGGCATGTGGGCCGGGTGTCGCACACCAGCTTGCAGCCCGAGGGTGCGGCGCCAGTGGCGCCTTCGGCCATCACGGCCAAAACCAAAACAGTGCTGCTGGTCGACGGCCAAGCCCAATTCATGGACACCTCCACGCCCCGTGCGCTGGACGCCGCAGAATTGCCCGGCATCGTGCAAGATTACCGCCGCGCCGCCGCCAATGCCGTCGCGGCCGGTTTTGATGGCGTGGAAGTGCACGCGGCCAACGGTTACCTGATCGACCAGTTCTTGCGCTCGGGCAGCAACCTGCGCAGCGATGCTTACGGCGGCAGCATTGAAAACCGTGCCCGTTTTCTGCACGAAGTGATGAGCGCCGTGGTGGCAGAAATTGGCGGCCATCGCACAGGCATTCGCCTGTCTCCTGTCACACCCGCCAACGATGCCAGCGACGACCTGCCTCAACCCTTGTTTGAACACGTGGTCCGTTTGCTGGGCTCGATGGGGCTGGCCTATGTGCACGTGATCGAAGGCTCGACCGGTGGGCCTCGCGACCACCAACAAGGTGCGCAGGCTTTTGATTACGCCGCGCTGCGCCAGGCTTACACCGCGGCCAACGGTCAGGGCGCCTGGATGCTCAACAATGGCTACGATTTAACAATGGCCGAGCAAGCGCTGGCCCAAGGTGCCGATCTGGTGGCATTTGGCCGCCCCTTCATTGCCAACCCGGATCTGGGCGCACGACTCAAGCAAGGTGGCCCATTCAACACCCCTGACCGCAAGACCTTTTATGGCGGTGACGACACAGGCTATACGGATTACCCGCGCTTGTCACAAGATTGACGGTTGTGTGAAGACTCAACCCAGACCAATGGGCGAAGGTGCCCGGGTCACGATGAGGCTGAACAATTTTTCAAATTCCTGGGTGGGTGGGTAATGGCCTGTGAGCGGGTCAGCGTTTTCGGCAAACGCTGCGTCCAGCACGCGCCAATCGTCTTCTGAAAAACAACGCTGCGCCTCGGGCAAGATCACGGACTCTTCCAGGTTCATGTGCTCCAGATAGAAGCTGACGTATTTTTCAAATGCTTCTTCGAACGCCTCGCGTCGGCCCGCGCCCAGCAGCTCCCACGCCAGCAACAAGTGCTGCAGGTCACGGGCTGCTTTTTCGCTGCTCATGTGATCACGCTCCAGCTTGTCGATGGCACCCATCACCTTGGGGGCCAGCTTCACGACTTTAGGGAACAAGAGGTTCGATTCCTTGGGGTGGTGCAAGCGCTCTGGGAATTCGTCGATGTAAAACAGCATGGCACGCAGCACGTCAAAAAATTTGCGTCGGTCGTCTGCAGGTCCGCGTTGGACCATCATGCGCATGGACTGGAGCATGGCCGCCAAGGAGGCATGTTCGTCACGAATGATTTGAAGCGCGCTGTGCTGTGTCATGAAAATAATTTCCGGGTTCTGAAGGCTTTCAGTTTGCCGGTTGGTGCCCAAGTGCACCATGACACATGTCAAGAACGGGCAATTTGGCTTTGCAGACATTCAGCCGCAGGAGCGGCCTCCCCCAAAATAAAGAAACAGATTTCAGGGCTTCCAGCGCTTGAGCAGCAAGGCGTTGCTCATCACGCTGACCGAGCTGAGCGCCATGGCCCCACCCGCAATCACCGGGTTCAGGTAGCCCAAGGCGGCCAATGGAATGCCCGCCACGTTGTAGGCGAAGGCCCAAAACAGGTTTTGCCGGATCTTGGCCACGGTGCGTGCCGAGATGTCGAGCGCAGCACCTACCAGCGCCACATCGCCACGCATGAGGGTGATGCCTGCCGCGTGCATGGCCACGTCGGTGCCATTGCCCATGGCCATGCCCACATCGGCAGCGGCCAATGCCGGCGCGTCGTTCACGCCATCACCCACCATCGCCACCACACGTCCGCCTGCGCGCAGTTGTTGAACCTGGGCGGCCTTGTCGCCAGGCAACACATTGGCCAAGACTTCACCATCTTCTGGTCGCAGGCCCAGACGGCGTGCCATGACTTCGGCCGCGGCCTGGTTGTCGCCTGAAATCATCACCAGTTTCAAACCCCTTTCGCGCAAAGCCATCAACGCTTGGGCTGCACCTGCTTTAGGTTCATCGCCAAAGGCCATCAGCAAAAGGCCTTGCACACCCGATGGCGTGCGTTCTGCCAAGGCGGACAACGTTGCACCCTGGCCCAGCAAGGCTTGTATGTCTTGCGCCCAGATGCTGCTGTCCATGCCTTCATCTTGCAACCAGCGCAGGCTGCCCAGCATCATCTGGCGTCCGCCCAATGTGGCCTGCACGCCACGGCCAGGCACTGCTGTGAGGTTTTCGGGTTCCAGCAGTTTCAGGTTTTGAGTCGTCGCCATGGTCACCACCGCACGGGCCAAGGGATGCTCGCTGCCGCTTTGCACACTCGCGGCCCAGGTCAAGGCCAAAACCTCGTCCTGCCCCGGTGCCACCACATGGCGCACCAGTCGGGGTTGTCCTACGGTGAGCGTGCCTGTTTTGTCAAAGGCCACGGTTTGCACCTTGTGGGCCCATTCCAAGGCTTGGACGTCCTTGATCAAGATGCCGTTTTTGGCCGCCACGCCCGTTCCCGCCATGATGGCCACGGGCGTGGCCAAACCCAATGCACAGGGGCAGGCGATCACCAACACCGCCACCGCATGGATCAACGCCGTCTCGAAGCCTGCGCCTTGAAGCACCCACACCGCCAGCGTGACGACGGCCACCACCAGCACGACGGGCACAAAGATTTCGGACACTTTGTCGACCAGACGTTGAATCGGGGCTTTGGCGGCCTGCGCGTCTTCCACCAAACGGATGATGTGCGAGAGCACCGTTTCGTGTCCCACCGCCGTGACACGCATCACCACGCGGCCGTCGCCGTTGATAGAGCCTCCCGTCAAGCGTGTCCCCACCCCCTTGTTCACGGGCAAAGGCTCACCTGTCAGCATGGACTCGTCCACCTGTGTTTGGCCTTCGACCAATTCGCCGTCCAGCGGAAAGCGCTCACCCGGACGAACCACGATGCGGTCGTTCACCAGAATTTCTGCGACAGGCACGTCGATTTCACCGTCAGTGCTGAGCCAATGGGCCTTGTCAGGCCGCAGCGCGTGCAGCGCCCGAATGGCCTCGGTCGTTTGGCGTTTGGCGCGGGTCTCCAGCCATTTGCCCAACATCACCAAGGTGATGACCACGGCCGAGCCTTCAAAGTACAAATGAGGTTCATGGCCTGAGTGTGCGGTCAACCACAGCCAGACCGACAGCATCCACCCAGCGCTGGTGCCCAATGCGACCAACAAATCCATATTGCCCGTCAAGGCTTTGAGCGCGTGCCAGCCGGCTTTGTAAAAGCGTGCTCCCAAAATGAACTGCACCGGGGTAGCCAGAGCAAACTGCACCCACGCGGGCAGCATCCAGTGCTGGCCCCACAAACTGCCCACCATCGGCAGCACCAAAGGCGTTGACAACACCAAGCCCCATGCCACAGGTGAAAAACCTGTCCAGGGCGAAGCGTGATTGCTTTCTTCACGTTCGCTGGGCATAAGGGGCTCGTAGCCCGCATCGCGAATCGCCCTGCGCAAAATCGCATCCCCCGTCTCGGATGAATGCACAACAATGCGCGCCGATTCGGTGGCCAAATTTACAGTGGCGCTCTCCACCCCCGAGACTTTCAAGAGTGCTTTTTCAACCCGTACCACACACGATGCACACGTCATGCCACCGATGCCAATGTCGTGAACGGTGCCGCTGTTGTGGGCTTCGGTCTTGATCTGTGTCATGTCAATGAAGTGGTTTGAGGCTATGCTTTGAACATACCCATAGGGGCATTCTTGAAAGAGACATCATGAACCAAATTTTCACCGTTGAGGGCATGACCTGCGGCCATTGCGAAAAAGCCGTGACCAAGGCCTTGTTGTCTTTGGACGCCGGGGCCAAGATCTTGATTGACCGCACACAAAACAAGGTCGAAGTGGACTCTGAAAAAAGCCGGGATGCGTTGGCCAAAGCCATCTCCGATGAGGGCTACCGAGTCATCGTCTGATTATTGCCCCGGCTTGTTCACCGAACTTTACAAATCGCTGCAAGCGCTGCACAACACAGACACATCTGGCGACCACACTGGATGCGTTCCATCACTGAAAGGATGTTCTCCATGAAATCGATCCGCCACACACTCATCGCCAGCGCTTTGTTGGCCAGTCTCTCGGGCCTGGTTTTGGCACAAGCGATACCCGACGCCAAAACAGAAAGTCCACGCGCCCAACAGATGGCACAAATGCGCACCAAAATAGGTGAGCGACACGCACAGCACTTGAGCGAACTCAAAGGCAAGCTCAATCTCGAAGCAGGCCAAGAAAATGCCTGGATGGCTTTTTCGCAAAGCATGCAGATGTCAAGCCAAACCAGAGTGCATCCGGACCATGTTTCGATGCAAAAGCTGACCACCCCCGAGCGCATTAACCAAATGCAAGCGCACAAAGCGGCCCGTGATGCCGAAATGCAAAAACGAGCCGAAGCTGCGAAGATTTTTTATGCCTCACTCAATGCAGGTCAGAAAAAAGTGTTTGATGCAGAAACAGCACGGCTCATGCAAGGCATGGGGCACAAAATGGGCCGTGAAACCAGCCACCATGGTCACCATTAAACTGACCTGATTCCTGACTATCAAGCAAGGCCACTTTGACAGTGGCCTTTTTTTGGGTTTTGTGAATTTGACGCAAGTCAAGGCTGCTTCTCTCAAGGACAAGTAAGCTGAGTCCATGCCCAATCACACGCCCACGCAAAGCTCCACGACCCGTTCTGGGCTTTTTCTACCGCCCATCTTGCCCCTCTTGAAAGATCAGCCCATGCAATGGCTGGCTTTGGGATTCAAGGATTTGGCACGAGCCCCCTTACTGAGCACGATGCACGGCCTGATTTTGACCTTTATGGGCAGCTGTATCGCCTGGGTCGCACACGACCATTTCTGGTTGTTGGTGGGTTCTTTGTCGGGTTTTATGGTGGTGGCACCTGTGTTGGCCACCAGCCTCTACGCCATGAGTCGGGCCATGGAGAGGGGTGAAACGGTTGATTTTCAATTGTTGCTGAAAACCTGGACGCAATGGCAGCTGCGCCTGCGCCACGAGCCAGACAGTTACTGGAGCTTGATCCGGTTTGGTTTGCTGTTGGGCCTGGCCGCGACCGGTTGGGTCATCACCTCATCTGCCCTGATCACTTTGCTGGCGCCAGCCCCCATTCACACACCGATGGACTTTGTCCGCCATGTGGTGCTGGCCGAGGATGGGTATTTGTTCGAGTTGTGGGTGGGCCTGGGCGGCATGATGGCTGTGCCTGTGTTCGCTTCCAGTGTGATTTCAATGCCCTTGCTGCTGGACCGCCGCGTCACGGTCTTGCAAGCGGTACTGACCAGTTGGAAGGCAGTGTTGACCCATCCCTTTCAAATGACTTTTTGGGCCTTCTTGATCTTGGGTTTCAGTTTGCTGGGCATTTTTTCCCTGCTGTTGGGCCTGATCTTGGTGGTACCCATGCTGGGTCATGGCAGCTGGCATGCCTATCGGCACATGGTGGACGTGTCGGATTTGCCCGAACGCCTGTCCAAGCAGGGTGAACAGTGATGTTCGGCTTCAGCGAAGAACAATTTGCGTGGTTTGGCCTGACCATCGGTGTCGGTACCTTCATGTTGTACATGCTGTTCATCATCATTCAGCTGGCTTGGGAGTCCAAAGCAGGCAAGTTTGGAACCTTTGTGCTGTTTTTGGGACTGGCTTTTGGCATGTTGGGTTTTGTCGCCAAAGGCGTCATCCAATGGGTGATCAGCAGCTAAGTGTGCTTTTGGTACAAGTCTGTGGATAAGAAAAGAGCAACACAGCACTTATCCACAGGCTGATCAACTTGGGCAAAGTTGTTCATTTTGACAAGACAGTTCAAAAGCACACCCACGCACAGGCTTGAAAAACACGCAAGTTGCTGTTTTTAATGGAGAAAATTTGCTTATCCACAGAACAGCCCTGTGCTTACCTACTACTGCTATTTAAAGATATAAAACTATAGAGAGATAAGACAGAACAACAGCACTGTTAAGATTTGACACTTTCAAACCCTTCGGCACCATGGCAATCGTTTCAGAAGAACCACGTCTACCCTGTTACGACATCAAAAGCGCTGACCTGTCCATGGTGGCTTTGCTGCTGAAAACCACGGATACGCAAGCGGTGTCCAGTGCTTTGAGCGAGCAACTGGCCGAGAGTCCTGATTTCTTCGACCAAGATCCTGTCATCATTGATTTGACAAACCTGGGCACCCAGGCAGAAGGTTTTTCCATTGATTTCCCTGATCTCATTCGCGTGCTCAAAATGCACGCATTGATGCCTTTGGCGGTCAAAGGTGCTGAAGGCACTGTTTTGACGCAAGCCAAGATGGCAGGATTAGTGGATGCCTCTGATGCGCGCATACGGCGCTCTGTGCCTCTTGTTGAGGTTTTGCCACCCCACCCCGCCCCGACACCTGTGCAGGCGCTTGTTGCGCCTGTGGTGGTGCCGCAAGGGGCCATGGTCGTCGACAAGCCTTTGCGTTCAGGCCAACAGGTCTATGCCAAAGGCCGTGACCTGGTGGTCATGGCGATGGTGAATCCCGGCGCGGAAGTGATTTCTGATGGCAATATTCACATTTATGCGACTTTGCGTGGCAAAGCCATCGCAGGCGCTCGGGGTAATACCGAGGCACGCATTTTTGCTTTGGCCATGGAGCCCGAACTCATTTCAATTGCAGGTGTTTACCGCACCAGCGAAAACGCTTTACCTTCAGAAGTATTGGGTATGCCTGCCCAGGTTTGTTTGCAATCGGGCTCTGATGGCGACAAATTGCTGATCACGCCGCTCAAGCCCTGACCGTTGTTCCTCATCTCAGTTCAAGAAAGAAAATTCCATGGCAAAAATCGTCGTTGTGACCTCTGGCAAAGGTGGTGTGGGCAAAACCACCACCAGCGCCAGTTTCGCCACCGGTCTGGCACTCAAAGGCTTCAAAACTGCTGTCATTGACTTTGATGTCGGTTTACGCAATTTGGACCTGATCATGGGTTGTGAGCGCCGCGTGGTGTATGACCTGATCAATGTGATTCAAGGCGAGGCCAATCTGAACCAAGCCCTCATCAAGGACAAGCAGTGTCCGAATCTGTTTGTGCTGGCCGCCTCTCAAACCCGTGACAAGGACGCTTTGTCACAAGAAGGCGTTGAGAAAGTTCTGAACGATCTGAACGACATGGGTTTTGAGTACATCGTCTGTGATTCCCCTGCGGGTATCGAAACCGGTGCCTTGATGGCCATGCACTTTGCCGACGAAGCCCTGGTAGTGACCAACCCCGAGGTGTCTTCGGTGCGCGATTCGGACCGCATTCTCGGCATGCTGGGCAGCAAGACCAAACGTGCCATTGAAGGCCTGGAGCCCATCAAGGAGCATCTGCTCATCACACGTTACAACCCCAATCGGGTAGAAGACGGTCAGATGTTGTCCTTGCAAGACATCCAAGACATCTTGCGCATCAAGTTGTTGGGCGTGATTCCTGAAAGTGACAATGTGCTGCAGGCTTCCAATCAAGGTACGCCTGCCATTCACATGAACGAGACCGACGTGTCCGAGGCTTACAAGGATGTGATTGACCGCTTCCTGGGCGAAGACAAACCCATGCGTTTCACAGAAGCCGTCAAGCCCAGTTTTTTCAAGCGCATGTTTGGAGGCAAGTGAACCATGTCGTTTCTTTCCTTCCTGCTGGGTGAAAAGAAGAAAACCGCAAGCGTGGCCAAAGAACGCTTGCAAATCATCTTGGCCCATGAGCGCAGCGGTCGCAATGCTGCCGAGCCCGACTATCTGCCTGATTTGCAGCGTGAGCTGGTGGCTGTGATCAGCAAATACATCAAGATCAATCCAGACGACATCAAGGTGAACTTGGAGCGTCAGGACAACCTTGAAGTGCTCGAAGTCAAGATCGAGTTGCCTGACGCCCGTTGAGGCGCGTAGGCGCTGGACCTTGCCTGTCAAAGTGTTTGGCAGGCATTGGGCTTGGCCAGATTTGCATTTTTTTCAATTCAGGGTCGCCAGTGGGCGACCCTGTTTTGTTATGAATGTGATTTGACTGGCAGTTTCGTTTGCAGTTTGTCCCATTGGGTACGGGCCGCGCGAATGTTGCGTTCCTTCACATGCCCGTAGCCTTTGATGTTTTCAGGCACTTGGGCCACTGCCACCGCATACGCGTGGGTTTCTGAATTCAAAGAGGCCAATACACGGTCGATGTGTTGCATGTATTCGCGGATCAGTGCGCGTTCGGTTTGGCGTTCTTCGGTTTTACCAAAGATATCCAGTTTGGTGCCGCGCAAGCTTTTGAGTTTGGCCAGCATTTTGAAACCCGTCAGCATGATGGGGCCGAACTTTTTCTTGACCAATTCGCCTTGGCTGTTGCGCTTGGACCATAGTGGTGGAGCCAGGTGGTAGTGGACTTTGAAGTCACCTTCAAAACTGTTTTCGATGCGTTCCAGGAAGCCGGTTTGGGTGTGCAAGCGGGCTACTTCGTATTCGTCCTTGTAGGCCATGAGTCGGTACAACTGACGGGCCACGGTGTCGCTCAAAAGCGTTTTCCCCAGCGGGGCTTCGGCTGCTTGCACACGTGCCACTACACCTTGGTAGAGTAGGGCATAAGTCTTGTCCTGGTAATCGGTGAGTCGCGTCATGCGGTCTGCTATCAGATCTTCCAGCGATTCGCGTTTCTTGAACTGGATCACTTGCGAAGGCTGGATGGTTTTCATCAGCGCATCGGGCTGGTGCGCGGCGTGGCGGCCCCACTCGAACGCTGCGAGGTTGTTTTTGACTTGCACATCGTTGAGTTCGATCGCCCGTACCAATGATTCGCGGTGCAAAGGGACCCAGCCTTTTTGCCAGGCGTAGCCCAGGATCATGGGGTTCACATAAATCGTGTCGCCCATGAGTTGCTTGGCCAGGGCATCGGCGTCAAAAGCCCCCACACCTTCCACGCCCACTTGTGCGGTGATTTCGGCCACGCATTGCTCGGCCGGATTTTGCCAGTTGCCGTTTTTCACAAAGGCGGCGGTGGGTGTGCTGTTGCTGTTCAGGGCCACATGGGTGCGGCCTGCACGCATGCGCAAGGTGGTTTCCTTGGAGGCGCTCACGATCGGGTCGCAACCGATGATCAGGTCGGCAGCGGCCATGCTCACGCGGGTGGTACGGATCTCGTCTTGGTTGTTGGCCACCAGAATGTGGCTCCAGGTCGCGCCGCCTTTTTGCGCCAGACCTGCCGAGTCTTGCGTGACGACACCTTTGCCCTCGATGTGTGCGGCCATGCCCAGCAGCTGGCCGATGGTGATGACGCCTGTGCCGCCCACGCCTGCGACCACCATGCCCCAGGGTTGGGTGATGAGGGGCAATTCTGGCTCTGGCAGTGCGCTCAAGTTGGCAGGGTTCAGCGTGCTTGTGCTGGACGAGGCCTTCTTTTTGAACGTGCCGCCTTCCACTGTGACAAAGCTGGGGCAAAAACCTTTGAGGCAGCTGGTGTCCTTGTTGCAGGTGCTTTGGTTGATGGTGCGCTTGCGGCCCAAGGGTGTCTCTAAAGGTTCGACCGACAAGCAGTTCGATTGCACACCGCAGTCGCCACAGCCCTCACACACCTCTTCGTTGATCATCACGCGCACAGCGGGGTCGACCATGGTGCCGCGCTTGCGGCGGCGGCGTTTTTCGGTGGCGCAGGTCTGGTCGTAAATGATGACGGTGGTGCCTTTGATCTCGCGCATTTCGCGCTGGATGCGGTCGAGCTCGTCGCGGTGGAACACGCGCACGCCTTCGGCCAAAGCCACACCGTTGTACTTTTCAGGCTCGTCGGTCACGACCACGATGCGCTGAGCACCTTCGGCCTTCATGCTCATGGCGATTTGCACCACGCTGTGGCCTTCGGGGCGTTCACCCACTTGTTGGCCACCCGTCATGGCCACAGCATCGTTGTACAAGATCTTGTAGGTCATGTTTACACCCGAGGCCACGCTTTGCCGCACCGCCAAAATGCCGCTGTGGAAATAGGTGCCGTCACCGATGTTGGCAAAGATGTGCTGGTCGGTGCTGAAGGGTTGTTGGCCCGTCCATGGCACGCCTTCGCCACCCATTTGCGTGAAGCCCACGGTGCTGCGGTCCATCCAGATGCTCATGAAATGGCAGCCGATGCCGGCCATGGCGCGTGAACCTTCGGGCACCTTGGTGGAGGTGTTGTGTGGGCAGCCTGAGCAGAACCAGGGCTGGCGCTCGGCAGCGGCGCCCAGGGTCAGGGTTTGCAGCGATTTTTCCTTGGCGTCCAGTATGGCCAGGTGGGCGTTGATGCGGGCGGTGGTGTCGGCATCGATGCCTAGTTTCTTCAAGCGCTTAGCGATGGCCCGCGCAATGATGGCCGGTGACAGGTCGGCATTGGCCCGCAACAGCGTGCGTTCGGTCGGGTTGGGAATGGACCATTCACCGCCCGAGATGTCGCCTTCGGCTTCGTCGAATTTGCCCAGGATGTTGGGGCGCACATCGTCGCGCCAGTTGTAGAGCTCTTCCTTGAGTTGGTATTCGATGACTTGCCGCTTTTCTTCAACCACCAAAATCTCGCGCAACCCGGTGGCGAATTCGCGTGTGGTTTGCGCTTCGAGTGGCCAGACCACGCCCACCTTGTGTACCCGGATGCCCACGCGTTGGCAGGTGGCGTCATCCAGCCCCAGGTCCAGCAGGGCCTGGCGCGTGTCGTTGTAGGCCTTGCCGCTGGCGATCAGGCCAAAGCGGTCGTTGGGTCCCTGGATGACGTTGTGGTTGAGTTTGTTGGCGCGGATGTAGGCGAGAGCCGCGTACCACTTGTAGTCGAACAGACGGGCTTCTTGTTCCAGCGCGGTGTCGGGCCAGCGGATGTGCACACCGCCGGGGGGCATCACAAATTCGGGCAGCACGATTTGCACACGCTCGGGGTCGATGTGCGCGGTGGCACTCGACTCGACGATTTCTTGAATCGTCTTCATGCCCGACCAGATGCCGGCAAAGCGGCTCAAGGCCAAAGCGTGCAGACCTTGGTCCAGGATGTCTTGCACGCTGGCCGGGAAAAACACGGGCAGGCCGCAGGCCTTGAAGATGTGGTCGCTCTGGTGTGCGGCGGTCGAGCTTTTGGCCACATGGTCGTCGCCCGCCACCGCCAGCACGCCACCCCACGGCGTGGTGCCCGCCATGTTGGCGTGCTTGAACACATCAGAGCAGCGGTCCACACCGGGGCCTTTGCCGTACCAGATGCCGAACACGCCATCGAACTTGTTGGTGCCGGGCGGCGCAAAGCCCAGTTGCTGTGTGCCCCACAAGGCGGTGGCGGCCAGTTCTTCGTTCACGCCGGGCTGGAACACGATGTGCTGGGCCTTTAGGTGGTCCTTGGCTTTCCAAAGCGATTGGTCGTAGCTGCCCAGTGGCGAGCCCCGGTAGCCGCTGATGAAGCCTGCAGTGTTCTTGCCTTGCAGGGCGTCGCGCTGGCGTTGCAGCATGGGCAGCTTGACCAAGGCCTGCACGCCGCTCATGAAAGCGCGGCCGACATCGAGGCTGTATTTGTCGTCCAGCGTCACGGTTTCCAGAGCCTGGCGAATCGATTCGGGCAAAGGGGCGTTCATGGTGTGTCCTGCGGCGATAAATGGAAAACACAGTGTAGGACGGCCAGGCTGACAAGTGCTTGCTTTCTGTGACAGGATTTGCCCTATGATTTGAAAGAATCTTGCTCAAAGGGGCCTATTTTGGAAACACTGGACAAATTTGACTGGGCGATATTGAACGAACTACAGCGCGATGGGCGCTTGACCAATGCTGAATTGGCGCAGCGTGTCGGCCTGTCGGCAGCGCCGTGTTGGCGGCGCGTGCGGGCGTTGGAAGAGGCGGGCGTCATCAAAGGCTACCGCGCAGAAATCGACCGTCAAAAAGTGGGGCTGGACGTGTTCGCCTTCGTGCGCCTGGATGCTGAGCGCAACCGCGGCGACATCACGCGCCAACTGGAGGAGGCGATCCTCAAGATTCCGGAAGTGATTTCTTGCCACTACATCAGCGGCACCGGGACCTTCGAGCTGCAGGTGGTCAGCAAAGACCTGAACACCTTCAGCCAGTTTGCACGCGATGTGCTGATCAACCTGCCCAATGTGAAAGACCTGCACACTAGTTTTTCGTTGGGCGAGGTCAAGGCCGCAGGGGCCTTGCCTTTGAAGTCTTGAATGCCTTGATTGATGGACAAAAGGTCTTTTGGTTTGTACGGAAAAGCCGGGCGTTAGGGGTACAAGCCCCGCAACTCACGCGCTTGCAAAATGCGCGTGCAAGCCACAATGAAAGTGGCGGTGCGCAGACTCACCCGGTGCTCGTCGGCCACTTGCCAGATGGCGGCAAAGGCTTCGCGCATGATGCGCACCAAGCGGGTGTTGATGTCGGCCTCGCTCCAGAAGAAGCTGGAGAAGTCCTGCACCCATTCAAAGTAACTGACCGTCACGCCTCCGGCGTTGGCGATCACATCGGGCACAACCAGAATGCCCCGTTCGTGCAGGATGTCGTCGGCCTCGGGGGTGGTGGGGCCATTTGCGCCCTCAATCACCATGCGGGCCTGGATCTGGTGGGCGTTGTCTGCGGTGATTTGTTGCTCCAGCGCGGCCGGAATGAGGATGTCGCAATCCACTCCCCAGAACTGCGCATCGGGCAGAGTTTCTGCAGGCGTGAACCCCTTGACGCTGCCATGTTCGCCAACATGGCGCAGCAGGGCGGGCACGTCCAGGCCTGACGCCTTGTAAATCGTGCCGCCATGGTCTTGTACGGCGACCACCGTGGCTCCGGACTGGGCAAACAGCTTGGCCGCAATGCCGCCCACATTGCCAAAGCCTTGCACGGCGATTTTGGCTTTTGTGATGTCCAGACCGATGTGCTGGGCAGCTTCCTGGCCCACGGTGAAGACGCCTCGCCCGGTGGCTTCGCGCCGCCCCAGAGAGCCGCCCAAGGCCAAGGGCTTGCCGGTCACCACGCCCGAAGCGGTGGCACCTTCGTTCATGGAATAGGTGTCCATCATCCAGGCCATGATCTGCTCGTTGGTGTTCACGTCCGGGGCTGGGATGTCCTTGGTCGGGCCGATGATGATGCCGATCTCGCTGGTGTAGCGGCGTGTCAGGCGCTCCAGCTCGCCGCGAGACAGGGTTTTGGGGTCTACCCGGATGCCGCCCTTGGCGCCGCCAAAAGGCAGGTTGACGGCGGCGTTTTTGACCGACATCCAGGCCGACAAGGCCATGACTTCGGACAGTGTCACATCCTGGTGAAAGCGCACGCCGCCTTTGCCTGGGCCTCGGCTGGTGTTGTGCTGCACGCGGTAGCCTTCAAAGTGGGCCATGGTGCCGTTGTCCAGCTCGATCGGCACGTCCACGATCAGGGCGCGTTTGGGGCGTTTGAGGGTTTCGACCCAGCGCGACAAGCTGCCCAGATAGGGTGTGACGCGATCGACTTGCTGCAGGTAAATGCCCCAGGGGCCCAGGTGCTCGGGGTTCAAATAAGAGGGCAGTGCATGGGCGCTGGTGGCGGGGATGCCTGCGGATGAATTGAACATGTTTCGTCGCCTTTCTTGAAACTGACGGTTTGTCAGTGGTGCAAATGGTAGGGTGGGCACGCGCCGCCGTCCAAGGCCGCTTGGCTGTAAGGTCATGCACTTAATGCATAACCTCGGTTCGGGCGTGGCTTGATAATCTCGGCGTTGTTGATTTGAATGCTTAAGAAATATGATTCACACACAGTTGGCCACTTTGGCGGATCTGGAATTGGTTGCGCCGCTCTTTGATACATATCGGCAGTTTTACGAGCAGCCGCCGGACCTGGACCGCGCCAGAAAGTTCATCCGGGACCGGATTGAACGCGCAGAGTCGGACATCCTGTTGGCCATCGGAGCACACGGTGACATCTTGGGGTTTTGTCAGTTGTACCCGACGTTTTGTTCGGTGGAAGCCGAGCCCATTTACGCCCTGTATGACTTGTTTGTGTGGCCGCAAGCCCGGCGGTCCGGTGTCGGCAGGGCTTTGTTGCTTGCGGCCGAAGCATTGGCTGCACAGAACGGCAAAGTGCGAATGGACTTAACCACCGCCCGTACCAATTTGTCGGCCCAGGCCGCGTATGAGTTGCTTGGCTGGGTCCGCGACGAGGTTTTTTACGGCTACAACAAGGCCATTAAAGCGTGAGGGTGGGCACGGGGCAGCCTGTGTGTTGTCCCCCCTGCCTGTAAAATGAGCAGCTTCAGCCGACCCCGTGGCAGGGCGGCCCATGGCGCAGGCGGCGCCCATTTTTGGCCTTCATTCAAGGCGGACTTCTCATGCTTTACCCTCAAGAATTCGATGTGATCGTGGTCGGCGGCGGCCATGCCGGAACCGAAGCTGCGCTCGCGGCTGCGCGCATGGGCTGCAAAACGCTCTTGCTGACCCACAACATCGAGACGCTGGGCCAGATGAGCTGCAACCCCAGTATTGGCGGCATTGGCAAGGGGCATCTGGTCAAAGAGGTGGATGCCTTGGGCGGTGCCATGGCGCTGGCCACCGACGAAGGCGGCATCCAGTTCCGCATCCTCAACAGTTCCAAAGGTCCAGCCGTGCGCGCCACCCGCGCCCAGGCCGATCGCATCCTCTACAAAGCCGCCATCCGCCGCATGCTGGAGAACCAGCCCAACCTGTGGTTGTTTCAGCAGGCGGTGGACGACCTGGTGGTGGAAGGTGACCGGGTGGTGGGTGCCGTGACGCAGGTGGGCATCCGTTTCCGTTCACGCACCGTGGTGCTGACGGCGGGCACGTTCCTCGACGGCAAGATCCATGTGGGCTTGCAAAACTATTCAGCGGGTCGCGCGGGCGATCCTCCAGCAGTCAGCCTGTCGGCGCGTCTGAAAGAACTGAAGCTGCCGCAGGGGCGTCTGAAAACCGGCACACCGCCGCGCCTGGATGGCCGCACCATTGATTTTTCGAAATGCACCGAGCAGCCCGGTGACGGTGTCCCCGGCGGCATGAACCCCGAGGGGGGCGTACCGGTGTTCAGCTTCATGGGCAATGCCGAGATGCACCCGCAGCAGTTGCCTTGCTGGATCACCCACACCAACGAGCGCACGCACGAGATCATCCGCTCCGGCTTTGACCGCAGCCCCATGTTCACCGGCAAGATTGAGGGCGTGGGCCCGCGTTATTGCCCGAGCGTGGAAGACAAGATCAACCGCTTTGCCGACAAGGACAGCCACCAGATTTTTCTGGAGCCCGAAGGCCTGACCACGAACGAGTATTACCCCAACGGCATCTCGACCAGCTTGCCGTTTGACATTCAGTACGACCTGGTGCGGTCGATGAAGGGGCTGGAAAATTGCCACATCCTGCGCCCAGGTTACGCCATCGAATACGATTATTTCGATCCGCGCTCACTCAAGAACAGCTTTGAGACGAAGCAGATCAACGGCTTGTTCTTTGCGGGCCAGATCAACGGCACCACCGGGTACGAAGAGGCGGCAGCCCAAGGTTTGTTCGCCGGCATCAACGCTGCGCTGCAGTGCCGGGGCGAAGCCGCCTGGACGCCCGCACGCGACCAAGCGTATTTGGGTGTGTTGGTGGACGACCTGGTGACCCAGGGCGTGACCGAGCCTTACCGCATGTTCACCAGCCGGGCCGAGTTCCGCCTGCAGCTGCGCGAAGACAATGCCGATGCGCGCCTGACCGAAGTGGGGCGGCAAATGGGCCTGGTGGGTGACGCCCGTTGGGACGCGTTCAGCCGCAAACGCGATGCTGTTTCACGTGAAACAGAGCGCCTGAAATCCACTTGGGTGAACCCGCGCAACCTGCCTGCAGAGGAATCTGAGCGGGTTTTGGGTAAGGCCATTGAGCACGAGCACAACCTGTTCGATTTGCTGCGCAGACCGAATGTGAGCTACCCCGCGCTGATGTCTTTGGACGGTGGGCGCATGGCCAGCGCTGGTGTTTCACGTGAAACGCTTGGCGACCTGAGCCCCTCGGTGATCGAGCAGGTCGAGATTGCGGCCAAGTATTCCGGCTACATCGACCGCCAAAAAGGGGAAGTGGAGCGGGCCGCATTTTATGAACACCTCCGCTTGCCCGAGAACCTGGACTACATGCAGGTCTCGGCCTTGTCGATCGAAGCCCGCCAGAAGTTGGCCAAGCACCGCCCCGAAACCTTGGGCCAGGCCTCGCGCATCTCGGGCATCACGCCCGCCAGCGTGTCATTGCTCTTGATCCACCTGAAGAAGGGTGGGTTCAAGGGCTTCATGCAAGCGGCTGAGGAAGGCGTGCAGGCATGAGCGTGAATCTGGAGGCCGGGCTGCGCTCGGGTGCGCAAGCCTTGGGTTTGGCTTTGACGGATACGCAAATCCAGCACCTGCTGGACTATGCGGCGCTGATTCAGAAATGGAACAAGGTCTACAACCTGACCGCGTTGCGCGACCCGGTGGACATGCTTACGCACCACTTGTTGGACAGCCTGACCGCCATCGCCCCTTTGCGCCGACACACCCAGGGCCAGCCCATCCAGGTGCTGGATGTGGGTTCGGGTGGTGGCTTGCCTGGCGTGGTGCTGGCCATTTGCATGCCCGAATTGAACGTGAGCTGTGTCGACACGGTGGCTAAAAAAGCCGCCTTTGTGCAGCAAGTGGCAGTGAGCTTGAAGCTGCCCAATTTGCGCGGTGTGCACGCCCGGGTCGAGTCCTTGACCGATCCGTACCAGGTCATTTGTTCGAGGGCCTTTGCTTCTTTGCCGGACTTCGTGACCTGGTCCCGTTCGGCACTGGCCGAGGGTGGGGTCTGGATGGCCATGAAGGGCAAGCACCCACAGGGTGAAATCGACGCACTGCCCACGGATGTGCAGGTGTTTCACGTGGAACCGTTGACGGTGCCGGGCCTGGAAGTGGAGCGTTGTATGGTCTGGATGAAGCCCCAAACGCTGTGAATGAGGGCGTGTTTCACGTGAAACACGCTGTTTGAGGGGTTGTCCGAAGGGCATCACGTACACTCGCCACATCCCCCTGAAAGTGCAGACATGTTTGGTATCTCGGATTACGGCGCATTCGCTGCGGCCTTTGTCCTGCTGTTGTTTCTACCTGGCCCTGGCAACCTGGCCCTGATCAGCTCGGCCAGCAAAGGGGGCTTATCGGGTGGTTTGGCCTCGGTGTTGGGTTTGCTTTTGGGTGATCAGATCCTGCTGTGGCTCACGGTGGCCGGGGTGGCCGCCTTGCTCAAAACCTATCCTAATTTTTTTACGGCGCTGCAATGGCTGGGCGCGGCTTACCTGGCTTGGCTGGGTGGCAAGATGGTCATGTCCAAGCCGGGTGAGGGGCCAAGTCTGCAGATCACGCCCGGGCATTATTTTCGGGAAACACTGCTCATCACCTTGCTCAACCCCAAGGCGATCATGTTTTATTTGGCGTTCTTTCCCCAGTTCATTGACCCGGTCCACCAACAGGGTTGGGTGACTTTTGGGGTGATGGCCGCAACGATTGCGGTGCTGGGTTTTGCGTACTGTTTTGGGGTGGTCTGGGTCACCCACCACATGGCCGCACGCCTCCGCGCCCACCCTACGCTGTCATCCTGGTTGCAAAAACTGGCGGGTTTGTGCCTGGTGGGTTTTGGCCTCAGGATGGTGTTGGCCAAATAAGGCGCGCGCCAGACGTTCTCATTGATTGGAAAGCTTCACATGTTCTTTGGCATCTCGGATTACGGCGCATTTGTGGCGGCCATCGTGGTGTTCCTGGCCATTCCGGGCCCAGGCAATCTGGCCCTCATCACTTCCACCAGCAAGGGCGGCGTGGCCGGTGGTCTCATGGCCACCCTGGGCGTGATCGCCGGGGACCAGGTGCTCATGTGGCTGGCGGTGGCGGGTGTGGCGGCGGTGCTGACCGCGTACCCGGCGGCATTTGTGGCCATCCAGTGGTTGGGCGCGGTGTACTTGGCCTGGCTGGGCTGGAAGATGCTGTCCGCCAAACCGGGTGATGCGCCCGTGTTGAACATCCGGCCCCGCCAGTATTTTCAGCAGGCCCTGGCCATCACCTTGCTCAATCCCAAGGCCATCGTCTTTTACATGGCGTTCTTCCCTTTGTTCGTGGATCCCCAAACCCATCTGGGCCTGATCAGCTTTGGGGTCATGGCCGCGACCATTGCCGCGCTGACCTTTTTGTATGGTCTGGGCATGACCTTGCTCACGCACCACCTGGCCGAGCGCATGCGCGCCAATCCCCAGGTGGGGCGGGTGCTGGAAAAGCTGGCTGGCATTTTTCTGGTCGGCTTTGGCATCAAGCTGGCCCTCTCCAAATAACCCCGAAAGCGCAGCATGGCCAAGATTTTCTGCATTGCCAACCAAAAGGGTGGCGTTGGCAAAACCACCACCACCGTGAACCTGGCCGCAGGCCTGGCCAAAGTCGGGCAGCGCGTGTTGCTGGTGGACCTGGACCCGCAGGGCAACGCCACGATGGGCTCGGGCATCGACAAACGGCAACTGGAGTTGAGCGTTTACGATGTCTTGCTGGAGTCGGCTTCGATCGCCGAAGCCGTGGTCAAGGCCGACAAATGTGGTTACGACGTGCTGAGTGCCAACCGCGAACTCGCCGGTGCCGAGGTCGAGCTGGTGCAGCTGGAGCACCGTGACCAGCGCCTGAAAAACGCCATTGCTACGGTGGATGCCGATTACGATTTTGTGCTGATCGACTGCCCGCCGTCCTTGTCCATGCTCACACTCAATGGCCTGTGCTCGGCCCATGGCGTGATCGTGCCCATGCAGTGCGAATACTTTGCGCTCGAAGGCCTGACCGATCTGGTCAACACCATCAAGCAGGTGCACGCCAACCTCAACAAAGACCTCAAGATCATTGGTTTGTTGCGTGTCATGTTTGACCCCCGCATCACCTTGCAGATGCAGGTCAGCGACCAGCTCAAGGCCCACTTTGGCGACAAGGTGTTCGACACCGTGATCCCGCGCAATGTGCGCCTGGCCGAAGCGCCCAGCTATGGCTTGCCGGGCGTGGTGTTTGACCCGTCTGCCAAGGGCAGTCAGGCGTATGTCGACTTTGCGCGTGAACTGGTGTTGCGCGCGCCCACCCTTTGAGCGGTTTGACGATGTCGTTTCAGGCGCAATCCTTGCGGCTCGATGGTGCTTTGGCCCCAACGGCCACGGTGCTGATCTTGCCGGGCTGGCAAGGCAGTGGTGCCGAGCATTGGCAAATGCGTTGGGCGCGTCTGCATGGTTATGCCGTGGTCGAGCAAAACGATTGGCTGCACCCCTTGCGTGGGGACTGGTTGGCGCGTCTGGACGAGACCGTGATCGATGCGCCAGGACCGGTGGTTTTCGCCGCCCACAGTCTGGGCTGCATTTTGGTGGCCGCCTGGGCCTCTGTGTCCCGGCACACGGCGCGTGTGCAAGGGGCTTTGCTGGTGGCCCCGGGGGACACCGAAGCCCCTGAATTGAACCACCGCCTGCCCGGCTGGTCGCCCATCGTGCGCCAGCCATTGCCGTTCAAAAGCATCCTGGTGGGCAGCCAGAACGACCCCTATTGCGCCGCCCGGCGTGCCCAAGGTTTGGCCCGCGCTTGGGGTGCCACTTGGGTGGACTTGGGTGAAGCCGGGCACATCAACGCCGATTCATCGCTGGGCGATTGGCCGCAGGGCCATGCGCTGTTGCAAACATTACTGAAGGATTGACCATGGTCACCAAAAAACCCAAAGGCCTGGGCCGCGGGCTCGAAGCCCTGCTGGGCCCCAAAGTGCAGGACGCACCCGTTGCCGACATGACGGCCGAAACGGGTGTGCCCACCCAGCTCAAGCTTGACCAGATGGTGGCCGGCATGTACCAGCCGCGCACCCGCATGGACGAGGGCGCTTTGTACGAGCTGGCTGAATCGATCAAGGCGCAAGGCATCATGCAGCCGATCCTGGTGCGCCAGCTGAGTGAAGGCGACAACGCGGGCAAGTACGAGATCATCGCGGGCGAGCGACGCTTCCGCGCTTCGCGTCTGGCGGGGCTGGAGTCTGTCCCTGTTTTGGTGCGCGACGTGCCCAACGAGGCCGCTGCGGCCATGGCCCTGATCGAGAACATCCAGCGCGAAGACCTGAACCCGCTGGAGGAAGCCCAGGGCCTGCAACGCTTGATCAAAGAGTTTGGGCTCACTCACGAAGCGGCCGCGCAGGCGGTGGGCCGCTCGCGCAGCGCCGCCAGCAACCTGCTGCGTTTGCTGAATCTGGCCGATCCGGTGCAGACCATGTTGATGGCCGGTGACCTGGACATGGGCCACGCCCGTGCCCTCTTGTCGCTCGACAAGGCGGCCCAAATTACCGCCGCCAACCAGATCGCGGCCAAAAAACTGTCGGTGCGCGAGGCCGAAAGCCTGGCCAAAAAACTGGGTGCCGAATTCAACCTGGTGCATCAAAAACCCAAAAAGGAAAAGTCACGCGACATCCGCCGTGTCGAAGAAGAGCTGTCGGACCTGCTCATGGCAGAGGTCGAGGTGCGTGTGAAAAAGCGCGTCAAGCGCTTGGGCAAGATCGAGGAAATGGGCGAGTTGTCGATCCAGTTTGGCTCGCTTGATGAGCTCAATGGCCTGATTGAAAAGTTGCGCAGATAAGACCGTGCCGCGCAGTACGCAAAAACTGTCCAAGGCATTTTGGCGAACCTTGTTTCGCCCGGACGGTTTTTTGCGTCAGGAAATGCTCACCATCTATTTGGTGCTGGTGAGCCTCACGACGTTTTTTGGATTCCTTTTTACCCCCGTCGAGTCGGTGGCGCGGGCCAATCTGGTGGTATCGGTCCTTGCTACGGGCTTGTTTGCGGTGGTGCGCGTGCGGGCGATTTTTACCGTGCTGGTACACGCGGTGACTGCGCTGACCGTGCTGCTGATTGTGTACACGGCCATGCAAACGGGCGGCATCAATTCCACCGCGGTGGTGTGGCTCAATGTCTTGTCGGTGCCGGTGTTGCTGTTGTTGGGGCGAGCCGCCACGCTGGTCTGGATCGGCATCATGCTGCTGGCGATTGTGGCCTTGACCTTGATGACTTGGATGGGCTGGATCAGCAGCCATGTCAATGTGTCGTCGTCGGTGGTGACGTGGGCTTATTTGAACCATGTGCTGGCCCTGTTGAACCTGATGATGGGTGTGCGTATTTATGAGCACTTGCACAAAGTGCAGCTGCGCAAACTTAACCAGCGCAACGACGAACTCAAGGCCACCCATGAAGCGCTGATTCTGGCGCAGGCGCACAAGGACGAATTTGTGGCCGCTGTGGGCCATGAGCTGCGCACCCCGATGAATGTGATTTTGGGCTTCAACGGTGTGCTGCGCCGCGAATTGTCGGACAACCCTGAGCAATTGGCGGTGGTGGGGCACATCCGCCGTTCGACCGAACATTTGCTGCAGGTGGTCAACGACATCCTGGATTTTTCACAGCTGCAAGCAGGCAAGCTGCGCTTGAGTCTTGCCGACTTTGCACCCCAGGCCTTGTTGGATGAATTACAGCAGCGCCACGGCGAAAAGGCGCAGAGCAAGGGCTTGGCTTTGCGTTTGGCGCTGGACGCCGCGTTGCCTTCCCGCATACACGGAGACCGCAATCGTTTGCTGCAAATCCTGAATAACCTGGTCGACAACGCGATCAAATTCACGACCGAAGGCGCCATTCATGTCCGTTTGCGGGCCCAAGCCGACCACTTGCGATTTGAAGTGCAAGACGCCGGGCGGGGTATTCCGCCAGAGCGGCAGCAGCACATCTTTCGGCGCTTTGAGCACGCCGATGTTCAAACCAACCGCGCCTATGGCGGCACCGGCTTGGGGCTGACCCTGTGTGAAAAACTGGTTACCCTGCACGGAGGCCGCATTGGCGTGGACAGCCAAGAGGGGCATGGGGCGTTGTTCTGGTTTGAAATTCCCTTGCAAGCCGCCGAGGACACGGACTTGTCCAGCCCCATGGAGGACGATGGTTTGGCCGACGAGGCCTTGAACATGCTGGTGGTGGATGACAACCGGGTGAACCTGATGGTGGCCCAGTTGCAGCTGCAAAAATGCTGGCCCAACGCCCACATCACCACGGCCGACAGCGGTGCCAAAGCCTTGGTCCTGCTGGACCAGCAGGTGTTTGATGTGGCCCTGATCGACATGATCATGCCGGACATGGATGGCATGCAAGTGACGCAGCAAATTCGCCACCATTTTCCGGCCATGGTGGCGCACATGCCGATCTTGGCGCTCACCGCCAACACCAACCCGGTGGACCGGGACCGTTGCCTGGCGGCAGGCATGAACGACGTTTTGCACAAGCCAATGGACACGGCCACGCTGATGCACACAGTGGGTCGTTGCGTACGCCAAGCCCGGGAGGGCAAGCTGTGAGCCTTCATGGTGTGATCCAGCGATGGAAGCCCCGCATTGCCGCACGCCTGCCCGCACGCTACCGGCAGGGCAAGATGCCCTATGCGTTTTTCTTTGCCGTCATGGTGATCGGCGTGATGTTGACCTACGCGGTGATCAGCCCCTATCCCTACGCCACGGTGATGTTTGGCTCCTTTGCCTTTTGTTTGTTTGTGCTGCTGGTGCTCGTCAATCAGGGCTTTTCGCCCAACTGGGCCATTCACCTCGGTACAGGACTGGGGGCGCTCATTTTGTTCTATGCCGTGTGGGTGAGCGGTGGCGTTCACTCACCCCGACTGGCCTGGCTGTTGATCTTGCCCTTGACACCGTTTTACATGATCAGCCGAAGGGCTGGCTTTTTCTGGCTGTGGGCTGCGTTGGCTTTGCAACTCGTCATGGTGGTGTCCAACCACCTGGGTTGGGTGCATGCCTTCGAAACCGGTATGGCCCACGTGCTGTCGTCCTTCGTGACCTACACGCTGGTCACCTGTGTGCTGATCGTGGTGCCTTTGATGTACGACCACATGTACCGCCAAGCGTTGGAGGAAAGCCGCAGCCATCAGCGTGAGCTGGAGGCGCGGCGGCAAGAACTTGAACACGCGTCGGCCATGCGCGAGCACTTCATTGCGACGGTGAGCCATGAGTTGCGCACCCCGATGAACGCGATCCTGGGCTTCAACGCCTTGTTGTTGGCCAGGGTCGAGGGCAAGCCCGAGGCCCTCAAGGTGCTCAACCACACACGTCAGTCGGCCGATCACCTGATGACGGTGATCAACGACATCCTGGATTATTCGCAGCTGCAAACCGGCCAATTGGTGATCCAGCCCGAGACGTTTGAACTGCGCAGCATCACCGGTTATGCCTTTGAGTTGTTCTGGCCTCGCGTCAAGAGCATGGAGCTGGATTACCGGATCGAGCTGGACGAGGCCTTGCCGACCTGGGTGCACACCGACCGCCACCGGCTCATGCAGGTGCTGGTCAACTTGTTGGGCAACGCGCTGAAATTTACCCACCAGGGCTCGGTGGTGCTGCGCGTGCAATGGGAAAACCCCGGTGTTCTGTTTTCCGTGACGGACACTGGCATTGGGATTGCACCCGAGCGGCAAGCGCAAATTTTCAACCGTTTCAGCCAGGCCGACAGCGACATTCAGGCGCGTTACGGTGGCAATGGTTTGGGGTTGGCGATTTCACAAAAATTGGCACATTTGCTGGGCGGGGACATCGGGTTTGAGAGTGAACTTGGCCGTGGATCGCGGTTTTGGCTGCGCTTGCCGTTGACCGCTGCACAGGCGCCGGCTCACCCGCTCAATGCCATCAAGTCCGAGGTCCATACCCGCGAGATGGCTTGGCGCTTTCTGATTGCCGACGATCACCCTGTTAACCGCTTGCTCGTCAAGCAGGTGCTGCAAAACAGCTGGCCTCAGAGCCAGATTCTGGAGGCCGCAGACGGTGCGCAAGCCCTGCAATGCCTGCGTGACAACACGGTGGATTTGGTGCTGATGGACATGGTCATGCCCGTCATGGACGGCATTGAGGCCACCCGCACATTGCGCGAGGTGTTTGCGCCGCCGGTTCGTCATGTGCCGATTTTGGGCCTGACCGCCAACGTCAATCCGGTTGACCTGGATGCGTTTCGCCAGGCTGGTTTGAGCGGCGTGATGCTCAAACCGTTTGAGCCTGCCCAGCTGTGCGCCAAAGTCGAGCAGCTGTTGTTGACGCGGGCCTGATGCAAGCGGACCGCTGATCCGGCCGGTTCTTCACATCGAGAAAATTTTCCCTGGGTTCATGATGTTGTGCGGGTCCAGCGCCCGCTTGATGGTGCGCATCATGTCCACCGCGCCTTCGCCGGTTTCGGTGCGCAAGAAGTCCATCTTGTGCAGGCCGATGCCGTGCTCGCCCGTGCATGTGCCGCCCAGGCGCAAAGCGCGGCTGACCAGTTGCTGGTTCAAGGCTTCGGCGGTTTCGCATTCCTGTGGGTTGTTCGGGTCGATCAAATAGCCGAAGTGGAAATTGCCGTCGCCCACATGGCCCACCAGAAAGTAAGGGATGCCGCTGGCGTCGGTCTCGGTGATGGAGTCCAGCAGGCAATCGGCCAGGCGGCTGATCGGCACGCAGGTGTCGGTGCTGATGGCACGGCAGCCGGGCTTGCTCTGGATGGCGGCAAAGTAGGCGTTATGCCGTGCGGTCCACAGGCGGGTGCGTTCTTCGGGCGTGACGGCCCACTCGAACGCGTTGCCGCCAAATTCGCTGGCGATTTCTTGCACGGTTTCGGCCTGCTCCTTCACACCCGCAGGCGAGCCGTGGAACTCCATCAGCAGCATGGGCTCTTCGCGCAGGCCCAGCTTGGCGTAGGCGTTGACCATGCGCACGGTGTTGTGGTCGATCAGCTCCACGCGGGCAATCGGCACGCCCAGCTGGATGGTCTGGATGACGGTGTGGACTGCCGCCTCGATGCTGGGGAAGGAGCAGATCGCGGCCGAGATGGCCTCTGGCAAGGGGTACAGACGCACCGTGACTTCGGTGATCACGCCCAGCGTGCCTTCGCTGCCCACCATCAGGCGCGTGAGGTCGTAACCGGCGCTCGACTTTTTGGCGCGGGTGCCGGTGCGGATGATGTCGCCCGCTGCGGTGACCACCTCCATGGCCAACACGTTCTCGCGCATGGTGCCGTAGCGCACGGCGTTGGTGCCGCTGGCGCGGGTGGCGCTCATGCCGCCAATGGTCGCGTCTGCTCCCGGGTCGATCGGGAAGAACAAACCCGTGGACTTGATTTCTTCATTGAGCTGCTTGCGCGTCACGCCCGGCTGCACCGTCACTGTCAGGTCTTCGGCGTTGATGGACAGCACCTTGTTCATGCGCGTGAGGTCAATGCTGATGCCGCCTTGGACTGCTAGCAAATGGCCTTCGAGAGAAGAGCCCACACCAAAAGGAATCACCGGCACTTTGTGCTCAGCGCACAGTTTTACCGCGTCGGCCACATCCTGCGTGCTTTCGGCAAACACCACGGCGGCGGGGGGCGGCACATGGGTGAAGGCCGACTCGTCGCGGCCGTGCTGCTCGCGCACCACCAGCGCGGTGGAGCAGTTGCCGCCAAAGCGGGCTTTCAGGGCGGCCAAAAAGGCTTCAGGCACAGCGCGTTGCGCGATTTCGGGGGCCAGGTGAGCGGCAGCAACAGGGGCGTTCATGGGGTTCTCCAGTGGCGGCGAGCCAGGCCCGCCAAGCGTGTGAAAACGCAGTTTACGCCGCAAACCCCGGTCTTGCTGTCCGCTGTCAGACAAGTTGCAGCCAGTTGGCCGACAATCAAGCACCTTTGCAGGCGTGCGCCTTTGTGGGCTTTTTCCAGACCCTGCAGGCTTGAGCGAACAAAAAAGAGAGCAACACCATGGGCAACCGACTCACACAAATCGCCACCCGCACCGGGGACAACGGCACCACGGGGCTGGGCAACAACCAGCGCGTGTCTAAAAACAGCTTGCGCGTGCACGCCATGGGCGAGGTGGACGAGCTGAACTCCCACATCGGTGTGTTGCTGTGCGAGGACATGGCCGCTGACGTGCGCGAGGTGCTGGTAGAGGTGCAGCACCAGCTGTTCAATCTGGGGGGCGAGCTGTCGATTCCCGGCTTTGAGTTGTTGAAAGAAGAGGCCGTGGCGGCACTCGACGCCGCCCTTGAAAAGTACAACGCCCAACTGCCCAAGCTTGAAGAATTCATCTTGCCCGCAGGCACCCGTGGCGCGGCACAAGCCCATGTGTGCCGCACTGTGGCCCGCCGCGCCGAACGCGCTTGTGTGGCACTGGGCAACGAAGAGGCCATCAACGAAACCCCGCGCCAATACCTCAACCGTCTGTCGGACCTGATGTTTGTGCTGGCCCGCGTGCTCAACCGCATGAACGGCGGCGACGATGTGTACTGGAAAAGCCAGCGCATGGCCCAAGACAAGGCCTGACATCGTGCGCAGGCTGGCACGCGTTGTGGGGTGGGCTGCCTTGTGCCTGGCCGCGGCGGGCCCCGCCATCGCCGCGCCGTCGTCGGTGGTGCTCAGTTGCGCTGTGGCCTATTTGCCGCAGCGCAGCACCTGGGTGCGCGAAGTGCGCATCGATTGGGACAAAAAAGCCGTTCGCCGCCTGCGCATCGATGGTGTCGAGCCGTATGGTTTTTCGCTGCTGCCCGGTGGCGTGATGACCGCGATCGACAACGAGCGCATCCAGATCGATCTGGTGGCGCAGCAGTGGCAAAGCGATTTTCGCGGTCAGGCCACGGGTCAGGGCCGCTGCGAAACGGTGCCCGGTTAAACCCGGCCCACGCTGTCACCTAGGTGTACGTTTCAGGGTTGTTGCGCGTGACAGCGCAGCGCAGGCGCTGCTACGCTGCAAGCCATGAACAATGTGAACCATCTCTCCGCTGCCGCGCCTCATCTGCCTCAAATTCGCTTGTATCAGAACTGGCTGCGCGATGAGCGCGGCCTGAGCTTTGCCACTTACAACGACCTCTGGCGCTGGTCGGTCACCGAGCTGGATGCGTTCTGGCAAAGCATCTGGGATTATTTTGATCTGCAATCGCCCACGCCACACACGGCGGTGTTGGCCAACAACGTCATGCCGGGCGCCAAGTGGTTCCCCGGAGCCCAGACCAACTACGCGCACCAAGTGCTGCGGCATGTGCAGCCCGCATACGAGGCGGGCTTTTTGGCAGTCATCAGCCTCAACGAAAAAGGTTTGCGCCGCGAGATGACTTGGCCCGAGCTGCGTCGCCAGGTGGCCGCCATGGCGCTGCACCTGCAAGCCCAAGGCGTGCAGCCCGGTGACAGGGTGGCGGCTTATTTGCCCAATATTCCCGAAGCCATGGTGGCGTTTTTGGCCACGGCCAGCGTGGGCGGTGTGTGGAGCATTTGCGCGCCCGACATGGGCACCAACGCCGTGCTCGACCGCTTCAAACAAATCGAGCCTAAGGTGCTGATCGCGGTGGACGGCGTGAGTTATGGCGGGCGTGACTTTGACCGCATGGGTGTGGTGCAGGAGTTGAAAAACGCCTTGCCCAGCGTGCAGCACGTCATCGTGCACGACAACCTGGGCACACTGGATCTGACCAACTGCGATGTGGGCGCCAGCGCGCAAATGTCGGCCATCACCGCGCGTGACGATGCTGAGGTGCAGGCCTTTGAGCCCATGTGGCTGCCGTTTGACCACCCGCTGTGGATCGTCTATTCGAGTGGCACCACCGGTCTGCCCAAGCCCATCGTGCACGGGCACGGTGGCACGGTGATCGTGGCGCTGGCCAACAAAATTTTGCACAACGACATTGGCTGCAGCTACCACCCCAACAGCTGGGGCGAGCGCTTTCACTGGTACAGCTCCACCGGCTGGGTGATGTGGAACGCACAGGTAGCGGGGCTGTTGAACGGCGTGACTTGCGTCATCTACGACGGCAACCCTGGCGGCAGCAAGGAGCGCCCGGATTGGGGCATCTTGTGGCGCATGGCCGCGCAAGAGCACGTCACGTTTTTTGGCGCAGGTGCAGCTTACTTTGCCAACTGTCATAAAGCCGGTTTGGACATTTCGCGCTGTGGCGATTTGTCGCGGGTGCGTGCCCTGGGCACCACCGGGTCACCCTTGTCGGCCGACACCCAAACCTGGGGGGTGGAGCAGTTCAAGGCCATTGGCACCGGCATCTGGTGGTGCAACATCTCGGGCGGTACCGACTTTGCGGGCGCCTTTGTGGGTGGCCACCGCGAGCTGCCGCAAGAGCCCGGCGTGATGCAGTGCCGCGAACTCGGTTGCGCGGTCGAGGCCTGGAACGAAGCGGGCGAGCCCGTGCTGGGCGAAGTGGGCGAGCTGGTGTGCACCCAGCCGATTCCGTCCATGCCGCTGTATTTCTGGAACGACAAGGACAACGCCCGCTATTTGGCGAGTTACTTTGAGATGTACCCAGCAGGTCATGGCCGAAAGCCCGGCGGCGGCGATGGTCCGGCCAGCATGGGCGGCGTCTGGCGGCATGGCGACTGGTTGCGCATCGGGGATGCACAGGGCCAGGGCGAAGGCTGCGTGATCTTTGGCCGCAGCGACGCCACCATCAACCGCTACGGCCTGCGCATGGGCACCAGCGAGTTGTACAGCGCCGTCGAAGCCCTGCCCGAAGTCATGGACTCGATGGTCGTCGACCTGGAGTACCTGGGCAAGGAAAGCTATATGCCGCTGTTTGTGGTGCTGCGCCCGGGCACCACGCTCGACGACGCGCTCAAGGCCAAGCTCAACAACGCCATCAAGGTGGCGCTGAGCCCCCGTTTCATTCCGAACGTCATTTTCGAGGTGGCCGAAATCCCGCGCACCTTGTCCGGCAAAAAGCAGGAGCTGCCGATCAAGAAACTCATGCTCGGCCAGCCGCTGGAAAAGGTGGTCAACAAAGACGCCATGGCCAACCCGGGCTGTCTGGATTGGTATGTGGATCTGGCCAAACGGCATTTGGCCAAGGTATAAGCCATCTCATTCGCTGTGCGCTCATAAGGTTTGAGCGCCAGCCATCAAGGCTCTTTGCGTTTCAAAAAACGCTCAAGCGGCGCTTGAACGGCCGCTTTGACACGGCGCGGCATGGCTTGCAAATTGGCCATGAGAGCCCCTCTTTTCACAAAGATGCGGCGCTGTGAATGGCCCGACGGGCTGGGCAAATTCCAATGGCTTCCAGGCCCCCAGATGCTGGTCACCACCAAGTGCAGTGCTGCCAGCAACAGCATCACTTGCAAGCCAAACAGCAAGAGAAAGCCCCATGAAATGTCTGGCCACAGTTGGCGCAGAAGCACCATCACCACAGGCAGCAAAAAGCTGCCCGTAGCGGTCAACTTCCAGTTCAAGGGCAGGCCTCGGCGCATGGCATCAGTTCTTGTGCAACTCGGCGTTCAACTCGCCCCAGCTCTTGTTGCGCGGGATGGCGTGCAGCGCGCCGCTTTGTGAATCACGGCGGAACAGGATGCCGTTTTTACCGGACAGTTCTTTGGCCTTCATGAGCGAACCATCGGGCATCTGCACACGGCTGCCACCGGTGATGTAGCAACCGGCCTCGACCACGCAGTCGTCGCCCAGCGAGATGCCGATGCCGGCATTCGCCCCCAGCAGGCAGCGCTTGCCGACCTTGATGACTTCCTTGCCGCCGCCCGAGAGCGTACCCATGATGGACGCGCCGCCACCGATGTCGCTGGCGTCATCGACCACCACGCCCGCGCTGATGCGGCCTTCGACCATGCTGGCGCCCAGCGTGCCGGCGTTGAAGTTGCAAAAACCTTCGTGCATGACGGTGGTGCCGCTGGCCAGGTGCGCGCCCAGGCGCACGCGGTCGGCGTTGGCAATGCGCACGCCGGACGGGATCACGTAGTCGGTCATCTGCGGGAACTTGTCCACGCCTTTGACTTCGAGCACGCGGCCTGTGGCACGGGCCTTCAGGCGGGCGGCTGGCACATCGGCCACGGCACAGGGCCCGAAGTTGGTCCAGGCTACGTTGGCCAGCAGGCCAAAGATGCCGGTCACGTTGGCGCCGTGCGGCTGCACCAGGCGGTGGCTCAGCAGGTGCAGACGCAGGTACGCGTCATGCGTGTCGGCAGGCGCGTCGGCCAGCGATTTGATTTCGGTGCGCACGGCGACCACGGTGGTGCCGCGCACGGCGCAGGCGCTAAGCGCCTTGGCCACGTCAGCGCCCAAGGCGGCAACCGCTTCGGCTTCGGTCAGGCGCGTGCTGCCGCTGGCGGTAATGCCATCGGCCAGTTCGGGGGTGGGGAACCAGGTGTCCAGCACGGTGCCGTCTGCGGCCAGGGTGGCCAGGCCGGTGGCGCGTGCGCCGGTGGTTTGGAAAGTGCTCATGTTTGCTCCGGGAAGAGGGCCTGCGAAGGTGCAAGCCGTTGGAAATCAGAAGGCGTGATTATCGGCGAGATGCCATCTCCTATCTGACTGCTGGAAGACCCTCAGAGGGGATGCGACCCGACAGGGACCCTCCAATTTAAAACCCTGTATGGGATGCGGTAACTCAAGAACGAGGAGATGACATTTGCGACAACACATCAAACACCGCTGCCGTGTCGTGTTCGGCATGACCTAGGGCCATCGCAGCGTTGTAAATGGGGACAGTCGCAGAAAACAGGGGCGCGGGGACTTGGGCGTCTGCCAGTGCCGCAGCGATGAGCTTCATGTCCTTTTGCCAGATGCCGACTTTCATGGTGGGCGTGTTCCAGCCTTCGCCCTCCATCAAGGGGCCGCGGATCTGCAGCATGCGTGAGCCACCTGCGCCGTCGCTCAGCACTTTGACCGCATCCTCTGGCTGGATGCCCCAACGCTGGCCCAGCAGCAGCGCTTCGGCGGTGGATACGTTGTGGATGGCCACCAGCAGGTTGGCCATCAGCTTCATCTTCATGCCATTGCCAAAGGCGCCCAGGTAAAAGCAGTTTTTTGAAAAGCCTGCAAAGACGGGCGCGAGTTTTTTGATGGCCGCTTTGGGGCCGCTGGCATAGACCGTGAGGTCTTTGTTGACCGCTTGCGCGCCCGTGCCCGACAAGGGGCAGTCGAGCATGACGATGCCTTGGGCTTTGAGGATGTCGCGTGCAGCGGTTTTGTCGGTGATGTCAAGCGTGCTGGTTTCCACCACCAGCAGCTTGCGGTGGCCGCGCACAGCGATTTGCCGCGCTGCATCGTGCAAGGCTTCAGGGCTGGGCAGCGCGCAGATGATGACATCCACCGTCGTCGCCAGGTCGCCTGCGCTGTCGCAGGGCGTGCCCCCGGCCGCTTTCAGGCGTTTCATGGCTTTGGGGTCGAGGTCGTAGCCGCTGACCGCAAAGCCCGCCTTGACCAAGTTGGCGGCCATGGCCCGGCCCATGATGCCCACGCCCAACATGCCCACGCATTGGATGGGCGAAGCAGGTTTGGGTGTGCGGGGTTTGAGGGGGGCCGTGCTCATGGTTGCGCTTCCAACGAGACGGTGGGTGAGAAGGACGTGGACCGCAGCATTTTGGAGCTTTGTTCCACGACCACATCCAGCTCCTGCAGCGCCTGACGGTAGAGGGCCCAGTCGGGATCGGCCTCCATCAGGGCGCGGCGTCGCTCGCGTTCGGCCAGGTTGGCAAAGCCCCACAGGTGCACCACCTCGTTGAGCGGGCCAATTTCAGACACATAAAAGCCGATCAAGTGCCCCAGGTACTTGAGCTGCAGCGGCAGCGCTGCCCGTTCGTACAGCTTCAAAAAGTCGCCTGTGCGCAGTGCTTTGATGGTGTAAGTGCGGTGCTCAACGATCACGGTGCTGTCCTCACTCGGCCTTGATGCCCAAGTCGTTGATCACCTTGTTCCAAAAGGCGTAGTCGCCGTTGGCCACGGTATCGAGCGCAGCGGCGCTGGTGCCCGTGGGCGTGAGGCCCAGCTCAATCAGGCGGGCCTGGATCTCAGGCAGCTTCACGATCTTGACGATCTCGGTGTTGAGCTTGGCGATGATGTCGTTGGGTGTACCCGTGGGTGCAAATATGCCGTGCCACGAGCTGCCAATCACGCCGTTGACGTCGAGGTTGGCGTCAAACTCGGTCATGGTGGGTACGTCGGGCAGGCCTGGAATGCGCTGCGCACCCGAGATGCCCAAGGCCTTGACCTTACCCGCTTTGATGAGCGGAATCGCCGTGGTCGAGGCTTCGACCGACAGGCTGACCACGCCACTCATCACATCGGGTGAGGGGTTGGTTTTGTAGGGCACATGGTTGAGTTTGATGCCCAGCCGCTGCGACCACACTTCCAGCGCCACATGGGGCTGCGAGCCGACGCCCAAAGAGGCAAAGTCGATCTTGCCTGGGTTCGCCTTGGCGTACGCCACCAACTCTTTCATGTTGTTGTAAGGCGCTTTGGGGGTGGCGGTCAGCACATGGGGCACTTGCAGGATCTGGCTGACGGCTTTGAAGTCGCGCGGTGGGTTGTACTTGGCGTCTCGGTACACATTGGGCGCGATGGCGTGAGTGGCCTTGACGCTAAAAAACAAGGTGTAACCGTCAGCGGGTGCAGTGCCTGCCGCCACAGCGCCGATCATGCCGCCTGCGCCAGGTTTGTTGTCGACCACCACGGGTTGGCCCAGGGCCCCGCCCAGTTTGTCGCCAATCAGGCGGGCCACCACATCGGGCGAGATGCCGGCCGGGAACGGCACCACCAGCTTGATCGGGCGATTGGGGTAGCCCGCAGTCTGCGCAAAGGCGCTGGGCGTCGCGATGAGCGTGGTGCTGAGTGCGGCAGTGGTGGCCAAGGTGAGCAAATGACGGCGTTTCATGGGTTGTCTCCTGTTGGTGTGGTGGTTGCGCGAAAGAAAAGGGAGGGGTGATCGGTGGCAAGCGTGTCAGCTCAGGGTGGCGAAATGCGCCACGCCTGCGGCGGCGACCACGCCGTCTTCGTGCGATTGCACGCCTGAAATCCCAATGGCGCCCACAAACTGGCCATCGCGCACCAGCGGCAATCCGCCCTCGATGGGGGTGGCACCGGGCAGCATCATCATGACGTTGCGCCCAGCGGCCACGACGGCTTCGATCGCTTGCGTGGGTCGCTTGAAGAGCAAGGCGGTCTTGGCTTTTTCAACGGCGACGACACTCGACGCTTTTTGCGTGCCGTCCAGCCGTTCGAGGTACATGGTGTGACCCCCCTCGTCCACAATCGCGATCACCACGCTCCAGTTGTTGGCGTTGGCACACGCCCTGCAAGCGTTGGCGATTTGTTTGGCATCGTCTATCGAAAGCGCCCATTGGCTGTACATGCTGGCTCCGCTGATCAAGGGTGAACACGAAAGTGGGTGAAAGAGCGCTCATCCTATGAGGGTGTCTCTTGGGCTCACATCGAGTAAACCCTGAGAGTAGACACCTGGGTTACAGCGGGTAAACCAGAATGCAAGGGGGGCCGAGAATGCCCCAATGCCTCTGGCATGCCAGGCCACGTATGGGTGCAACGCGCAGTTCATGCGCGACGGCCAGCCGTCGCCCTTGGAATCGAAAACAGGGTTTCGGTCTAGGCTGCGAGTGCGATCATGCGGGCCTGTCTTGTTTTCAGCGGTTGACGTTCACCACCACCCGACCGCGCACTTGGCCCGCCAAAATCTCCGCGCCCAAGCCGATCGCGTCGGCCATACCCACTTCGCGCGTCATGCGCTCCAGCTGCGTGGTATCCAGGTCTTGGGCCAGCCGCGCCCAAGCCGCTTCGCGCACGGCACGTGGGGCCATCACGCTGTCGATGCCGACCAAGGTCACGCCGCGCAGGATGAACGGCGCCACGCTCGATGGAAAGTCCATGCCTTGCGCCAGGCCGCAGGCGGTGATCACGCCGCCGTATTTCGTGCTGGCGCAGGCGTTGGCCAGGGTGTGGCTGCCCACTGTGTCGACCACGCCGGCCCAGCGCTCTTTGGCCAGCGGTTTGCCGGGGGCCGACAGTTCGGCCCGGTCCATCACGTCGGCCGCGCCCAGCTGGCGCAGGTAGTCGGCTTCCTGCAGTCGGCCGGTGCTGGCCACCACGCGGTAACCCAGTTTGGCCAGCAGCGCAATCGCCACGCTGCCCACACCGCCGCCTGCGCCCGTGACCAAAATGTCGCCCTTGTCCGGTGTGACGCCGTGCTTTTGCAGCGCCATCACGCACAGCATGGCGGTGTAACCGGCCGTGCCAATGGCCATGGCTTGGCGCGGGGTGAAGGCGGTAGGCAGTTTCACCAGCCAGTCGCCTTTGAGGCGCGCCTTTTGCGCCAAACCGCCGCTGTGGCTCTCGCCCACGCCCCAGCCGTTGAGCACGACTTGGTCACCCACTTTGAAGAGCGGGTGCTGGCTCTCGGTCACCGTGCCCGCCAGGTCGATGCCGGGCGTGAGCGGGAATTTGCGCACCACGGGCGATTTGCCGGTGATGGCCAGGCCGTCTTTGTAATTGACGGTGGAATAGTCCACCTGTACGGTCACGTCGCCTTCGGGTAAGGCGCTGTCGTCCAGCGTTTGCAGGGTGCAGCGGTAACCGGCGTCGTCTTTTTGGATTTGCAGGGCTTGGTAAGTCATGTGTGTCTTTCAGAAAGGGGTTTGGAGAGGTGTGGATCGCGGCAAGTGCTCAGCCAGGTTTGCGGTTGACCAGCACAATGCCCACGGCCACCAGCGCCAAGGACAGTGCCAGCGTCAGGCTCACGGCTTCGCCCAGCCAGAGCATGCCGAACAGCAGAGCGAACAGCGGCGTCAAAAACACAAAGGCGGAAATTTTGGTGGCCGGGTAGTGGCCCAGCATCCACATCCAGGCCAGGTAGCTGGCGAATGCTCCCACCACGGTTTGCAGCGCCACCGAGCTGATGGCAAAGTGGCTCCAGTCGCCGCCCCAGGGCTCACCCATCAGGTGTGACAGCAAGACCAGCACCACGGTGCTGACGGCCAGTTGGTAGAACAGCAGTTTTTCGGCGGCCAGGCGCGTCAGGTTGGCAGCGCGGATGGCCACCGTCGTCAGGCCCCACAAGGCTCCGGCCGCCAGGCCCATCAGGTCGCCCGTGGCACCGCCGCCGCCAAAACCTTCGCGCAAGGCAAACACCACGGCGGCAAACGCGCAGGCCATGCCCAGCCATTGCACAGGGCGCAGCCGCTCGGTGCGAATGAACAAAGGCACCAGCGCCGCGACCCAAAAGGGCGAGGTGTACAAAAACACCGTCAGCCGCGAGGCCGAGGTGTGCTGCAGGCCGATGTAGATGAAAGCAAACTCCGCAGCAAACAGGCAGCCCACCAGCAAACCGGCCCACAGGCTGCCGTCGCTTGCAAACAGGCGCACCCCGCGCCATTGGCACCACAGCCACAGCAGCAGCGTGGCCCCCACGCCGCGCACCGCGGACTGGAACACAGGGGGCAATTCGGCCACCGTGGCTTTGACCAGGACCTGTTGAAACCCCCAGAACATGCAGCAGACCAGCAGCATGCTCACGGCCAGGGTGTCCAGGTGCTCTTTGCGGATTTTTTCGGGCGGGGTCATGCCGTCCATTGTGCCGCCGTGCAGCGTGTCCGCCTGTCACCACCAGGCAAGCGGCCACTGGCGCAGGCCAGCCCGAAGCACCCCGGTTACCATGCCCGCTGAATTTTTTGCCAATCAAACACGCCTTGCCAAACATGAACCGACCCCTTGTTTCTCGCCGCGATGTGCACCGCCGCGCCTTGGCCCTGGCCTTGATGCCCTGGTTGAGCGCAGCCGCCCAAGCGCAGTTGTTGCAGGGTTCGCCTTCGGGCAACGGGCTGCGCTGGCAAGTGGACCCCTTCGGTTTGGGGGTGGCCAGCGGGCAACCCCAGCCGGGCAGCGTGGTGCTGTGGACGCGCCTTCGCATCAGCGAGGCCGATGCAGCGCTGAAGACCCAAAGCGTGCTCGTCGTGTGCGAGGTGTTTGCCGATGCGGCATTGCGCCAGCCCGTGCGCCAGTGGCGCGTGCAGACCGATCCCAGCCGTGGCCACAGCGTGCATGTGCTGGCCAGTGGTTTGCGGCCCGGGCGGCCTTATTGGTACCGTTTTGTCTGCGGCAACGCCATCAGCCCGGTGGGCCGTGCACGCACCAGCCCTGCCGCCGATGAAGCCGTGGCGCGTTTGCGCATGGGCCTGGCCTCTTGCCAGCATTACGAGCAGGGCTACTTTGCCGCCCACCGCGAGATGGCCCAAAGCGATCTGGATTTGGTGCTGTTTGTGGGTGACTACATTTACGAAAGCTCCAACCCCCAGTACATGCTGCGCAAGCACCAAGGGGGCGTGCCCAAGTTGCTGGAGGAATACCGCGAGCGCCACGCGCAATACAAAAGCGATGCCGATCTGCAAGCCTGCCACGCCGCGCACACTTGGGTCATGACTTGGGATGACCACGAAGTGGTCAACGATTACGCCAACGACCTCGATCACCAGTTCACCGACCCACAGTTGTTTTTGCGCCGCCGCGCGGCGGCTTACCAAGCCTATTTTGAGCACATGCCGCTGCGCCTGGGGCCAGACCCGGTCAACGGCAGCCAAATGCGCATCCATGACCGTATGGCTTGGGGCAAGCTGGTCGATCTGTGGACACTCGACTGCCGCCAGTACCGTGACCACCAGGCCTGTCTGGACCCGAACCGGGGCGGTGGCCGGGTGGTGGTGGGGTGTGACGCCCTGAGCGATCCGGCGCGCAGCATGCTGGGCGCGGCGCAAGAGCAATGGTTGACCGAGGGCCTGACGCGCAGCACCCGGCGCTGGAAACTGGTGGCGCAGTCCACGCAAATGAGTTCGAGTGGCGTCAACACCCCTTTGGGGCGCAGTGCCTTCACCGATGGCTGGGACGGCTACCCGCAAGCCCGCGCCAGACTGCTCGGCACGGTGGCGCAGGCAGGGGTGTCCAATGTGCTGATGCTGGGCGGCGATGTGCACATGAACGTGGCGGCCCAATTGCGCGTGCAAGCCAATGACGAGCGCTCGCCTGTGGTGGCCAGCGAGATCGTGACCACATCGGTCACCTCACGCGGTCTGGGTGAGAAGTTGTTGGCCCAAATTCGCGAGAGCAACCCGGACATCCTGCATGCCCGCTCGGACGAACGCGGTTACACCGTGCTGGATGTGCGGCCCGAGGGCGTGGCGGCAGAGTTCAGAACCACCCCCAACCCGGCCCAGACGGACGGGGTTTTTCGCTCGCAGGGGCAGTGGGTTGTTCGCGCGGGGGTGCCAGGCTTGCAAAAAGCCTGACGCCCATCGGCCCGTGTGGATAAACGGGACTCTCGCGGTTTGAATTGAACAGGCTTAGGGATGACCGCAGGGTCTTTTTTTGGTCTGCCGGGCTAGAATCCGCCGATGAATACAGAAGCCCGCACACCGCCCAAAAAATCCTTCAAGGTCCAGATGCTGGCCGCCCGAGAGACGGCCATCATCCAGTCGGTCAACCGATTGCTGGCCGAAAAAGGCTTTGACGCGATGACGGTGGACGAAGTGGCGGCCGAGGTGGGCATTGCCAAGGCCAGCCTGTACAAGCATTTCACCAGCAAGGAAGAGCTGGCCTGCGCGGCCATGGTGACGGCCATGCGCAAGGCGCAAGAGTTCATCTCGACTTTGCCTGCCGAACAGGCGGCCATTGACAAGCTCAAGGCGGTGACCCGCTGGACGATGACCCTCAAACTGCAAGGCCTGATGCCTTCCTTGCCCAGCCAGAATTCCAGCCTGCGTGCCACCTTGATGGCCAGCAAGGACTACATGGATGGCTTGATGGAAGTCAGCGACGCTTTGGGCGGCTGGATCGAAAAGGCTCAGGCCCAGGGCCAGATCAACCAAGCCTTGCCCGCGGTGGCTGTGCTCTACACCCTGTTTGCGCGGGCCTGCGACCCGGTGTTGGAGTTCCTCAAAATGGGCGAGCAGCACACCGAGGAACAAATCCTCGATCTGGTGATGAGCACCTGTTTTGACGGCCTGAGCGCCCGCTGAAGCGGTCTTGAGTGGGAGTGAGCCCCAACTAGCGAATGCTTGGCTTCCCGCGGGGCTTGTCCCGATGTTCAGCGCACCAACAGCACGGGCACCTTGCAATGCGCCAACACCTGGGTGGCGACCGAGCCCATGACCAGGTTGCCCAGCGTGCCGTGGCCGTGTGAGCCCATCACCACCAGGTCAAACTTGCCGCTGTCAGCGGTCTTGGAAATGGTCTCGCCCGCATGTCCTACTTTGGCCACGGTCTTGGCGTCGATGCCGTGACGCAACAGGAACTTGGTGACTGGGCCGAGCACTTTTTCAGCCTCTTCACGTTGGTAGGCGTCGACCACTTCTTTGCCCACGGCTGCGCGCGCACGGGGGGGCAGTTGTGGATTCACCGTCAGCAGGGTGTAGCTGTTGTTCGCGCTGAACAATTCGTCGTGCGTGGTCAGGTAGGCCAGCATTTTTTTGGTGTATTCGCTGCCATCAACGGCCAATAAGATTTTCATGAAGGTCTCCTGTTGCGGATCAAAGAAGGCTTGACTTTAACCGCAGCCTCAGAGCCCTGTCTTGACTTGGGTCATGAAACTTGGGGTGCTGCCGGGACGTGTGTGACCCCATCTGATCTGGCATTCATTCAGAGTGTGAGCAGGCAGCCAGGCTGAAATTGCAGCTGCTCGTTTTTGTGCGCATAACCCAGCGGATTGGCCACCACGCGGCAGCCGTGTTGGGTGTAGTCGCTGGCGCAATGCAAATGGCCGTGTAGCCACAACTGGGCGTGTGGCAGCAAGTGGTCGAGTGCATTGCAAAAACCGGCCGTGCCCGGCACGTGGCCGTAACGCGGGTCGGCGCTGTGCAGGCTGGGAGCAAAGTGCGTGATGACCACGGTGGGTCCATCAAACGGCTGGGCCAAGGCCTGGCTCAACCAGACTTGGCATTGCAGGGCCTGCTCGCGCAGGCCCTCGGCCAGCCAGGGCTCGCCATGGCGTGTGGTCAGGGTTTTGCGCAGGTAATAGTTAGCCGCCCGAAAAGCCTTGTCACGTGCCTTGAGCTGGCGTGTGTACTGGCTGTTGGGGTGGTGAAAGTGGGCTGGAAATTTGGCAGATGTGGGGTCTGGCAAGGTCTGGCCTGCCAGCGGCCCCAGCGCATCGAAATCGGTCCACAGCGTGGTGCCGACAAAACGCACACCGTCCAGCTCCAGCACCTCGCGCTCCAGCCAGGTGATGCCCAAGCGCTGGCAGGTGCCCTGCAAACGGGTGTGGGCTTCGTCAAAGTCCAGGCCGTCGTATTCGTGGTTGCCGGGCACAAACAGCACGGGTGTCGGCCAGCCGTGCAACGGTGAAAACCGCGCCAGGCCAAAGTCGCCATCGCCAGCTGCCGCCAGGGCCGAGCCGGTTTGGTACGAGCCGATGTCACCGGCCAGCACCAGCACATCGGCACCTGGCGCGGGCGTGGGCATGAAGCCGGGGTTGGACTCCAGATGCAGGTCCGACAGGAGCTGGATGTTCATGCCTGTCCTTCCGGGGCTTCGGTGTCGAAAGCCGCTTTCGCCACTTGCAGCAGTTGCTCACGCAGCCATTGGTGCGCGCTGTCGTGTTGCAGCCGCCGATGCCACAAAGCCTCGACATGCACGGGGGGCACGTCCAGGGGCAGCTCGCGCAGCAGCAACTGATCGCCCATGCCGGTGGTAGGCACAAAGTGGCGCGGCAGCACGGTGAGCAAGTCGGAGTTGACAACCACCTGCCCGGCGGTGAAAAACTGGTTCACCGTCATCACGATGCGGCGCTGCCGCCCAATCGTGGCCAGCGCTTCGTCGACAAAGCCATAGGGCCGACCTGAAAAACTCACGAGCAGGTGCCGGGCGGCGCAATACCTGTCCAGTGTCATGGGCTGCTTGGCCAGGGGGTGGCCTTGTCGCATCACGCACACATATTCACCGGCATACAGGCGCTGGTGTTCAAACGACACGGCTTCACCCGCTTGTGCGCGCCCGGTCAAATCGGTCAGCACTGCGGGAAAGTAGCCCAATGCCATGTCTGCAGCACCATCGCTGAGCAAACTGCGCGGGTCGCGCGTGGTCAGCGGCACCACCCTGAGCGAGACGCCCGGGGCCTCGGACTGGATTTGACGGGCCAACCCGCCCATCAGTTCTGCGGCCGTGGCGTCCGCCATGGCCAGGATGAAGGTGCTGCTGGCTTCGTGTGGCACAAACGTTTTGGGCACGATGGCTTCCTGCAGCTGGCGCAGGGCCTCTCGAACGCTGGGCCATAGCACCAAGGCGCGTGGGGTGGGCTCGATGCCGTGCCCGTGGCGGCGCACCAGTTCGTCGCCCAGTGCATCGCGCAAGCGGCGCAAGGCGTTACTCACAGCGGGCTGGGTCAGCGAGAGGTTGCGTGCCGCCCTTGTCAGGCTGCGTTCGGCCATGACCTCGTCAAAAATTCGGAGCAAATTCAGGTCGAGCGTGCGAAATGCGGCCGGTATGGGGGGATTCATGCAAATGCCTCTGATGTATCACTATTATGAATGATGAACATCATGAATATAAAGTTGAATCGCATGAGTAAAAACCCTATGATTCAGGTCATGGTTTTGCTGGTTTGGACTGCCAAAGCATACAAAACCAAATCAAGGGAACTCAAAATGAACACGACCACTTCTAAATCTGTCCTGGGCCAAATGCCCTCTCCCACCGCTGCACAGGGAGCAGCTACCACTGGGGCCAAAACCTTGGCCACGTTGATGTTGGCCGCCGGTGTGGCCGCTTTGGTGGTAATGGCCGACCACCTGATTGACGACTGGGCCGAAACACACGTGATCGCGGCCTGGATGGCGCTTTGGGCCGTGGCGGTGGTCGCCATTGCCGCCTTGCGCGGCGTGAGCCGTCTGTTGGCGCAGGCCGTGATGGCGAATCTGGACACCTGGTCGGCCAACTTGGCGCGCAACCGTGCCGATCAGCGACTGTGGGCCATGGCCCAAACCGACAGCCGCCTGATGACCGAGCTGCAAACGGCCATGGACCGCGCCGAAAACACGGCCGCTCCAGCCGCCGACTTGACCACTTACATGAGCCGCCGTGCTGCCCGCATGGTCAACAGCCGCATGTATTACATCTGAGCATCCTCGGCGCCAGAAGCGACGCCATTGAAATCCAAAGGCCACTCATTGAGTGGCCTTTTTGTTGTTCACTTGCTGACCCCAACCTTGGTGTGAGGCAGGTGGAAACCCTTGGTTGGCTTGACACTTGCTGTCACTTATTGAAAAATGAAAGCGCTTTCAAAAAGAGAGGCTTTCATGAAAAAAACGGCGTCATTTCTCATTTGCGCCTTGTATTTGAATGTGGCGATGGCGCAAAAAACGACCATCACCGTCGCGGCATTCCCTGCGGTCGATGACATCGTCAAAGCATCGCTGCAAGTGTGGCAAAAAAAGAATCCGAACGTGGAGGTCAAAGTGGTCGGCCGTGAATACGCAGACCACCATACTGCCATGACCACAGCGCTGGCCACCTCGACTGGTTTGCCGGATGTGATGACGCTTGAATACGGCTATCTGGGCAGATTTGCACAAAGCGGCGGACTGGAAGACTTGGACAAAGCCCCTTATAGCGTTGGCAAACACGCCACCAAAATGGTGGCTTATGCCATGGCGCAAGGCCGCTCGCCCAATCATGGTCAGGTGGCTATCCCGACCGATATTGGACCTGGGGCCATGTTTTACCGGAACGACCTGCTCGCCAAAGCCAAAGTCAATGAATCGGAGCTGACCCAGTCCTGGGACAGCTTCATTCAAAGTGGACAAAAAATCAAACAAAGCACAGGTGCCTATTTGGTGGCACACGCCCGCGATGTCAAAGACATCGTGATCAGAACCGGTATTCCGGAGGGCCAAGGCGTTTACTTTGATGCGCAGGGCAATTCGGTCGTGGACACATCGCCCCGCTTCAAACGAGGCTTTGAGGTGGCCCAAAAAATCAGAACGCAAGGGCTGGATGCCAAGATCAACCCGTGGTCCAACGAATGGGGCGAATCACTCAAACGTGGCACCGTGTCGGTGCAAATGATGGGCGCCTGGTTGGGCGGCCATTTGCAAAATTGGTTGGCCCCCAACACCAGCGGATTGTGGCGCTCGACCGCTTTGCCTGAGCGTGTCGCCACCTCATGGGGGGGGACTTTTTACGCCATCCCCAAAAATGCTGTGAACAAGGCCTTGGCGTGGGATCTGATTCAGCACTTGACTTTGAACAGCCAGCAGCAACAGATGGCGTTTGAAAAGTTCAACGCTTTTCCGGCGCTGATCGAAGCGCAAAACGGAGATTTTTTCAACCAACCGGTGGCTTTCTTGGGGGGGCAAAAGGCGCGGCTCGACTGGAAAGCCACGGCCATGCAAATCAAGCCCACCATGGTCTTCAAAAACGACAGCGTGGCTGAGGAGATCGTGAACGCCGAGCTGGATCTGGTGCTCAATAAAAACAAGCCGATCGACCAAGCGCTCAAGGACGCGCATCGGTTGGTGCAAAGAAGAGCCAGCCGCTGATGAAACCTATCTTGAAGCCGGCGGCAGCGCCGTATGTGCTGATCAGTCCGTTCCTTTTGTTGTTCCTGATTTTTGGCTTGTTCCCTATTGTGTTTTCCTTTGTTCTGATGTTCCACATGTGGGATCCGGTTAAAGGACTGGCCTCCATGGAATACGTGGGCTTGGAAAATTTGCAATTCGCCGTGGAAGACCCGTTGGTTTGGACATCGTTGGGCAACACCTTATGGATGGCTTTGGCCTCTGGAGTGCCGCAGCATTTGGTGGCGATACCCTTGGCTTACCTGATCAATGAAAAGCTGGGGCGCTGGCGAAATGCTGCCATGGGCGCGTATTTCCTGCCCTACATCACCTCGACGGTGGCGATTGCCATCATGTTCAGCACCTTGTTTTCGACCGACTACGGCATGGTCAATGCTGCGTTGGGCGAGTTGGCGAAATGGCCCTTGCTGAGCACCGTTTTGCCGGCCGAGAACATCGATTGGCTGGGCAGCCCAGAGGCGGTCAAGCCGGTGGTGTCGGCCGTGGTGTTTTGGCGTTATTTGGGCTTCAACGTCATTTTGTATGTGGCGGCCATGCAGAGTATTCCGCGCGAGTTGTACGAGGCTGCACGCATGGATGGCGCGAAAAGCTGGCAACAGTTTTGGTTCATCACGCTGCCCCAGCTCAAGCCCATCATGTTCTTTGGCGTGACCTTGACGGTGATCGGTGGCCTGCAGCTGTTTGAAGAGCCGTTCATTTTGACGGGCGGCAAAGGCGGGCCCGAATATGCCGGTATGACGACAGCCATGTACATGTACCGCACAGCGTTTGACTTCAACGATTTTGGTTTGGCCAGCGCCATTTCCTGGATGCTGTTCGTCATTATTTTGGTGATGACCGTGCTCACCAACAAAGCCTTCAAGAGCAAGGAGGGCCCAGCATGAGCGCGCCCATGACCGGCAACAGATCGAGTTTAGGTCCGCTCGGGTGGTTGTTCATCATCACCGGTGCCCTGCTAATGCTGGGGCCGTTTTATTTCATGTTCGTGTTTGCCACGCAGCCGCGAACCGAGATTTTCAGTGTCCCGCCACCGCTGTTTTTCGGCGATCACTTTCTGGACAACATGAAGATCCTGATGGGAAAAATCCCATTCTGGAAAAACCTGGGTTGGTCTTTGTATGTGGGCTTGATGAGCACGGCGCTGACCCTGTTGTTTTGCTCCATGGCGGGGTTTGCATTTGCCGTTTACGAATTTCGGTTCAAGAAAGCCTTGTTTGCCTTGGTCATGGGCACCATGCTGGTGCCTTCGTTCCTGGGCATGATCCCGACGTTCTTGATCATGGATGCGCTCAACTGGATTGACCAACCGCGTGCGTTGTATCTGCCCGGTGCGGCCCCGGCCATGGGCATTTTTCTGATGCGGCAGTACATCAGCTCGGCCATACCCAAAGAGCTGATCGAAGCAGCCCGCATGGACAACTGCGGTGAGTTCCGCATTTATTGGAGTGTGGTGGTACCCCTCTTGGGGCCAGCTTTTGGCACGTTGGGGCTGATTGCCTTCATCGCGTCCTGGAATAACTTCATCGGTCCCTTGGTGGTGATGCGCTCGCCTGAGATGTACACCTTCCCCTTGGCCTTGCGCAGTGTGCAAAGCCCGGTCGACACCGAATGGGGCGCCCTGATGGCGGGCTCCGCGATTGCCGTGATTCCTCTGTTGATCATTTTCATTTTCTCTTCCCGCCGACTGATTGAAGGTCTGACCGCCGGCGCTGTGCGCGGATAAACCCAAAAAAACACATCCTATGAGTCACCCAGTTATTTCTCGTTCTCAATTTCCCGACCACTTCAAGTGGGGTGTGGCCACATCGTCGTTTCAGATCGAAGGCGCACACGACAGCGATGGCAAGGGGCCTTCCATTTGGGACAGCTTTTGCAATATGGAAGGAAAAATCGCAGACGCCAGCAATGGGCATGTGGCCTGCGAGCATTACCTGCGCTGGGCAGAAGATGTGGCCCTCATCAGCCAACTGGGCGTCAATGCTTACCGCTTTTCGATCTCCTGGCCACGGGTTCAGCCCGATGGGCAAGGCGCCTGGAATGAAGCGGGCTTTGCCTTTTATGACAAGCTGATCACAGCGCTGGCGCAACGCGGCATTGAGCTGCATGTGACCCTGAACCACTGGGACTTGCCGCAGGCCTTGCAGGACCAAGGCGGTTGGGCCAATCGAGACGTGTGTGCGCATTTCACACGCTACGCCACCGAAGTGGCGCGCCGTTTTGGCAATCGGGTGCACAGCATCTGCACCCACAACGAGCCATGGGTCATCGCGATCCTGGGTTATGAGCAAGGCATTTTTGCGCCCGGCATCCAATCGCGGTCGCAGGCCATGCAGGCGGTTCACCATTTGTTGTTGAGCCACGGCATGGCCCTGAAAGCCATGCGCGGTTTGGGTCTGACAACACCCATGGGCATTGTGCTGAACCTGTCGCCCATTTACCCCGCCAGTGACAACCCTGCCGATGTGGCCAAGGCCCATTTGGACGATGGTTTGATTTTGCGCTTGTACATGGATGCGTTGTTCAAAGGCTTCTATCCGGCAGACGTCATGGCCCATTTGGCGGACGATGCGCCCCGGGTGTCGCCAGGGGACATGGAGACCATTGCGCAATTCAACGACTTTTTGGGCGTCAACTACTACACCCGCAACTTCTCATCCAGCGGCAACCCCTGGGATGTGACCAGCACCGGCAACACGGTGACCGACATGGGTTGGGAGGTTTATCCCCAAGGCTTGACCGAGTTGCTCTGCCGCTTGCATGCCGACTATCAGCCCCAAACGCTTTGGGTGACCGAAAACGGCGCGGCCTTCAAAGACCAGTGTGTCGACGGTGTGGTGGACGACCCACAGCGCCTGGCCTACATCCGCGACCACATTGCCGCCACTCACGATGCGATTGCGCAAGGGGTTCCGGTTGGGGCCTACTTTGCTTGGAGTTTGATGGACAACTTTGAATGGGCCAGTGGCTATGCCAAGCGGTTTGGTTTGGTGCATGTGGATTTTCAGACCCAACAACGAACGCTCAAAAGCAGCGCCTTGTGGTACCAACAATTTTTGAGCGAGAAATAAAGTGGCAGCCATCGAACTCAAAGGCGTTACCAAACATTTTGGTGAAACGGTGGTTATTCCTGGTCTGGACCTGGAAGTCCAAGACGGTGAATTCATGGTCTTTGTCGGCCCGTCGGGTTGCGGCAAATCGACCATGTTGCGCATGATTGCCGGTCTTGAAACCCTGAGCCAGGGTGACATCTGCATTGGTGGTCAAAACGTCAGCGACAAAGGCCCCTCGGAGCGCGGTGCAGCCATGGTGTTTCAAAGCTATGCGCTTTACCCGCACATGACTGTGGCCGAAAACATGGGCTTTGGCTTGCGCATGTCGGGCACATCCAAGGCGGATACGGCCAAGTTGGTTCAAGAAACCGCTGAGCGCCTGCAGCTCACCCCTTTGCTGCAGCGTTACCCCAAGCAATTGTCCGGTGGCCAAAGGCAACGCGTGGCCATTGGCCGCGCCATCGTGCGCCGCCCCCAAGTGTTTCTGTTTGACGAACCGCTGTCCAACCTGGACGCCTCGCTGCGCGTGCAAATGCGCATTGAGCTGGCCAAGCTTCATGCCGATCTGAAAACCACCATGATCTACGTCACGCACGACCAGACCGAAGCCATGACGCTGGGCAACCGGATTGCGGTGTTCAACCAGGGGCGCATCGAGCAGGTGGGGGCGCCGATGGATTTGTACCGGCAACCCAGCAACAAATTTGTTGCGGAATTTTTGGGTTCACCAAAGATGAACATGTTGCCTTATCGCTGGGACCGTGATGAGCGTCAGCCCATGGTCGGTGCGTATAAGTGGCGACTTGGCGAAGAGGCTTCAACAGCCTTCCATTCAAATTTGCCCAACGGTTCTCATCTGGGTATCAGACCCGAGTTCATTGACCTGGGCGTCGAGGGGCAAGGTATTCCTGGGGTGATCGAGTTTCTCGAAAACTTGGGTGATGTGATGGTGGTTTATGCAAGGGTCGATGGGTTGACGGAGCCCGTTCGAATCAAAGTCCGGCCTGATGCTTTGCACGCCAATATCGGGCAAACCGTCGGCTTGGTGCCAGACGCCTCACGCACGCTCATTTTTCGCTCAGACGGACAACGAATTTCTTGAGTCAAAGGATTGAACACCATGAATTTCTACCAACGGTTAGCCGCTGTTCTGAGTTTGAGCCTCAGCCTTGGGAGCCAAGCTGCGGAAGTCATTCAGCGTGGCGCGGGCGCTTGGCGTTCTCAGGTAAGTGCAGCAGACAACGCGGTTCCAGCGGCGCCCTTTCGCACACCCGCCATGCTGGCGCGTGCAGCGCCGACGAACCAATGGTATTCATCCGTCATGTTTACCCGGTGGTCAGAGGTGTTGCATGCGATACCGTTAACGGCCAAGGCGACCCCACTGGGTCTGGAGGTGGGGTATCCCCAAAAGACGGTGGTGCCGACCGAGCGCAAAGATGTGGAAATTGTTTACCCCCACAAGGCAGACATCACCCTTCGCCCCATGGCATTTCAGCCCACGGCTGCATTGTTGGCAGGACATTCGGATTGGGCCGTTGACATTGCATTCGAGGCTGAAAAAAATGCCCTGTTGACCACAGTCGCGCATGGAAGCCCCTTCATCTATGCACAACTCACGCAAGGCGATTTGTCTTTTGATTTGGCCACGCCGCTCACGGGCCGTGTGTGGTCTATAGACCCACGTGTTCTGCTCATCGGGGACTCGGTCAAGACCTACGCTGCTTTTGCACCTACGGGGGCGCAGTGGGTCCAGGTGGGTCAATCTTGGCAGTTGCGATTGCCTGGAGACCGTCGCTATGTGTCTCTGGCGATTCTTCCTAACAGTCAAGAGGCCACAATTCGTGAATTTTTGGCACAGGCTTACAGCCATATCGTCGATACGCGTGCCGATTACCGTGTGGATCGGCAAAAGAGCGAGGTGATCACCAGTTTCAAGCTCAAAACCCGCACCTTCGAGGGTTCACAAGGCACAGGTGTTCTCGGTTTGTATCCCCACCATTGGCACCAAAACGCGGCGCTTCCCGAAAAAATGCTGGGTCATTTGGGCAGTATTCGCGGAGATATTCGCTTTTACGCCAGTGACAGTTTTGAAACTCGCCACCGCCATACCGGTTTCGTGCCTTATTGGCCAGGCGTGCAGGATGTTGTTCAAAGCAAAGCAGTGTTGAACAATTTGTCGAAAGAGGCGCGGCGTGCTCGCCGGATGATGCTTGAGATTGGTCAAGGACCTTATTGGCAAGGCAAAGGTCTTCAACGCATCAGTCAATTGATGAATGTGGCCGAAGTCCAGGGTGATATGAAGACCCGTGATGAGCTGCTCGCGCTGGTCAAAGGTCGATTTGAGGAATGGCTCTCTGGGCAAAACAAGCGCACGTATTTTCACTACAGCCCAACGTTGGGCACAGTGGTCAGTTATCCGGAGGAATATGACGCGGTTAAGGACATGAACGACCACCATTTCCACTACGGGTATTGGATCAGGGCGGCAGCCGACATTGGATTGCGTGACCCGGAGTGGATCAAGCCCGAACGTTGGGGCGGCATGATCGATCTGCTGGTGGCGGACATCGCCACAGCTGAGCGTGGGCGAAAGGATTTCCCCTATTTACGTAACTTTGACCCCTATGAAGGCCATTCTTGGGCTTCGGGCGTCGCGATGTCACCGGATGGCAACAACCAAGAGTCCTCCTCGGAAGCCATCAATGCCTGGGCTGGCCTGATGCTGTGGGGCGCCCTGCAAGGGCGGCCGGAATTGGTCGAATTGGGCACGTACCTCTACACCACCGAAATCCAGGCCATCAACCATTACTGGTTTGACATTCATGGGCTGACCCTGCCCAAGGAGTATCTGAACGTTGAAGTCAGCATGCTGTTTGGTGGCAAGTTGGCGCACAACACTTGGTGGATTGATGAGCCCAGGCAGATCCATGGCATCAATCTGTTGCCATTGACGGCCAGTTCGACCTACCTTGCCGAAAGTCCAGCCTTTGTTCACAAGAACATGGCTGCGCTAGAGCGTGAAATCAAGATCTACGAAGGGCGTGGCAAGCGTGCCAAACCTCATGACATCTGGCAAGACCTGTTCGCCAAATATGTCGCACTGGTCGATCCGGTCAAGGGGCGAGCCCGGTGGGATGAATGGGGTTCTGTGGAGCTGGGCGATACACGCACCCATGCACAGCACTGGCTTGCATTTCTGGAAGGCGTGGGGACACCCGAGCTGGGGGTGACGGCTGATACTCACTTTTATGCGGTGTTCACGCATGCGGACAAGGGCAAGACGTACATGGTTTTCAATCCCGGCAAGGAAACCTTGACGGTTCGCTTCAGTGACGGCGCCTCTGTTCAAGCCGAGCCTGGACGGTTGACGGTTCAGCGTTGAAATTTTCATCAAACCAAGGGTAAACGCCAGTTGATTGGAAGTTCAGAGAGTTTTTTAATCTAGGCGTGAAAGCGTTTTCAGAAAGCGCTTTCAGATATTTTTTGCAGATGTCCAGACACTTTTTTCGGAGACGTTTATGAGATTCACTGCGGGGCTTCAAAAGGGCTACGTCATTTCTTCACTGGCGGTATTGCTAACGGCATGTGGTGGAGGTGGCGTCAATGGAGTTTCAATCACGGGTCGCGTGATTGATGGGTACATCAACGGTGCAGTGGTGTGCTTGGATGTCAACGACAACAAGGTATGCGATTCAAATGAACCAACTGCGACATCAGGAGCTGGAGGCGCATTCACACTGAACCCGCCCAGCACACTTGACCTGAGTAGTGTCAGGTTGATTGCCAATGTGCCGTCAACGGCAATCGATGAGGACACAGGCGCTGCTGTAGGAACTGCATACCAGATGACTGCTCCAGCAAATATTGCAGTTGTTACGCCACTTACAACGCTTGCGTTATCTTATAAAGATCAAGGCCAAACATGGGCCAACTCGATGCAGTCGGTTAAAAACAACTTGGGCATTACCGATGCTCAATTTAAAATCGATTCAGATTATGTAGCTGAAGCCAATATCAAAACACACAACGTTGCTCGATTGGTTGCGGGCGTGCTTCAATCAAATGAAGTAAGTGGATCTGTAAATGTCCGTTCTATTGTCGCTGGGTTGAGTAGTTTTGCGATTACTGCGTTCAATTCATCTAATGCATTGGCATCAACGGAACTTTCAACATTAGTAATTGATGGGGCTTATGCGACTAAGTCTCGGATATTTGCTTCAATTTATACACGTTCTGCTGGTTGGGTTGATTTATATCAGGTTTATAAAGAAGGTGATACAGATACAAATGGATTTTTTGGCAGGGGTGTACATCCATACGCTGAAATTTGGGGTGAAACATGGCCAGAAGATGGAAATGTTGTAGCTCAAGATGGATCAAATTTTTTCTGGGGAACTTGGTCTTCATTACTTGCTTCACGTGAATATATTGAGAGCTGGGTAATGCAGCCAACTGGATTTAATATTACTAACATGTCTAAAATGAATATTAAAATTTGGGGGAATCCAGATATATCAGGGCAGCCTCGATTTACACCGGTGTTGGAATCGCAAACATTGTTTGATAACTGCCGACCTGTTGCTCAACTTAATACTCCTTTGGTAGCTGCCCAGATTATTTATGGTAATCCTACTGATCAGGCAAACTACACTTTAGATTTAAATTCTTTTTCAATTACCGAAAGCTGTAATGGTGCTGTTAATACAATGACGCAGTTTATTCAAGAACCTTTGAAAACTGTAAGAATTCGTATCAACCAAGCTAACACTGCTGCTGTGGCAGGCATAAATGTTGGTGCAATCACATTTGCACCTTAATTTCGGAGAAATATTATGATTAACAAAAAATTGATGTTGCCTGTTGCTGGTTTACTCTTAAGTATTCCCTTCGCTCATGCTGTTGATGTTGGTCCTTTCACAATTACAGGATTCGCAAAAGCTGAGTACAGTCAGTCAAGCAACCAGTGCGTCAATTGCCAGTTTGCTCCCAATGAAGACAGGCAACGACCATGGGCTGATCCAACATCACTGGGAATGCCATATGGCACAAATGATGGTGGTATGACCTTATTTCAGCCATACCTGGGTACCAAAGAATTTAATCTTGGAAGCGGTTTCAAGATCAAAGGTCTGCTGAGCCAGCGTTGGCGTGATGGTAAGGAAGACATACCGGGTATTCTTTATGAAAAAAATGCAACGGTGTCCCACGAAGATTACGGTTTGCTTCAAATTGGCGCGTTCCCAACAAGAGGTTGGAGTACAGCTGACTATCCTTATGGCACAAGTTTGGGTATTGCCGATGCTTGGGCTTCCAGTGGTGCAGGTTATGGCCTTTTGACCCAAGCAATTCGATATGGATCTCCATTGATGGATGTGGCCGGTGGTGATCTTTATTTGGAAGCCACATACGATGGTGGTGACTCAAAAGCCAAAGTGCGCAAGCCCGCTTTTTATGAGTTGCATGCCAAGTACGTCAAAGGTCCTTGGATGTTGGATGCTGTAGCTCAGTCCTCAAAGAATGGACAAGCCGTGGCATGGGGGCACGCACCATTTATTGGGGTAACCACAACAGAACCTTACGACGGAAATTTAGTTGACGGTAACAAGCAATCGATTTTGATGTTGATGACACGCTACCAATTCAACGCCAAAACAGATTTGTATGCAGGGATTCGCCACAACCGTTGGAGTGGTTCAAAGGCCGTTGTAACAGGTGACAGTACGTCTGGTCTTTTGTGGAGCAATATGTTCAACGTCGATAGCGTGGATGCTAATACGGGCAATGCTTACAGCGCCAGTTCGACCGACATCAGCTTGGGTGCAGTTTACAGATTTGCACCAAAATGGAATATCAATACGGGTATGGTTTATCTGGGGAAAGCCAGCACAAAAAATCCGATTGAGCGCGGCCAATCTAACACCATGTTACTCAACACCGTTGGAGTGGGTTACGAAATTCAACCCGGTTTCTCAGTTTACGGTTTTGCAGGCACCGTCAACTTCGGGAAGAAGGGCTTAGCGCCACTTAGCATGCCAGGTCATGCAGCATTTACAGGCGTGGACTCACGAATTGCCAAGTCAGGTAATTGGTTGGGGGCAGGGCTTGTTTATACCTTCTAACAGACTGAGATTGGTTTATGCAGTAAGCGCGTTGTCTGTTCTGGTGGCGTGTGGTGGCAGCGGTGATAAGCTTTCGCCAACGCCATCAGCATTGACTTTAACCAAGCCTGCTAACTATGTCCTGAAGTGGTCAGATGACTTCCACATGGATGGAGCTCTAGGTTCCGCATGGACCTACGACCTGGGCTCACCGGTGTTGGATGGAGGTGGCGTTTGGGGTAACAACGAACGGCAGTTTTACACCAGTGATTCCAGCAATGTTTTTGTGAGCAATGGTTTGTTGACCATACAGCCGGCGAGGATAGATCCAACGATTGCACCGATAAGAACGCCATCTTTACTCGCAACTTCTTCCAGGGTGAAAACCGACACAGATGCGTATTACAACGCTTTGAATGGTACGCCTTATGGATATTACGAAATCATGGCCAAAGTTCCATGCATAGGTGGTGCCTGGCCTGCAATCTGGACGATGGGCAGGAGTGGTGGTTGGCCTGCGCGCGGAGAGGTCGACATCATGGAATGGTTTGGTAAGTGGCTCGTAGAACTGCCATATGAAAATCCAAATCAGGTTCAATCAGCGGTGCACACTACCTCGAACAATTGGCTCTCTAACCCGCCAAGACCTCTGTACGCAAAACGCAGTGTGGAGAACATGTGCGGTGAATTTCATCGTTTTCAACTGCACTGGACGGCAAACGAGATGGTCATGGGTGTCAACGATGTCCCAACCTTGAGCTACAAAAAACCAAATAATGCCAACGAAGACAATTGGCCTTTTGATCAACCTGCCTACCTCATTTTGAATGTGGCTGTAGGTGGAAATTTAGGTGGAGCGGTAGATGTAAATAAGCTGCCCACAATGAAGATGCAAGTGGATTACGTGCGGGTTTGGCAAACGCCTTAGTCACGGATAATCTGAAGCTTATGGAAAACAGCATCAGACGCGCATGAAAATTTCTTCAAAACGTGCTGCGCAGCAGGCAGACCCGCCCATGCCAGTGGCCGTCAAGTCCCGCGCCACCCTCACCATGGTGGCCCAAAAAGCGGGTGTCTCCCCTAGCACGGTGTCGCGCATCCTCAACGGCACTGCGCAGGTGAGTGAAGAAAAGCAGGCCTTGGTCAAGGCAGTGATTGAAGAGTTGGGATTTCGGCCCGATCCGGCTGCTCGCAGCCTGGCGGGTGGCCGCACCATGAGCATCGGTGTGCTGACGCAGTTCATTGACAGCCCGTATTACGGTGAAGCGTTGCGCGGCATCGAGGACGAGTTGCACAAGGCCAACTATGTGCCCCTGTTTGTCAGCGGTCACTGGAATGAAGCCGAAGAAAAGAACCGTCTTTTCATGCTGCAAGAACGCAAAGTCGACGGCATCATTGTGTTGACCGGAAAATTGGCCGACGACACTTTGATCGAGATGGCGGCCCATATTCCTGTGGTGGTCACCGGCAGGCGTTTGAGCGGCCCTGGCTTGTTCAGCATTGACTTTGACAACTCGGAGGGTGCCAGTCTGGCTGTGCGTCATCTGCATGCATTGGGACACCGGCGCGTGGCTTTCATTTCGGGTCCATTGGACCACCCCGATGCGGCAGAGCGCCTGCAGGGTTACAAAGAAGAAGTCCGCCTCAAGGGGATGGACATCGACGAGGAATTGGTGGTGGTCAGCGACTACCAAGAGGCCGGTGGCTTCAGGGCCATGAACACTTTGCTGTCGGCCAGAGTTCAGTTCACGGCGGTGATTGCTGCCAACGACCAAATGGCCTACGGTGCCCGTTTGGCTTTGCATCGTTCGGGTTTGAGGGTGCCCGAAGATGTGTCCTTGATTGGCTTCGACGATTTGCCCCACTCGGCTTTCACGCTGCCCCCTTTGACTTCGGTGCGTCAGTCGGTTTATGAAATTGGTGCATCCGCCGCCAAAGCAATGTTTGACTTGCTCAACAAGAAAAATCCGCCGTCCAGGTTGGTTGAGGCCGAATTGGTGGTTCGCGAGTCCACACGCATCAACCGGCGATAAATCGCGGTCTCAGCGTCTCAATGTCAGTTATATGCCAGATGGATGCCTGGCTAAATAGGCCCGCGCCCCTAATGTGGTGCCATGCCAAAGATTCTCCCAGCACTAAGTATTTCCAGGCCACCCGCAGGGTGTTGCGCCCAAGGCGCTGGCGTTCGCGGGATTCAGGAGTGTTGGGCAAAGGCACAAGCACATGGATTGTGCTGTCACGTAAAAACGCCCCGGTGCGTAGCCGGGGCGTTTGACAGATCATGTCGCTGACTGATCTGTTGTCAGTTATGTTGGCTTGTCCCTGCATTCGTTGATCAAGGACACCCGCATGCGCGGGAGGCACGGTGTTTATGCCGACAAACGCGCTTGCAGCGCAGCCTTGGTGTCCAGCAGCGCCTTGGGCAGGCGCTGGGCCAGCTTGGCGAAGTGCTCGTCGTGCAACTTGAACTCTTCCGCCCAGGCGGCTTTGTCGATGCTGGTGACTTTGGCAAACTGCTCGGGGCCAAACTCGATACCGTTCCAGTTGATTTCGGCGTACTGCGGGGCCACGCCAAACATGGTCTGCTGGCCTTGCACTTTGCCTTCAAGGCGGTCGATGATCCACTTGAGCACGCGCATGTTGTCGCCGTAGCCCGGCCACACGAAGGAACCGGACTCGTCCTTGCGGAACCAGTTGACGCAGTACATGGCGGGCAGCTTGAAGCCGGCGGCCTGCTGTTTGGCGCCGATGTCCAGCCAGTGCTGGAAGTAGTCGCTCATGTTGTAGCCACAGAAGGGCAGCATGGCGAAGGGGTCGCGACGCACCACGCCTTGCGCGCCAAAGGCGGCGGCGGTGGTTTCAGATCCCATGGTCGCTGCCATGTACACACCTTCGGTCCAGCTGCGGGCTTCGGTGACCAGCGGCACAGTGGTGGAGCGGCGGCCGCCAAACATGAATGCGTCGATCGGTACGCCCGCAGCGTCGTCCCAAGCAGGGTCGAGTGCAGGGTTGTTGGTAGCGGCGATCGTGAACCGGGCGTTGGGGTGAGCGGCTTTGGCGCCGGTTTCCTTGGCGATCTGCGGCGTCCAGTCCTTACCTTGCCAGTCGATCAAATGGTCGGGTAGTTTGCCAGTGTCTTTCTCCATCCCTTCCCACCAGACATCGCCGTCGTCGGTCAGGGCCACGTTGGTGAAGATCACGTCTTTGTGCAGGCTCAGCATGCAGTTCGGGTTGGTCTTCATGTTGGTGCCGGGGGCCACGCCAAAGTAGCCAGCCTCGGGGTTGATGGCGTACATCTTGCCGTCGGTGTGGGGCTTGACCCAGGCGATGTCGTCACCAATGGTGGTGACTTTCCAGCCGTCAAACGCAGCGGGTGGCACCAGCATTGAGAAGTTGGTTTTGCCACAGGCGCTGGGGAATGCTGCTGCGACGTGGTATTTCTTGCCCTCGGGGTTGGTCACGCCCAGGATCAGCATGTGCTCGGCCAACCAGCCCTGGTCGCGGCCCATGTTGGACGCAATGCGCAGCGCAAAGCACTTTTTGCCCAGCAGCGCGTTGCCGCCGTAGCCTGAACCGTAAGACCAGATTTCGCGGGTCTCGGGGTAATGCACGATGTACTTGGTGGTCGGGTTGCAGGGCCAGGAGGTCTTGTCCTTCTCGCCAGCGGCCAGCGGGGCGCCCACGGTGTGCACGCAGGGCACGAACTCGCCATCAGTGCCCAGCACGTCGTACACAGCACGGCCCATGCGGGTCATCAGCTTCTGGTTGACCACCACGTAAGCGCTGTCGGTCAATTCGATGCCGATGTGGGCGATGTGCGAGCCCAGCGGACCCATGGAGAACGGCACCACGTACAGGGTGCGGCCCTTCATGCAGCCGTCAAACAAGGGGTTGAGGGTGGCACGCATCTCGGCCGGGGCCATCCAGTTGTTGGTCGGGCCGGCGTCTTCCTTTTTCTCGGAGCAGATGTAGGTGCGGTCTTCCACGCGGGCCACGTCCGAGGGGTCGGAGCAGGCCAGGAAGGAATTGGCGCGCTTGGCGGGGTTGAGCTTCTTGAAGGTGCCCGCGGCCACCAGTTCAGCGCACAGGCGGTCGTATTCTTCCTGCGAGCCGTCGGCCCAGTAGATGTTGTCAGGCTTGCAGAGGGCGGCCATTTCGGCGACCCAGGCGATCAGCCGTGCGTTTTTGACGTACGCGGGTGTGTTCAGGTTCAGGCCCTGCATCGCGGGTGAGTTCATGGGAAAAGCTCCAAAGTTTGAAAATCGTTTTTTCAAAATCTCTGCGCAGGGACTTTGAAAAAACGGCTGAAGGACTGAGATACTGAATGGCCGTGCGCGTGTTGGAGAAGCAGCTGTAACGGCTTGGTAACTTGGCGGGTCTCGATTTTAGGGAGACTGCCTGTTTCGTGCCTGTCAGATCGGTTCTAAACCCCTTTAAATCTATGCAAAAGATGCATGACGTTATGCAAGTCCTTGTGGCGTCTGGACCCCAAGCAGGGCGCCGCGCTTGCTTGATGGCTGCACTGGGCTGGCCATTGAGCACGTCATGGGGGGCACAGACGCGCAGCTCGGGACCCGTCAAAATCGCCGCGGCCAGCAATCTGAAGTTTGTGCTGGCTGACCTGACAGGCCTTTATCTACAACAAACCGGGATTCGGATTGATGTTAATCTGGGCGCATCAGGCAACCTGGCGCGGCAGATTCTGCAGGGCTTGCCGGTGGAGCAGTTCATTTCAGCCGACGAAGACCGGGTGGTCGAACTGGTCAAGGCGGGCCGCACGGTGGACGCCGGATACCGCTACGCCACCGGTCGGTTGGCGCTGATCGTGCCTAAAAATTCTCCACTGCCCTTGAACCAGGGGCTGGCTGCGGTCGTGCGCGCCTTGAAGCCGGGGGACAAGTTCGCCATCGCCAACCCGGCGCTGGCCCCTTATGGCGTGGCGGCCGAGGAGGCTTTACGCCGCTCGGGTGTCGGGCCGTTGCCGACAGCGCAGAAAGTGCTGGGTGACCACATCGGCCAAGCCACCCAGTTTGTGGCCACGGGCGCGGCGCAGGCGGGCATCACCGCGCTGGCGCTGGCACAGGCCCCCGAAATCGCCCGCAGTTTGCAGGTCTGGCCCTTGCCCGCCGACTTGCACGCGCCTTTGCACCAGCGCATGGTTTTGCTCAAGGGCGCCAGCGAGGCGGCCGTGGCCTGGCAGTGTTTTTTGCTCAGTGCGCAGGCACAGGCTTTGTGGGTGCGCCATGGTTATGCCTTGCCGCAATAATCAGGCTGTGCTCTGTGGCCTTTGAACTTGCGCGGCGCTTCAAAACCAGACAGCTCCTTCAATTCAACCCTCACTCATTCCACGCATGGACTGGTCCGCCCTTCACGTTTCGCTGACCTTGGCGGTTTTGACCACCTTGGCGCTGCTGCCTGTCGGCTTGGCGCTGGCCCGCTGGCTGGCCGTGACCGCCTGGGTTGGGCGGCCGGTGGTGGAAGCTTTGCTGCTGCTGCCCTTGCTGTTGCCACCCACGGTGATCGGTTTTTACTTCTTGGTGGCCTTTGGCCAAGGCAGCGCCTTGGGCGCGTGGTTGGCGGCTTCGGGCATCCGGCTGGTGTTCACTCTGGAGGGCCTGCTGCTGGTGAGCGTCTTGGTCAACCTGCCCTTCATGGTGCAGCCGATTCAACGCGCCTTTGCCGCGGTGCCGCACAGCCTGCGCGAGGCGGCATGGGTCTCTGGCCTGTCGACATGGCAGACGTTTTGGCGCATCGAATTGCCGCTGGCCTGGCCCGGTTTGCTGGCCGGCATGGCGCTGACGGTGGCGCACACGCTGGGCGAGTTTGGCGTGGTGCTCATGGTGGGCGGCAACATCGAGGGCGAAACCCGTACCCTGTCGCTGTCGCTCTACGACAAGGTGCAGGGCATGGACCTGCAGTCGGCCCATGTGATGGCGTTGGCCCTGGTGGGCGTGTCGCTGCTGGCGCTGAGCCTGGTGCTGGCGTTTGACCGGGTGGGCCCACTGGGTCGTGCCCTGCAGGAGCGCTGATGACCGGCTTGCAAGTGCAACTGCGCTCGGCCAGCCCGATCCGGCTGGAGGCCGAGTTTGACTGCGGTGCGGGCGAATTGGTGGCCTTGGTTGGGCCTTCGGGCAGCGGCAAAACCAGCATGCTGCGCGCCATCGCGGGCTTGTGGACGCCCGCCGATGTGCAGGGCCACATTCGGCTGGCGGGCCAGGCCTGGCTGGACACAGCGGCGGGCGTGCAGCTGAGCCCGCAAGAGCGTCGTGCTGGTTTGGTGTTCCAGCATTACGCGCTGTTTCCGCACATGACGGCGCAGGCCAATGTGGCGCTGGCGGCTGGGCCGGGCTGGACGCCAGACGACGTGCAAGGTTTGCTCGCACGCCTGGGGCTGGGTGCTTTGAGTGGCCGCAGGCCGTCTCAATTGTCAGGTGGCCAGCAGCAGCGTGTGGCGCTGGCGCGGGCGTTGGTGCGTGTCATGGCCAAGCCCACGGAGGCCCGTGCTGTGGTGCCTGAAGCCTTGCCTGGCGTTTTGTTGCTGGACGAGCCTTTTTCTGCGGTGGATGCGCCCACCCGCCAGACGCTCTACCGCGAGCTGGCCGCTTTGCGCCAAAAGGTGTTGGTGCCCATGGTGCTGGTGACGCACGATTTGGCTGAAGCCCGTCGCTTGGCCGACCGGGTGGTGATCGTCGACGCGGGTCAAACCCTGCAAACGGGCGAGCCCGCCCGCGTGTTCGCCAGCCCGCGCAACGCCCGGGTGGCCGAACTGGTGGGCATTCAAAACCATTTTGCAGGGCGTTTTTTCAAGGACCGGCCCGGCTGGGGCCGTCTGCGTTGGACCGATGCGGCCAGGCCTGAACAAAGCATCGATCTGGCCGTGATCGACAAAAACAAGATCGGGGACGACACACCCGTGACCTGGGTGCTGAACGGGGAGCAGGTCGATGTGCTGCGCGATGGCGAAGCTTTGGAAACCGTCGCTGGGCAGACCCGCTTGCGTTGCCAGTTGCTGGAGGTCTTGTCGCTGGGCGAAATCAGCCTGTGCACTGTGTTGCCGCAAGACCTGCCCGGTCAGACCCTCACCTTGAACCTGACCACGCGTTTGTTGCGGCGCCTGCAAGTGGAGACCGGTGGTTGGGTTCAGTTGCTGATCGCCCCGCAGGCTTTGCACATCATGCCCGTGCGCGACGCAGCCAATTGACACGCTGGCACGATCTTCGGCCCAAAACAAAACCCGCCAAGCCGAAGCTGTAGCGGGTTTTGGGCTGAACGGTGCGGCCCAAAGACCAGCACCGCAGACGGTCAAAGCCTCAGGCCATGAACACGGCGATGAAGGCCAACAAGAAAATCAACACCGCACCAGCGGCCGGAATGACCACGGGAATGTGCTTGACCACGTTTTCCACGGGATCGTCAGATGTGTGTGTGTCGTTGTGAGCAGACATGGTGAACCTCAAACTCTGTAATGCCCGCTATTGTAGCCAATCGGGTGTTTCGCCAGACTGACAGGGGGCAAGCGCTGACTTTTGCAGCTCAATCCCCCACGATCTTGCGCTCACGGATCACCCGGCCCCACATCGCGCTTTCGCTGGCCATGTAGCGTCCCAGCTCGTCCCGGGTGCCTGGCATGGGAGTGAGGCCGTGCTTGTTGAGTTGATCGACCACGTCGGGGGTGGTCAGCACCTTGACCAGTTCGGTGTTCCAGCGGTCCAGCACGGGTTTGGGCACTTTGGACGAGGCCACAAAAGCGTACCAGTTGGTGGCATTGAAACCTGGAAAGCCCGATTCGGCCACGGTCGGCACTTTGGGCAGCGCCGCCAGCCGTTGTGTACCTGTGCTGGCCAAGGCGATCAGTTTGCCCGCTTCGATGTGCGGCGCGGCCGTGGCCATCGTGGCAAACCAGCCAGTGACGCGGCCGCCCAGCACGTCTTGCAGCGCCGCTGCACCGCCTTTGTAGGGCACGTGCACTGTGTCCAGCTTGGCCATGTCGTTGAGCAGTTCGCCCGACAGGTGTGAGGCTGAGCCCGGCCCGGTTGAGGCAAAGGTCAACTTGCCGGGGTTCTTGCGGGCGGTGGCGATGAAGTCGGCAAAGGTCTTGATGCCCGCGCCCGGGTCAACCACCAACACGTTCGGAAAATTCATGGCCATCGTCAAGGGCGCCAGATCCTTGACCGGGTCATAGGGCAGTTTCATCATGTGCGGCGCAATCGCCAGCGGTCCGACCGAGCCGAGCAGCAGCACACTGCCGTCGGCAGGGCCGGTGGCGGTGAACTGGTGCGCAATGTTGCCACCGGCCCCTGCCTTGTTTTCGACCGTGACCGACACGCCCAGGTTTTCGCCCAGCCGTTTGGCGATGATGCGCGCACCCGTATCGGCCGCGCCCCCCGCCACAAAGCCCACCACCATGGTGATGTTTTTCTTGGGCGGGAACTCCTGCGCCAAGGCCTTGGGGGCTTGCAGGCCCAAAGCCCCCACCAGCATGCTGGTGCAGGCCAGCAAAAGCGTGCGCCGCGCAGTTTGTGGCTGTGCAAAAGAGAGAAAACCCATGTGTTTCATGCCGGAGCTCCAATCAACAGATGCAACACATTAACAGCGAAGACCCGATCAAGCAGTCGCGTGGGTTGCCGTTTGCAAAACGACCCCTTCACATCAAGGCGTAAGTCGTGCTGGCCCTGAAAACACTTTTGCCGTCATCGGCCCCGGCCAGGTCGATTTCGCCAAACGCCATGGCTTTGCCTGCCCGCAAGACGCGTGCTGTGACGAGGGCGTCCTGTCCCGACAACGGTTTCATGAAGGTGCTGGACAGCTGCACTGTGCTGCAAGGCCTGAATTGGCCGAAGTGCTGGATCAGCGCAAGCACCATGGCCGTGTCCGCCGCGGCCATCATCGCCTGCCCGCACAGCATGCCGCCCACGCGCGAAAGCTGATCGCTTTGCGGCAGGCGCAGGGTCACGCTGTCCGCTTGCGTGCTTTCGACGGTCAGGTTCAAGGCCTGTACCCAGGGGGCAAACAGCTCGGACAAGGCTTGTTGCAGGTTTTCAGTGGTGGTGCTCATGCGAACAGTTTAAACAGAGCAAAGGGTCTCAGTGCCATCCGCTGCAAACGGGGGGCCGTCGAACGCTTGACCGTCTCTATACTGGACACACTCAAGGTTTGTCTTTTGACAGCAGGCCTTGTTCCATGGACATCCGCAACACCGTTTGAAACGTCATGACTTCTTCCATCCTTGTTCTGGGCGCTGGCATGGTCGGCACCTGCACCGCCTTGCATTTGCAGCAGCGTGGTTTTGACGTGGTACTGGTGGACCGCCGTGCACCGGGGCAGGAAACATCTTTTGGCAATGCCGGCCTGATTCAGCGTGAGGCGGTCGAACCTTATGCTTTTCCGCGTGAGCCGGGCTTCTTGTTGAACGTGGCTTTAGGCCGTGGCGCTGAGGTCCATTGGCATGCGCGGGGTTTGTGGCAAATGGCCGGATCGTTGCTGCGCTACTTGCACCATTCACACCCCAAGCGGCATGCGCAGGCCACCCAAGCCTACAGCCGCCTGATCGCCCATGCCACCGACGAACACCGCTTGCTCATGACCGCTGCCGGTGCACAGGATCTGGCGCGCCATGAAGGATTCCGTTTTGTGTTCCGCACCTCCAAGGCGCTGGACGAGGCGGTTGAACGGGCTGCGAACTTGCATGACCGTTTTGGTGTGCGTTATCAGGCCGAAAACACCACCCAGCTGGCGCAGGCCGAACCTGCTTTGCGCTTGCCACTGGCGGGCGCCGTGCATTGGCTGGACCCGTGGGCGGTCAACGACCCCGGCGCCTTGGTGCAACGTTATGCGGATCTGTTTATGGCCCGGGGCGGGCGCTTGTTGACGGGTGACGCCACCAGCTTGCAGTCGCAAGGCGTTGGCTGGTCTGTGCAGACCACCGAAGGCCGTGTGGATGCCGAGCAAGCGGTGCTGGCGCTGGGCCCCTGGGCCGACGGTTTGATTCGCACGCTGGGTTACCGTTTTCCGCTGTTCATCAAACGCGGTTACCACCAGCACTACACCTCGCCCGCCCAGCTGCTTCAACCGGTGCTCGATGCCGAGCGCGGCTATGTGCTGGCGCCCATGCAGCGCGGCCTGCGTTTGACCACCGGGGCTGAGTTTGCCCCCATCGATGCCTCACCCACGCCCGTGCAACTGGTCAAGGCCGAAGCCTTGGCGCGTGAACTGGTGGATTTGGGTGAGCCTTTGCCCGAGGCCCCTTGGCTGGGCGCACGCCCCTGCACCGCCGACATGTTGCCTGTGACGGGGCCCGCGCCGCGCCACAAAGGTTTGTGGTTCAACTTCGGCCATGCGCACCAGGGCTTCACCTTGGGGCCTGTGGCCGGACGCTTGCTTGCCGAGATGGTCGAGGGCCGACACACCTGGATTGACCCAGCCCCTTACGCGCCCGCGCGATTCATGTGAGCGCGCCTCCAGCGCAATGTCGCAGGCCCTTCAGGCCCGTTCACAGCACCCGGTAAAAACTCAGAAACACGCCGTCGGGTGCCCGTCGCCCGGTGCCGATGAACTGGCTCTCGCTCAACCAGGCCCATTGGGGCGTCGTGGCTTCCAGCTTGGGTTGGCAGCGGAAATAGATCTCGTCGGGGTTGACCGGCTGGCCGTTCATGATGCGCTGCGAATTGTCCAGCGAAGCCACGCGCAGGGCGGTGTTTTGCACGAACACGCGTGAGCCGTCGTCGAGTTCGATCACATAGCGCGCATCCAGGTGCGCTTGTGTGCCGCCGCCCAAAATCAGCTGAAAGTCGGCACCGCCTGCCAGCACTTTGCCGTTCAGGCGCGGGCCGGTCACGGTGCCGCCGGTGATGGGGATCATGCGGCGCAGGCCTGCGGGCGTGTGGCCGACTTCAACGGGTGGTGCGATGGTCACGGCCAAATCGCAAACATGTTCCAACTGGGGGGCGGGCAGCGTCATCGTGGTTCCCTTTAAACTGGGTCTGAATTATCAGGTGACTTCACACATGCTTTCCACCCAAGACAAAACCCGCATCGACGACACCCGCATTGCTTCGGTGCGCCCCCTCATGACGCCCGCGCTGCTCGAAGAGCGGCTGCCCGCATCGCCCGCGCACCTGGCGCTGGTGGAGCGTTCACGGCAAGACATCTCGAACGTGCTGCAAGGCCAGGACGACCGTTTGGTCGTGGTGGTCGGGCCCTGCTCGATCCACGACCATGACCAGGCCATCGCCTATGCCCGGCTGCTCAAGGCCGAGGCGGACAAGCATGCCAAAGACCTGCAGATCATCATGCGCGTCTATTTTGAAAAGCCCCGAACTACCGTGGGCTGGAAGGGCTACATCAACGACCCGCACCTGGACGGCAGCTTTGCCATGAACGAAGGCCTGGAGATGGCCCGCAAACTGTTGCTCGACATCATCGACCTGGGCCTGCCCGTGGCCACCGAATTTCTGGATTTGCTCAGTCCGCAATTCATCAGCGATCTGGTCACCTGGGGTGCCATCGGTGCGCGCACCACCGAGAGCCAAAGCCACCGCCAGCTGGCCAGCGGCCTGTCGTGCCCAGTCGGCTTCAAGAACGGGACGGATGGCGGCGTCAAGGTCGCGGCCGATGCGGTGGTGGCGTCCAAAGCGCCGCACGCCTTCATGGGCATGACCAAGATGGGCCAGGCCGCGATCTTCGAGACGCGTGGCAACCAGGACGTGCACATCATTCTGCGCGGTGGCAAGACCCCCAACTATTCGGCAGCCGATGTGGATGCGGCCTGCAAGGCGCTCGAAGCCTCGGGCATCGCCCCGCAAGTGATGGTGGATGTGTCGCACGCCAACAGCAGCAAGCAGCACGCCAAGCAAATCGAGGTGGCGCACGACGTGGCCGCGCAGGTGGCCGCGGGTGACCGCCGCATCATGGGCCTGATGATCGAAAGCCATTTGCAAGAGGGCCGGCAAGACCAAAAACCGGGTCAGCCCTTGCAGTACGGCGTGTCGATCACCGACGCCTGCATCAGCTTTGCGCAGACGGTGCCGGTGCTCGAAGCGCTGGCACAGGCGGTGCAAAAGCGGCGCAGTCGCGTTGGTGCCCTGTAAAACTTGTAACAGCGCCTTGACCGCCATCCTTCGGCGGGATTACAGTGAAATCGCTGACGTTGGGCGACCGACCGAAGCATCCTCTGGGGCACATGCATGTGCCCCGCCCATCAGAACGACAACTCTTCTTTTGGGCAATCCTTGGGACGATCCTCTCGTGACGACCCATCAACCCGACCGGTTCGCCGGTCGGGTTTGTCATTTTGGGGTCTGGCTTTTTCCATGTGGCCTGTGTCACACAGCAGGCCCACCCTGTGCCCACATCAAGGCTCGTGTTGTGCCAGGTACATGCCCCCGGGCAGTTCTGCCGGGTTGAACATGGGCGTTGTGCGGCTGCTTTCCAGATCGATGCCGATGCGCAAGGCCTGCGCCAGCCCACCGAGTTCATCGGCCAGGTGGACCAGCAGGTCGTCCAATGAAACCAGACCCATCAGCCGCCCATAGGCCTCGGTGACGAACAGCCGCCGCACCCCATGTTGGGTCATGGCCTGCACGGCCTCGTGCACGCTGGCCGTGCCGGGTACGCGAATCAAATGGGGTGTGCTGAAAGCGCCGACATTCTGCTCTTGTGGCAAGCGGTCCTGGGCCAGCAGGTTGATGACCAGATCGCGGTCGGTCACCACGCCCACCACGCGTGTGGCGTCCTCGGGGTCGGTCAGGGCCAAGGCACCGACATGGTGGACGCGCATCATTTCCGCGGCTTTGCGCACCGGGGCTTCGGCGCTCACGGTGAGAATGTCGCGCTGGCAAAGTTGGGACAGGTTCATGGCAAAACGCTCCTGAAAATGACAACAGCCCACCTTAGTGGGGCGGGCTGTGTTCGTCAGTGCGCTGTGTCACCCGTCAGGCAGTTCAGCCTGCCAAGCCCACAAACACGTTTTGAACGTCGTCGTTGTTGTCGATCGCGCCCAGGAAGGCTTCAACTTCTTCGAGTTGCTCGGCGCTCAAGTTGGCCGGGTCGACCGGGTTTTTGGGTTTGTAGCCCAGTTTGGCCGACACCACGTTGAAGCCGAAATTGGGCAGGGCACGGCTGACCAGGTCCAGGTCGGTCGCTTCGGTGATGAACACCGTCACGCCGTCTTCGTCTGCGGGCTCAAAATCCTGCGCACCGGCTTCGATGGCGGCCAGTTCGGCGTCAGCGCCTGCTTGGGCGGCTTCGGCCTCGATGAACCCCACATGGTCAAAGTCCCAGGACACCGAACCCGACGTGCCCTGCTGGCCCTTGCGGAACAACACGCGCATTTCGGACGCGGTGCGGTTCACGTTGTCGGTCAGCACTTCGATCATCACCGGTACCTGGTGGGGCGCGAAACCTTCGTAAATGACGCGGTCAAAGCTGACAGCATCACCCAAGAGGCCCGCGCCTTTTTTGATGGCGCGCTCCAGGGTGTCTTTGGGCATGGACACCTTGCGGGCTTGTTCGACCACCAGGCGCAAACGGGCATTGGCAGCGGGGTCCGCGCCGTTGCGGGCGGCGATCATGATGTCCTTGGCCAGACGGCCAAACAGTTTGCCCCGGGCGTCTGCTGCCTGTGCCTTGCCTTTTGCTTTCCATTGCGCGCCCATGGCGGTTTTCCTTGGTGGTGGTCTGCCCCCAAAGGCGCAGATGCTGTAAAAAAAGCGCCCACCCGTGGGGCTGACGCATGTTTGAAGGGGTGTCAGTTTAATCGCCCAGCCAGTCTGAGGGGCTCCACCAGGAGACGGCGGCGGGTCCCCAGTAAGCAAAACGGGGGGGTATTTGAGATAAAGTCACGGGCTAAACCGCCTTAAAAGGGCGATTTTTGAATCGGCTCGACATACCGCCGAGCGCCGGATTCTTTTTTCATATCCCTGACAACGAGAGTACCCATGGCTGCAGACAAATCCCGGATCATTTACACCCTGACAGACGAAGCGCCTTTGTTGGCCACGGCATCGTTCCTGCCCATCATCCGCACTTTTGCAGCGCCTGCCGGCATCGACGTGGCCGAAAGCGACATTTCGGTGGCCGCCCGCATTCTGGGTGAATTTTCGGATCTGCTGCCCCCTGAGCAGCGCGTGACCAACAACCTGGCCGAGTTGGGCAAGCTGACCCTCAAGCCCGAAGCCAACATCATCAAGCTGCCCAACATCAGCGCCTCCGTGGGCCAATTGACCGCCGCCATCAAGGAGCTGCAGTCCAAAGGTTTCGCGCTGCCCGACTACCCCGAGAATCCCAAGAACGACGAAGAAAAAGCCCTCAAGGCCCGCTATGCCAAGTGCACAGGCTCCGCTGTGAACCCCGTGCTGCGTGAAGGCAACTCGGACCGCCGCGCACCACGCGCCGTCAAGGAATTCGCCCGCAAGAATCCTCACAGCATGGCCGAGTGGAGCCAGGCTTCGCGCTCGCACGTTTCGCACATGCACGCGGGCGACTTCTACCACGGCGAAAAGTCCATGACCTTGGACCGTGCGCGTGAAGTGAAGATGGAGCTGATCACCAAGAGCGGCAAGACCATCATCCTCAAGCCCAAAGTTTCCTTGCTCGACCGCGAAGTTATCGACAGCATGTTCATGAGCAAGAAAGCCTTGCTCGAGTTCTATGAAAAAGAAATCGAAGACGCGCACAAGACCGGTGTGATGTTCTCCTTGCACGTCAAGGCCACCATGATGAAGGTGTCCCACCCCATCGTGTTCGGTCATTGCGTCAAGATTTTCTACAAGGACGCGTTTGCGAAGCACGGTGCCTTGTTCAAGGAGCTGGGTGTCAACGTCAACAACGGCATGGCCGATCTTTACAACAAGATCACCAGCTTGCCCCAGTCCAAGCAAGACGAGATCAAGCGTGACCTGCACGCTTGCCACGAAGGCCGTCCCGAGTTGGCCATGGTGGACTCGGCCAAGGGCATCACCAACTTCCATTCGCCCAACGACGTGATCGTGGACGCCTCCATGCCCGCCATGATCCGCAACGGCGGCAAAATGTGGGACGCCAACGGCCGCCTGAAAGACGTCAAGGCCGTGATGCCCGAGTCGACTTTTGCCCGTATCTACCAGGAGATGATCAACTTCTGCAAGTGGCACGGCGCGTTCGATCCCAAGACCATGGGCACTGTGCCGAACGTCGGCCTGATGGCGCAGCAAGCCGAAGAATACGGCTCGCACGACAAGACCTTCGAAATCCCCGAAGACGGCGTGGCCAACATCACCGACCTCAACACCGGTGAAGTGCTGTTGAGCCAAAACGTGGAAGAAGGCGATATCTGGCGCATGTGCCAGGTCAAGGACGCGGCGATCCGCGACTGGGTCAAGCTGGCCGTGAACCGTGCCCGCAATTCCGGCATGCCCGTGGTGTTCTGGCTCGACCAGTACCGCCCCCACGAGGCCCAGTTGATCACCAAGGTCAAGATGTACCTGCACGAGCACAACACGGCCGGTCTGGACATCCAGATCATGAGCCAGGTGCGTGCCATGCGTTACACCCTGGAGCGCGTGATCCGTGGTCTGGACACCATCAGCGCCACCGGCAACATCCTGCGCGACTACCTGACCGACCTTTTCCCGATCATGGAGCTGGGCACCTCGGCCAAGATGCTGTCTATCGTGCCTTTGATGGCCGGTGGCGGCATGTACGAAACCGGTGCGGGCGGCTCGGCCCCCAAGCACGTGCAGCAGCTGGTGGAAGAAAACCACCTGCGCTGGGATTCTTTGGGTGAATTCCTCGCGCTCGCCGTGTCGCTGGAAGATCTGGGCTTGAAGACGGGCAACAAAAAGGCCGTCGTGTTGTCCAAAACGCTGGATGCCGCAACCGGCAAGCTGCTCGACAACAACAAGAACCCTTCGCCCAAAACGGGTCAGCTGGACAACCGTGGCAGCCAATTCTATCTGGCCATGTACTGGGCACAAGAGCTGGCAGCGCAAACCGAAGACGCCGAGTTGTCAGCCCAGTTCGCGCCCTTGGCCAAGCAACTGACCGAGAACGAGACAAAGATCGTGGAAGAACTCAACGCCGTGCAGGGCAAGCCTGTGGACATCGGTGGTTACTACATGCCTGACCAGGCCAAGTTGGCCGCCATCATGCGCCCCAGTGCCACCTTCAATGCCGCTCTGGCTGCCGTGAAGAGCTGATCGACTCGGTTCCGCTCGCACCCAAAGCCACTCAGGTCATGCCTGAGTGGCTTTTTTTCGGCTCAGCGGCTGTAGGCCAAGCCCAGTGCCACGCCGCCAAACAAATCGCCTTCGATGAGCGGCACGCCCGCGAACTCGACCTGCAAGGCTTGTTGGAAAGTGCTCAAGGCCGATGAGCCGCCGGTGAGGTAAATCGCATCGAGCGAAGTGTCGGTCAATCCTGCGCGTTGCACGCATTCGCGGGCGCAGGCCAAGGTGCGCGCCAGCAGCTCGTGCAGCTGCGCCTGCATGTCGGCCAAGCCCAGATGGGCTTGCAAGTCATGCTCGATCACCGACAGGTCAATGCCCGTGTCGGCGCGGGTCACTGAGCAGCGGATCTTGGCCTGCTCCACCTCGTGTGCGATGTGGTGGCCGTGGCGCTCGGTCAGCACGCGCATCAGGCGTTCGTGCAGGCGGGCATCGCTGTAGTTGCTGCGCAAGGTTTGGGCGTGGGCGATGGCCTTGGGTTGGTATTGCCAGTGGATCAGGTGCCAAGTAGCCAGATCAAAAAACACGCGGCTGGGCACCTCGCGCTGCTCGGGCCCCAAGTGTTTGTAGCCCAGCAACGGCATGACTTGCGCCAGGTTCAGCTGCCGGTCGTAATCGGTGCCGCCAATGTGCACGCCGGTGGTGGCCAAAATATCAGCGCTGCGGTCGAGGCTCTGAATGCGCCTAGGCCCCAGGCGCACCACGGTGAAGTCCGAGGTGCCGCCGCCCAGGTCGACCACCAGCACGGTGCTTTCTTGCGTCAGGCGCTGCTCATAGTCCAGTGCCGCGGCAATGGGTTCGAGCTGAAACGACACCTCGTCAAAACCCACCGACTGCACGGCCTGGCGCAGTGAGGCCTCGGCCTGTGCATCGCGCTCGGGGTCGTCGTCCACAAAGTGCACCGGGCGGCCCATCACCACGCGGCGCGGGGCGCTGCCCAAGCTTTGCGCGGCGCGTTCGCGCAGCGTGGCCAAAAAGGTGGCAATGATGTCCTGAAAGCTAATCTGCTGGTGACCAATTTGCGTGGTCTCCAGCAAAAGCGGGCTGCCCAGCAGGCTTTTGAGGGAACGCATCAAGCGGCCTTCGGTGCCTTCCAAGTAATGTTTGAGGGCATCGCGCCCGAAGTGCGTGCTGTGGTCTTCGGCGTTGTAAAACACGGCGGTTGGCATGGCCAGCGCTTCGCCTTCCAGCGGGATCAGGTGGGCGCTGCCCTGGGGAGCCAGCCAGGCCATGGCCGAGTTGGAGGTGCCGAAGTCGATGCCGAGTGTGCCGGCGGGGGAAGAGGTCATGGAAAAAGGAGGGGGATGTCGCGAGGGAGTGGGCTGAGCCCATGCATGACGGCATGCCGCGTCAAGACATGTTTTGAAGACCGCGCATTTTGCCACCAAGCGATACACCATGGCCGGAGAGACTGGCCTGACCGCAGAGCACGGTCGGGCAAGGGTGGTCACGGGCGTTGATAATCAACAAAAATGACAAATCCTAATATTTCGATAATCTCGTCGGACATTTGTGGTGAGAAGCTCAATCAGGGGCTTCATGCGATTGGGCTAAGTACGCGCTGCGGCATGGCAGACGCCATGCGCCTTTCCAAAAAAACACTGCTGCTGGGCTTGATGGGCGTGTTGAGCTTGCCGGTATGCGCCGTTGAGTTGCCGCTGGGCGGGGGTCTCAAGGCGCAGTTGCATGGCACCCTCACCTGGGGCACCCAGGTGCGCACAGAAGCAACCAACCCGGATGTTTACGCCGACTGGCCATCCCGCTCGGTGCCAGGTGCTGCCAAAGGCCGTTTGCAAGGCCAAAGCGGCGGCTCTGATTTGAACTTTCCTCGGGGTGAGCCCATCTCTACGGTGCTCAAATTCGTGTGGGACCTGGATCTGAAAAAAGACCAGTTCGGCCTCTTTGTCCGTGGCCACGCCTGGCGCGATGAAGTCTTGGGTAACAAAGGTGTGGCCTATGGCCATTACCCCAATGCGTTTCAGCCCGGCCAGCCCTTGAACGACAGCAGTTTTGAATCCAGTTCTCAATTCAGCCATGCCCAATGGCGAGAGGCTTACCTTTACACCGATGTCCCATTGGACCCGGACGGCCGCTTGGATGCCCGCTGGGGGCGACAAGTGCTGCAATGGGGTCGGTCGGTCCTGCACACCAACGGCATCCAAGCTGCGCTGAACCCTCCCGATGGAGCATCGTCACTGCGCCCTGGGGCCTTGCCTGCCGAAGGCACGCTGCCTTTGGGCATGTGGCGCGTCCAATGGGACTCGGGCGCGGCCTGGCGTCTGGAGGGCTTTGCCGCCTACGAGTCACGCCAAGCCGTGTTGCCTGCCTGCGGCACGTATTTCGATGTGAACTCTTTTGCCCCGCCCGGCTGTGATTTTGCGGCTCTGGCAGGCGCCTCAGAGCAAAGCCTGCTGGCCAGCGGCGCTTATTTGCACCGCAACCCCGATGTGAAAGCCAGGTCTTCTGGTCAATACGGCTTGAGCCTGGGTCTCAAGTCGGACACAGGCAAGACCGATGTCCAGTTGTTTGCCATCCACACGCACAGCACCTTGCCCAGTTTGCGCATGACGGTCAACGCGGCGACGCCCGGTGTACGTGCGGTCAACTACGCCATGGTCTACCCGGAAGATGTGCCGTTGTGGGGTCTGAGCTGGCAACACAAAGGGTCGCCGACCACACGCTTGTTTGGTGAGGTGGTCTACCGACCTCACCAGCCGATCCAGTTGAACGCCTATGACGTGCTGTCGGGCTTTGTCACGCGCAGTCCCACATCCTTGTTGGCCTTGAGCAGAGGCATCACCGCCATACCTGTAGGCGGCAGTTTCGATGCCTACGACCGCTTGGCGGTGTTCACAGGCAATTTTGGGGTGGACAAGATCCTGCCGAAAACCATGGGCGCCGACCGGGTCGTGTGGTTGGCAGAGGTGGGTTTCAGTCAGGTCAAGGGCTTGCCCGACGCTTCGGTTCTGCGCTATGGCCGGGCTTTGGGGTACAACGGTGCGGCGTATGTTGGCGGCCCACCGTGCGTGGACGCGGTGCCAGGCAAAACCTGCAGTTTCGAAGGCTACGTATCAACATGGGCCTGGGGCCTGAAAACGCGCGTGGCTGCCACGTATGCCCATGCCCTTTTTGGCCTCACATGGACTCCATCCCTGTTGTGGACCAAAGATGTTCGAGGCTATGCCCATGACGGCGCTTATGTCGAGGGCCGTCAACTGCTGCGGCCTGCCTTGAGGGTCGAACACGGGCGACATTACTTTGCAGAGATCCAGTACCACCGATTCAGCGGGGGCCGCTACAACCTGCTGCTTGATCGCGACTTTGTCAGCCTGGTGGCCGGTGCCCGTTTTTGATGACCTGAATGGCGCAGGCCCAAGACGGCGCAGGCTGCTTTATCGGCGGTTGAAATACTGACGCATTTCCGCCAGCGTCTTGGCCTCTTTGGATTGGATCGGGATCACTTTGGCGGCAGCGCTGGGAAACAGGTCTTCCGGGCTCAAGTTGTACTTCTCCATCAAGCCCATGATTTCGCGGGTGCCTGTGTCGATTTGTTGCTGTCTGATCTGGGCTTGCTCCAGTTCCGCAGAAATTCGTTTGGCAATCTCCAGTGATTGCGCGATTTTCAAATCCAGATCGGCTTTTTGCTGTTGCAGTTGTTTGAGAGATGACATGGCGGTGTTCCAAAAGCAGTGAGCTCACGATGGGCCGGAATCTAACAGCGTGGCTTGTGGGTATTCACACCAAAATTCATGCAAACACACAGATCCTCACAAAGCGGGTCGGCGCTGTTGTTCAGATGCGGCAAATGCTCACAACTGCTCTCACTTCCAGCGCCATTTTTGAAGCCCAATTACAAGGGGCTCGGTTTTTGTGGGCACAAACTTCTATGATTTAAAAATTCATGAAGTGTTTGATATTTTTGATCTTGTTGTTTGCCCAGTTGCCCGTGCACGCGGGGGGCGGGCGCTATCGGGTCTACACAGCCTACCTTCGTGACGATGCCGCGGTGCACACGATTGAAAGTGTCTCATCGCAGCAGTTCACACCCTACGAGGGCATATTGCGCTTGGGTTTCACCAAGGGCAACACTTGGGTTCAGCTTCAGATCGAGGCGCCTGAAAGCATTGCCGAGTCAGCCCAAGTCGATCCGGAGTTGTCACCGGTACTGCGCGTGGGCCCCTACTTTTTGGACCATGTGGGTTTTTACGAAAAGCAAGGCGAAGATTGGAAGTTGGAGCATGGCGGGGACCGTTACGTCAAGCAAACCCGAAACTGCCCTGATGATTTGTACTGCTTCAAATTGATGGCTTTCGACGGTGCATCGTCCACCGTTTACCTGAAGATTCAAACTTCCAGTGTTCGGTTGGTGCAAACCATGGTTTTGGACGCCGACGAGCTCATCTCATCGGCAGTGGACCGCATTGAACGCATGACCGTGTCGCTCACGCTGGCAATGGCATTGTTGGTTTTGTCCTGGGTGTTTTTGTTTTTTGAGCGCTCGGTACTGCTGCATGTCTTTTGCTGGTTTCAGGCCACTGTTGTGATCTCGATCGCGGCCACCACTGGGGTTTTGGCGCAGTGGGCGTCGGGAATTTCGCCCGAAATGCTCAACCATTTGGGCAATTTGAACCAGGTGATCCGGGTTGCACTGATGGTGGTGCTTGGCTGGTCGGTGTTGAGGTCGTGTAACCCATCGCCTCTTTATGGCCAAGCGGTCGTGGTCATGCTGATCGTTTGCGGCATGAACTTTTTGGCGGTCATGACTGAGCATGCTGTTTGGGCATTGCAGGCCAATGCCATCGTGTTGTGGTTGAACACCTGGGTCTTGATACTGGGGACGCTGTCTGCCCGTGACATCAGTGCCCAGTTGAAGAAAATACTGCTGATCAGCTTCTCGGTCTTTTTCTTTTTTGTCAGTCTGGGCCTTTATGCCAGCTTGGGCTTGGTTTGGTGGCGTGAGCAAAGTGGTTTGTTTCAATCGATTGCCGATTGGCGGCTCAATGGGGTTCCGATTGGATTGGTGGTGTTTTGGATTGTGGCCAATGAGATTGCGCACCGAAAAATCCAAAAGGTGAAAGAGCTGCAGGACCTGCAAATGCAGGCAGCCCAGTCCAAAGCCCATGAAGAAAAACTCACGGAACGAAGAGAACTCATTGACATGCTCACCCATGAGTTGAAGACCCCCCTGGGGACCATCAAATTTGCGCTGGCTTCGCTCAAGAGAACGGCGAAATCCCAAGGGGAATCGCAGGACCGCATTCAGCACATTGATGCTTCGGTCAATCGCATGGACGCGATGATTGAACATGTGGCGCTGTCCAACAAAATCGAGCGTCACGACGCCCACGCCAGCGCAGAAACAATATCAGCCCAGGAGTTGATGAACGTGGTCATGCAGGAATACCGCGATGCCGATCGGTTTGAACTGAGCATTCAAGACGGAACATTTTTCCATGCCGACCCTCATTTTTTGGCCTTGATCGTTGAGAACCTGGTGGGCAACGCCGTCAAATATGCAGCGGACGGGAAGATCAAGATCGTTATTGCGCAAGAGTCTGCGACCATGACCTGTTTTCAGATCAGCAACCCTGTCGCGCAAGGCAGTTTGCCCGACGAAAACCGCTTGTTTGAACGCTATTACCGACACCCCAATTTTCAAAATCACCCGGGCATGGGCATCGGACTGAGCCTGGTGCATTCAGCCGCTGAAAAAATGGGGGCGTCGGTGCATTATCAAAAAATAGACCACAACGTTATTTTCGAAGTCAGGATGCCCTGTTGAACACAAGCATGAACGCTACTCCAAGCGACACCCGCTGGCCGTTGACCCTGGCGCTGGTGGAGGATGACCGCTTGCTGCGCGAAGAAATCGAGGTGCATCTGGCGGCCCATGGTTTTCAGGTATACGCCGCCAACAGCGCGGCGGGACTGGACGATCTGAACGCCCGCATCGCCTTTGACCTGTACCTGATTGACCTGAACCTGCCCGGTGAAAACGGCTTGAGCCTGTGCCGTCGGGTGCGCCAATCCCGGCCTGATGCGGGCATCGTGATCATGACCGCCCGGGTGGCCCTGAACGACTGCATTGCGGGCTACCGCAGGGTGGCGCCGACATCTACCTCACCAAGCCTGTGTCGCCCGACGAGCTGGTGCTGGTGCTGCTCAGCCTGGGGCGCCGCCTCAAGCAGGCCCACACCGCCAAAGAGTGGTCGCTGAGCTTGCGCGACCGCACCTTGCTGGGGCCGGGCCAGTCACAAAAATTGCGTTTGACCAGCAAAGAGAAAACCATTTTGTTGGCGCTGGTGCAGGCCAGGGACAATACTCTGGAGTCGGGCGTGCTGTGCGATCTGTTCGCCGACGTGGACGATGATGCCTTGATGAGCAAGCACGCCCTTGAAGAGATGATTGCCCGCTTGCGCAAAAAATTCAAAAGCGTGCAGTCCGAGGGCGACGAGCCTGCCATCAAATCGGTGTGGGGCGTGGGCTATCAGTTGTGTGTGCGGATCAATTTTGTGCATTGACCACGCCATTTTTGGTATAGATTCAGGGGCTTTCAAAGTCTCATCTCATGACCGATACCCCTGCCACCCCCGCTTCCCGTCCCGAATTGCCCGATCGCCTTTCGATCGACGCCCGCAGCCCGCACCATGTGCGCGCCGTGTTCGAGCATGACATTGGCATCCGCTTCAACGGCAAAGACCGCAACGACGTGGAGGAGTACTGCATCAGCGAGGGCTGGGTGCGTGTGCCCGCTGGCAAAACGCTGGACCGCAAAGGCCAGCCTCTGCTGATCAAGCTCAAAGGCCAGGTCGAAGCGTTTTACCGCTGAGTTTGCACATGAACGCCCTGACACGGAAACTGCCGCTCGAAGGCCTGCGCGTTGTCGAGTTCACCCACATGGTCATGGGCCCTACCTGCGGCATGGTGTTGGCCGACATGGGCGCCGAAGTCATCAAGGTCGAGCCTATCGAGGGCGACCGCACACGGCATTTGCTGGGTTCGGGCGCGGGTTTTTTCCCGATGTTCAATCGCAACAAAAAGAGCATCAAGCTCAACCTGCAATGCCCCGAAGGGGCCGAGATGGCGCGTCGCCTGTGTGCCACGGCCGATGTGGTGGCCGAGAACTTCAAGCCCGGCTCCATGGCCAAGTACGGCCTTGACTACGCCAATCTGTCGGCGAGTAACCCCAAGTTGATTTATGCCAGCCTCAAGGGCTTTTTGCCCGGGCCCTACGATCACCGTACGGCACTCGACGAGGTGGTGCAGATGATGGGCGGCCTCGCCTACATGACCGGGCGCCCTGGTGACCCGCTGCGCGCAGGCACCAGCGTGAACGACATCATGGGCGGCATGTTCGGGGCGATTGGTGTGCTGGGCGCGCTGATCCAGCGCGGCATCACCGGGCGCGGGCAAGAGATCCAGTCGGCCTTGTTTGAGAACAACGTGTTCCTGGTCGGCCAGCACATGCTGCAGTTCGCCATCACCGGCCAAGCGGCCGAGCCCATGCCCAACCGCATCTCGGCCTGGGCGGTGTACGACGTGTTCACCGTTAAAAACAACGAGCAGATTTTTCTGGCGGCAGTCAGTGATGCACAGTGGGCCACCTTTTGCGAGGTCCTCGGCTTTGCCGACCTCAAGGCCGACACGCGCTACAGCGACAACAACGCTCGCGTGTCTTTGCGTGCCGAATTGATTCCTGAGTTGCGCCGCCGTCTCGCGGCCTTCACGGCGGAGGAGTTGACGTCCATTTTTGAAAAAGCGGGCCTGCCTTTTGCGCCCATCGTCAAACCTGAAGAACTGTTTGACGATCCGCACTTGCAAGCCACCGGGGGCTTGGCCGATGTGCGCCTGACCGATGGTGCCAAGGCCGGGCAAAGTGCACCCGCCGCCTTGTTGCCCTTCACCATGGATGGCCAGCGTTTGGGTGTACGGCTGGAGCCGCCGTTCCAAGGCGAAAACACCGACGAATTGTTGCGCGGCCTGGGGCTGAGCGCGGCAGAGATCGATCAGCTGCGCGCATTGAAAGCTGTGGCCTGAAACGGCTTGTCTTGCTAAACCTGTTGATGCCCCTCACAATCACCGCATGTCCATCCAGGTCTTGATTTTCGGCATCCACCTCGCGCGCAGCACGCGGGGCAAGCCTTGCGCACCACCGCAGGCTTCTTAAGTATCTTCCCTTTTGTTTGACCGATTTCATTCGGGCCCCGCTCACATGGCAGCGCGGCCCCGATCACTGCTGGAGATTTTCATGACCGATTTGTTTGACAACCCCATGGGCCTGTGCGGCTTCGAGTTCGTCGAGTTCGCTTCCCCCATTGCCAATACCCTGGAGCCCCTGTTTGAAAAAATGGGCTTCACGCTGGTGGCCAAGCATCGCTCCAAAGACGTGGTGCTTTACCGCCAGGGCGACATCAATTTCATCGTCAACCGCGAACCCAAAAGCCTGGCCGGTTACTTTGCTGCCGAGCACGGCCCGTGCGCCTGTGCGCTGGCTTTTCGTGTGAAGGATTCGCACAAGGCCTACGAGCGCGCATTGGAGATGGGCGCGCAACCGGTCGACATTCCCACAGGTCCGATGGAGCTGCGCCTGCCCGCCATCAAGGGCATTGGCGGCGCGCCTTTGTATTTGATTGACCGCTTTGAAGACGGCAAGAGCATCTACGACATCGACTTTGAATTCATCGAGGGTGTGGACCGCCACCCACCCGGCCACGGCTTCAAAATCATCGACCACCTGACGCACAACGTTTACAAGGGCCGCATGGCTTTTTGGGGCAACTTCTACGAAAAGATTTTCAACTTCCGTGAGATCCGCTATTTCGACATTCAGGGCACCCACACAGGCCTGACCAGCCGCGCCATGACCGCACCTGACGGCATGATCCGCATCCCGCTGAACGAAGAGTCGGGCAAGACCGGTGGGCAGATTGAAGAGTTTTTGATGCAGTTCAATGGCGAAGGCATCCAGCACATCGCGCTGTTGACGGACGATATTCTGAAAAGCGTGGACGCCTTGCAGATGGCGGGTATTCCACTCATGACCGCGCCCAATGACATTTATTACGAAATGCTCGAAGAACGCCTCCAAGGTCACGGCGAGCCCGTGCCCGAGTTGCAAGCCCGCGGCATCTTGATGGACGGCTCCACAGCAAATGGCGAGAAGCGTTTGCTGCTGCAAATCTTCAGCCAGACGCTGCTGGGCCCGGTGTTCTTCGAGTTCATCCAGCGCAAGGCCGACGAAGGTTTTGGTGAGGGCAACTTCAAGGCTTTGTTCGAGTCACTGGAGCGTGATCAGATCCGGCGTGGTGCCATCGCGGTGGACCCTTCCTGAGGCAGCACGGGCCAATCAAGCCGGGTATTTGGCCAGCAGCTTCTTCAGTGTGGCGTGCAGGGCCTCATGCTGGCCTGGGCCCATGACCTGGTCTTCGTGCGCATCGAAAGCATGGGCCAGCTGGGTTTGTTGCTCGGGTGACAAAAGGCGCTCGGCCATCGGGAAGAGGACGGTGTTTTCTTTCTCGATGTGGGCCAGCAACAGTTGGGCGTAGGCTCTGGCGGCCTCATGGAAGGCGTTGATTTTCAGCGTGGGCTGCAAAGCCGCTTGCATGTCGGCCAGGAGCTGGCGACCTTGGGCGTGTTCGTCCAGCATGCCCTGAATCGGCCCTTGTGTTTGCTTCGGGTCCAAGTTTTTCAGGGCCGGAAACAAAATGCCTTCTTCCTTGCCATGGTGGCAGGTGTCTGCAAAGGTCTTCAGGAAATCCGTCATGGTGGACAAGTCCTGGATGTCCGTGATCTGCTCGGCGTTCACGCGCTGCTCCATCCGAGCCAGAATTTTCAGGCCCAGTGTGATCGCTTCGTGCTCGTGCCTGAGCGTTTGGGTGGCTTGGTTCATGGGGGTTCTCCTGCTGAGGCGGTATAGGCTTGGGCGCAGGCATGCACAGGCTGCGGTTTGAGGTCCGCTGTGCTGTGACTGTCATGCCCGCACGGGTCAGCTTAGGAGTTGATCGCACGATGAACCGTGCGCTGGCGCTCTCAATGGGCCGGGCCGGCCCAGCCGCAGGGCATCAGCCCTTGCAGACTTTCAGCACCTGCTCGCCATAGGCCTCGAGCTTTTTCACACCCAAGCCGCTGATGCCCTGTAAGTCGCCCAAGCTGTGCGGTGCGGCCTCGGCAATGGCGGCCAGCGTCGCGTCATGGAAGATCACATACGCGGGCAGGTTGTGCTCCTTGGCCACCTCGGCGCGCCAGGCCTTGAGGTTGATGTAACGCACCATCGCGTCCTGCCCCAGGTTGGCAGCAGCTGGTGAGGGGGCGCTGCGCGTGCGACTGCGTTTGTCGGCACGCTGGCTGGTGCTTTCGCGCAATTGCACGGGCACCTCGCCTTTGAGCACGGCGCGTGACGCTTCGGTCAGGTGCAGGGTGCTGAAACCGTCTTCGGTGTGCACATGCAAAGCGCCTATCGCGATCAGCTGGCGCATTACGGCGCGCAGCTGCTGCTCGCTGTATTCAGCGCCCAAGCCAAAGGTGCTGATGCCTTCGTGGCCGCGCTGCGACACCTTCTCGGTTTTTTTGCCCCGCACGATGTCCATGGTGTGGCTGGCCCCAAAGCTGTGGCCGCTGCTTTGCTGCGTGCGGTACACGGTGGAGAGCAGCTTGCGTGCGGCGTCGGTGCCGTCCCAGACTTCGGGTGGGTTCAGGCAGTTGTCGCAGTTGCCACAAAAGGGCATGTACACGCCCTGCGCGCTGTCCTTTTGGCTGGTGTAGCTCTCGCCAAAGTAGCTCAAAAGCCGCACGCGGCGGCAATCGGTCGCTTCGGCCAAGGCCAGCAGCGCGTCGAGCTTGCCGCGCATGATCTGTTTGAACTCTTCGCCCGCCGGGCTCTCGTCGATCATGCGGCGCTGGTTCACCACGTCTTGCAGGCCATAGGCCATCCAAGCGTCAGACGCCAGGCCATCGCGCCCGGCACGGCCCGTCTCCTGGTAGTAGCCTTCGATGTTTTTGGGCATGTCCAGGTGCGCCACAAAGCGCACATCGGGCTTGTCGATGCCCATGCCAAACGCCACCGTGGCCACCATCACCACGCCTTCTTCGCGCAAAAACTCGTTTTGGTGGCGCTGGCGCACGGCTGCGTCCAGGCCCGCGTGGTAAGGCAGGGCACGGATGCCCGCTTCGCACAGCATGGCCGCGACCTCTTCGACCCGCTTGCGCGACTGGCAATAGACCACGCCCGCTTCTTCCGGGTGTTCGCGCTCGATGAAGCGCAGCAGCTGGGTGCTGGCGTCTTTTTTCTCGACGATGGTGTAGCGGATGTTGGGCCGGTCAAAACTGCTGATGAACAGTTTGGCGCTTTCCAGCTGCAGCCGCTCGACGATGTCGGCACGGGTCAGTGCATCGGCCGTGGCGGTGAGCGCCACACGCGGCACACTGGGGTAGCGCTCGTGCAGCACCGACAGGCCCCGGTATTCGGGCCGGAAGTCATGGCCCCATTGGCTCACGCAATGCGCTTCGTCGATCGCAAACAGGCTCAGCAGCCCGCGCTCGAGCAGCGAATCCATCTGCGCCAGAAAGCGGCCATTGGTCACGCGTTCGGGTGCAGCGTAGAGCAGGGTGATTTCGCCGCGCAACAGACGTCGCTCGATGTCGTTGGCCTCTTCGCCGGTCAAAGTGGAGTTGAGGAAGGCGGCACTCACCCCCGCTTCGTGCAGGGCACCCACCTGGTCGTGCATCAGCGCGATCAGCGGCGACACCACCACCGTGATGCCGTGGCCCGCACGCTGGCGCGCAATGGCCGGGATTTGATAGCACAGCGATTTGCCCCCGCCCGTGGGCATGAGCACCAGTGCATCACCGCCCGCAGCCACATGGTCGATGATGGCTTGCTGCGGGCCGCGAAAGGCGTCGTAGCCAAATACTTCGCGCAGGATGGGGAGGTGGGGGGACACTGGGGTATGACGGGCTTTTTGAAGGCTTGATTGTCCTCTATCGATGGCTTGGGTTTAGCGGGTGTGGTGTGGGGGGGGGGGGGGGGGGGGCGGGGGGGGTTCCTCATACGGGGGGGGGGGGGGGGGCCCCCCCCCCCCCCCCCCCCCGCCCCCCCCCCCCCCCCCCCCACACAAGACCATGGGCTGCGCGGCGAGCTGCTGAAAGGCTTGCGTTTGTTGCCAGCACGACCTGGAGTCATCTCCAGAGTGGGTGTTCACAGCCAGCAAAACTGACGACCACCACCAGCGTTTGGAAGGGGCCGGCGGCGGGCGACGATTTTGGCGTACCCCCGCCTCATGAGGAGCCCGCCGCCGGCCCCTTCCAAATGCGCTCCGCCGCGCCCAGACGCTGACAGCTCCCCCTTCATGGACAGCGTTACCATCCCAGCCCATGCACACCTCCGCCCTCGTCCTTTTTTCCGGTGGTCAGGACTCCACCACCTGCCTGGCCCATGCGCTGTCCAAATACGAACGCGTCGAAACCCTGGCCTTTGACTACGGCCAGCGCCACAAAGTCGAGCTGGACGCCCGCCTGAACGTGCTGGCCGCGATCAAGGCCCGGTTTCCCCAATGGGCCGTCAAGATGGGCGAAGACCACCTGCTGGATGCCGGCATCTTGGGCCATATCAGCGAAACTTCTTTGACCCGCGACACCGCCATTGAGATGGAAAGCTCGGGCCTGCCCAACACTTTTGTGCCGGGGCGCAACCTGCTGTTCCTCACGCTGGCCGCTGCGCTGGCGTACCGCCGGGGTTTGCAGGTCATCGTCACCGGCGTGTGCGAGACCGATTTCTCGGGCTACCCCGACTGCCGCGACGACACCATGAAGGCCATGCAGGTGGCCCTGTCGCTGGGCATGGACCGCAAGCTGCTGATCGAAACCCCGCTCATGTGGATCGACAAAGCCCAAACCTGGCAGCTGGCGCACGAGCTGGGCCAAAAGGCTCAGCCCCAAAACGGCGGCCAGGCATTGGTGGACCTGATCGTGGAGCACAGCCACACCTGTTATCTGGGCGAGCGCACGCAACGTCATGACTGGGGCTATGGCTGCGGCCAGTGCCCAGCGTGTCAGCTCAGGGCTTCAGGTTTTGTGCGTTACCAAAAACCTTGACCAGCCCTTTTTACAATACACCCTATGAAACCCCTCACCTACACCCGCGCCCAGGCGCTGCCCGAGATCCTGAAAACCCGCATCGCCATCCTCGACGGCGCCATGGGCACCATGATCCAGCGCTTCAAACTGACCGAGGCCGATTACCGGGGTGAGCGTTTCAAGGACTTCCCCAAAGACGTCAAGGGCAACAACGAGTTGCTGAGCCTGACGCGTCCCGACGTGATCCGTGACATCCACGAAGGCTATCTGGCTGCGGGCGCTGACCTGATCGAGACCAACACCTTTGGTGCCACGACCATCGCCCAGGCCGACTACGACATGCAGCACCTGGCCCGCGAGATGAACCTGCAGTCCGCCAAACTGGCCCGCGCCGCCTGCGACAAGTTCTCCACGCCCGACAAGCCCCGCTTTGTGGTCGGCGCTTTGGGCCCCACGCCCAAGACCGCCAGCATCAGCCCCGACGTGAACGACGCGGGAGCGCGCAACGTGACGTTTGAAGAACTGCGCGCTGCCTATTACGAACAGGTGGAGGCCTTGGTCGAAGGTGGCTCCGATGTGCTGTTGGTCGAAACGATTTTTGACACGCTCAATGCCAAAGCCGCGCTGTTTGCGATTGAAGAATTTTTTGAAGCCAGCGGCCAGCGCTTGCCCCTCATCATCAGCGGCACCGTGACCGACGCATCGGGCCGCATCCTGAGCGGCCAGACGGTGACAGCGTTCTGGCACAGCGTGCGCCACGCGCACCCGCTGGCCATTGGCCTCAACTGCGCCTTGGGCGCCACGCTGATGCGCCCCTACATCCAGGAGCTCAACAAGGTCGCGGGCGATACGTTCATCAGCTGCTACCCCAACGCCGGTTTGCCCAACCCCATGAGCGATACCGGCTTTGACGAAACCCCCGAAGTGACCAGCCGCCTGTTGCATGAGTTCGCGGCCGAAGGCCTGGTCAACATTGTGGGCGGCTGCTGCGGCACCACGCCCGACCACATTGGTGCGATCGGCAAGGCGGTGGCACCTTTGGCGCCGCGCAATGTGCATGGCGGGTTCTTTTACAAAGAAGCGGCCTGAGGTTTTCAAGCCATGTCGGAGCTGAAGCTCCGACATGTCAGTTTCAATCTTCCAGCAGCAGCCTCTGCAGCTCGGCCAGTTCTTGCGGGCTCAGGCCAATGGCCCCGTGCAAGTAGTCGCGCATGCCGCCGTGCTTCGTATCCACGGTCTCAAATGCGGCATGCAAAAACTCGGGCTGCACTTGCCACAGCACCTTCATCACATGCGGGTGGCCCTGACCTTCCAGGCGGGCGTCGCGCTTGTAGAGCTGGTTGGTGAGCAGGTAGTCATGCTCGATGGTGGCGCGGTCCACGCCCAAAGCGGACAGCAGCAGCGCTGCAGCAAAACCTGTGCGGTCCTTGCCCGCGGTGCAGTGAAACACCTGGGGCGTGGGTTGTTCCAGCAGGTGTTTCAAAAACTGCCCGAACGTGCCCGCATTCCGATTCACGAAATCGCGGTAGGTCTCGCGCATCAGGTCTACGGTTTCTTCGGTGCTGGGCACCACGCCTTGGGCTACCAGGGCCTGCATGCGGGCGATCACAGTGGGCTCGATGGTGAGCGCCACGCGCTGCACGCCGGGGATGTTGTAGGGCGTGGCAGCACATTCGGCCGCGCCGCGAAAGTCGAGGCTGTGCCCGATGCCCAGCGCGGTTAGACGAGCCAGGTCCTCTGACGTCAACCCTGCCAAGTGGTCTGACCGGAATACCAGGCCGCGCCGAACGCGGCGGCCATCGGCGCTGCGGTAGCCACCCACATCGCGAAAGTTCGATGCGCCTTGCAATACAGCGGTGCTTACCGGGGTCATGGTCATCCAATCAGCCATCAAATCGAAGAATAATCCCACCATTGTCACGCGCAGCCCCGACAGGTGCTGTTGCTGCAAGTGACAAACCCCTGAGCGTGCAGGGCAAACCGTGCGAAAGCCTTTCTGTTTGGCATACGGCTTGCTTGTCATGTGCATGAACCTTGAATACAACCCCCTGTTGCCCACGGTGACCGGTGTCACCGAGGCCTGGCGTGACCCCTTGGGCCTGATGCTGGCCTCCACCGGTGAGGGGGTTTTTGGCGTCGATCTGGAGGGTTTGTGTGTTTTCATCAACCCGGCTGGAGCCCGCATGATTGGCTTCGAGCCGCACCAGGTGCTGGGCCAGAACATGCACATCCTGACCCACCATTCGCATGGCGATGGCGCGCATTACCCCATGGACGATTGCCCGATTTACAACGCCTTTCGACGTGGCGAGCCCTGCCGCATCGACAGCGAGGTTTTTTGGCGTGCGGACGGCAGCAGCTTTCCTGTGGAATATTCCAGCTACCCTGTGTTTGACCAGGGCCTGGTGCGTGGTGCGGTGGTCACCTTTATGGACATCACCGAGCGCAAGCAGGCCCAGGACGCCTTGCACCAGGCTAAAAACGAGCTGGAGCAACGCGTGGCCGAGCGCACCCATGCGCTGGAAACGGCCTTGCAGCAATTGCGCGAGTTGGCCGCCTGGTCCGAGGCCGTGCGTGAGGAAGAGCGCACCCGCATCGCCCGCGAGGTACACGACGAGCTGGGCAGCTTGTTGGTGGCCCTGAAAATGGATGTGAGCTGGTTGGACAAGCGTCTGTTCGAGCAGGCGCAACGCGCCGCCGAAGAAGCGCCAAGCCAGCACGACAACATGCGCGGAAAAATGCGAGAGAAGTGCCGGAACATGAGCCGCCTGATCGAGAACGCGGTGGTCAATGTGGGCCGCATCATCACCGACTTGCGCCCCAGCATCCTGGACCACCAGGGGCTGTGGGGCGCCCTGGAGTGGCAGGCGCAAGAGTTTGTGCAATCGGCCGAGCAAGAACTCAAGTGGTGCATGGAGGTGAACGAGCAGCGCGTGCTGCCCGAGCCCATGGCCATGGCGGTGTTCCGTATTTTTCAGGAAATGCTGAGCAACGTGGGTCGGCATGCCAAGGCGCAGACCGTGGATGTGGACATCGTCGAGCGTGAGGGCTGGCTGCACCTGTCGGTGGAAGACGATGGCTGCGGGGCTTCGCCCCAGGCGTTTGCGTCGGCGCAGGCCTACGGCGTCATGGGCATGCGCGAGCGGGCGCGGCATTTTGGCGGGGTGATCGACATTGACAGCCAACCAGGCCGCGGCACACGCATGCGCCTGTCCATGCCCTTGCCACACACCTTGCCTGTGCAAGAGGTGGCCCCATGAACACCACGGTGCGCGTGTTGTTGGGCGACGACCACAAAATTGTGCGCGAAGGCCTGAAGATGGTGCTGGCCGATGACCCAGTCCTGCAGGTGGTGGCCGAGGCCGATACCGGCCCCGGCGTGCTGGACGCGGTGCAGGCCTTGCAAGGCACGCAGGGGCTGGACGTGGTCCTGCTCGACATCGCCATGCCCGGCATGGACGGATTGGATGTGTTGCAAATCCTGCGGCGCGACTGGCCCGGCTTGCCCGTGCTCATGCTCAGCACCTACCCTGAAAAACAATATGCGGTGCGCTGCATACAGCTGGGGGCATCGGGTTACCTGAACAAAAGCACCGACCCGGACGATTTGATGGCTGCGCTGCGTCGTGTGGCTGTTGGTGGCATGCATGTCACGCCCGCCACGGCCGAGGCCCTGGCCAGTTTGGTAAGCCGGGGTCGCACCAAAAGCGGGATCGAACTGCTTTCACACCGGGAGCATCAGGTCTATCTTTTGTTGACCCAAGGCCACACCGTGAGCGAAATTGGTGCGCAGCTCAGTCTGGCCCCCAACACGGTGAGCACTTACCGTGCACGCATTCTGGAAAAGACAGGCACCAAGAACGATGTGGAGCTGGCCTTGTACGCGAAAAGTCTGACTGAGGGGCTTTGATCACACCGAATCCGTGTAAAGGCGGCACCCTCCACCGCCTGGTCGATGACAAGGTCTGCACAGGATCGAGACATTTGTAGGGCTATCCCTACACAGCATCGACAAGCGCCCTGCTAAATGAAGCGGCACAGCGTTGTTGGCATGCATTCAAGGTTTTCTGGCCCACTGCTTGCATAGACAAGTACATCTTCACAAGCGAGGTTGCCATGTCTGAATTTTTTGATCCGTACAACGCTGACCGTCCCCTGATGCTCAAGTGCAGTTGCGGCCGCGACCATTCGCCCGCAGACCACCATGCCGAAGTGGTGGCCGATGCGGCAGCCGCACAACTGCGAGCCCGCTCCGAAACTGCCGAGTTTGAGGCCTACAGCCAGGAATTCATCGAGGCCACGCTGGTCAAGTCGCTGTTTCCGCACGACGAAGAGCGCCGCATGTTTTTGCGTGCCGTAGGCAAGAAGACCGCCATGGCGGCCATTGCCAGCGTCTTGCCCATGGCCAGTCTGCAAGCCATGGCGCAAGAAAAAGGGCCACTGGAAAAAACCAACCTCAAAATCGGTTTCATCCCGATCACTTGCGCCACGCCACTCATCATGGCGCAGCCGCTGGGCTTCTACCAAAAGCAAGGCCTGAACGTGGAAGTGACCAAGACCGCAGGTTGGGCCTTGATCCGCGACAAGATGATCAACAAGGAATACGACGCCACGCACTTTCTGTCGCCCATGCCGCTGGCCATCAGCATGGGGTTGGGCGCCAACGCCACGCCCATGAATGTGGCCACCATCCAGAACATCAATGGCCAAGCCATCACGCTGGCCATGAAGCACAAGAACAACCGCGACCCGAAGAACTGGAAGGGCTTCAAGTTTGCCGTGCCTTTCGATTATTCGATGCACAACTTCTTGCTGCGTTACTACTTGGCGGAAAACGGCATCAATCCAGACACCGATGTGCAAATTCGCGTGGTGCCACCGCCAGAGATGGTGGCCAACCTGCGCTCGGGCAACATCGATGGCTTCCTCGGACCCGATCCTTTCAACCAGCGCGCGGTGTTCGACGAAGTGGGTTTCATCCACATCCTGACCAAGGACCTGTGGAATGGTCACCCTTGCTGCGCCTTCGGCACCAGCACCGAGTTCATCCAGAAGAACCCCAACACCTTTGCTGCTTTGTACCGCGCCGTGCTCACGGCCGCTGCCATGGCGCGTCAGCCGGGCAACCGCGAGCTGATCGCCAAGGTCATTTCGCCTGCGCAATACCTGAACCAGCCCGAGGCGGTGATCAGTCAGGTGCTGACGGGCAAATTTGCCGACGGTCTGGGCAAGGTGCAAAACGTGCCCGACCGTGCGGACTTTGACCCTATGCCTTGGCAGAGCATGGCGGTGTGGATGCTGACGCAGATGAAGCGCTGGGGCTACATCAAGGGCAACGTGGATTACAAACAAATCGCCGAGAAGGTGTTCCTCATCACCGACGCGCGCAAGCACATGAAAGCGCTGGGCCACGAATTTGCAGCGACCACGCCTTACCCTAAACACAAGATCATGGGCAAAGAGTTTGACCCGGCCAAGCCCGAGGACTACCTCAAGAGCTTTGCGATCAACAAGATGGGTTGAGCGTCATGAAAACCACGCACCTCAATTTGCGCGCGGCCATGGTCTCGTTGCTCATGTTCCTGGTCTTTCTGGGGGCGTGGCAGCTGTCTGCCACGGCGCCTTCGGTGGCGGGTGCCGCCAAGGCAGGCATGACGGCCGAAGAAATCGAGTACCAGAAGATGATGGGCAAGGACCCCGGTGCCGTCAAAAGCACCGGCTTTCCGCCGCCCCTGGAAGTAGGCAAGGCCATGTTGGGCCATTTGGCCGACCCGTTCTATGACAAAGGCCCCAATGACAAAGGCATTGGCATCCAGTTGGCGCATTCGCTCGGGCGCGTGGCGCTGGGGTTCTTCCTGGCTGTGTTGGTGGCCTTGCCAGTGGGTTTCATGATCGGCATGTCGCCTCTCATGCGCAAAGCGTTTGACCCATTCATTCAGGTGCTTAAACCCATCAGCCCGCTGGCCTGGATGCCGCTGGCGCTCTACACCCTCAAAGACTCGGAAATCAGCGGCATCTTCGTGATCTTCATTTGCTCGGTCTGGCCCATGCTGATCAACACCGCTTTCGGTGTGGCCGCCGTCAAGCGTGACTGGCTCAATGTGGCCAGCACGCTGGAAGTGCAGCCGCTACGCAAAGCCTTTTTGGTCATCTTGCCCGCCGCAGCGCCCACCATCGTGACCGGCATGCGCATCAGCATGGGCATCGCCTGGCTGGTGATTGTGGCTGCTGAGATGCTGGTGGGCGGCACAGGCGTGGGCTACTTTGTGTGGAACGAGTGGAATAACCTGTCGCTGGTGAATGTGATCTTTGCAGTGCTGGTGATCGGTGTGGTTGGTATGTTGCTGGACTTGGCGTTTGCCCAGGTGCAAAAGGCGGTGACCTATGTGGAGTGACACCAGTGACCGTGCGTTGATCGCACCTTTGCCCGCAGAGACTTTTGCACCCCAACCCAAGGCCCAAGCCATGAACGCTTTCCTCAAAATTGAAAAACTGGGCAAGGCCTACCAAAGCGACAAGCCGGTGTTTTCGGACGTGTCTTTCAACATCGACAAGGGCGAGTTTGTCTGCATCATTGGCCACTCGGGCTGCGGCAAGACCACCATCTTGAATGTGCTGGCGGGCCTGGACACGGCCTCGTCAGGTCACGCCTTCATGGACGGCCGCGAGATCGCAGGCCCCAGCCTGGAGCGCGGCGTGGTGTTCCAAAGCCACGCGCTCATGCCCTGGCTCACGGTGCGACAAAACATCGCGTTTGCCGTCAAGTCCAAGTGGCCTGAGTGGAAAACGCCCCAAGTGAACCTCCATGTGGAAAAGCATGTGGGCATGGTCGGTTTGCTGCACGCCATCGACAAGAAGCCCAGCCAACTCTCGGGCGGCATGAAGCAACGCGTGGGCATTGCCCGGGCCTTTGCGATCCAGCCCAAGATGCTGCTGCTCGACGAGCCCTTTGGTGCGCTGGACGCGCTCACACGCGGCGCGATTCAAGACGAGTTGATGAGCATCGTCCGCCAGACGCAGCAGACGGTGTTCATGATCACGCACGACGTGGACGAAGCGATTCTTTTGTCCGACCGCATCCTGCTCATGAGCAACGGCAACGATTCGGGTGGCAGCTATGTGCCCGGTGGCTTGGCCGAAGTGGTGGTCAATCCGCTGCCACGCGAGCGCACCCGTGCCCAGCTGCACCACCTGCCGGGCTATTACGACATGCGCAACCACATCGTCGACTTTTTGGTGTCACGCGCCAAAGCCCATTGATTCTTTCTTTTCACCAACCCCTCAAGAGGTCTTTCATGAACCGTTTAGAAGTCACCGAAAAAATCATCGCCACCAAAGTGTCCAAAGGCATCAAGTGGAGCGACGTGGCCGAAAAGGTCGGCCTGTCCAAAGAATGGGTCACCGCCGGGTGCCTCGGCCAAATGACCTTTGACGCCAAGCAAGCCAAGGTCATCGGCAAGATCTTTGGCCTGACGGCCGACGAGATCAAGTGGTTGCAGGTCGTGCCCTACAAAGGCTCACTGCCCAGCCAGGTGCCCACCGACCCGTTAATTTACCGCTGGTACGAAATCGTGAGCGTGTATGGCACGACCATCAAGGAACTGATCCACGAAGAGTTTGGCGACGGCATTATGAGCGCCATCGATTTCAGCATGGACATCGTACGCCAGCCCGACCCCAAGGGCGACCGCGTGAACGTGGTGTTGTCGGGCAAGTTTTTGCCTTACAAGCAGTATTGATCTGATTTTTGCCTCAATCTGTTTCTTCTCGCCTGCCCTTGGGCAGGCAGAAAGGGCAGGGCAAAGCAGGAAAGGCCGCACGCCATCTGTCCGAGTGCAGCTGTACCAAGTCTTGTTGGCCCAGCAGATGTGCACTCAGAATCAGCTGGCGCACCACTTGGGGCTCGGGCGAGTAGTGCAGCATTTCCTGGCTGGTGGCCAAGACCCATGGGGCGTTTTCCGGGGTCACGCGAGTCAGTGTCAGCTCGGCAAAGGTGGCCGGTCGCTGGAAAAACCAGCTGCTGCGCGCCGCGCCCAGTGGGTCATCACGCCACACAGGCCAGCGTTGCGTGGCGGGCATGTAAATTTGCCGCACGCGGGCGTAGTCCGCTCCCACCAGGCAGACGGTGGCCAGCAGCAGGCCGCCTGTCAGTTGCCGGCTGCGCGACGAACCAGCCTGCAAGCCCGAGGGCGGCATCAGCAGCAACACCCCACACAGCAGCGCGGCGATCTGGAAGGGGCCATACCAAAGGGGAAACTCCAACAGGCTGTGCAGCCCGATCACCGCCAGCACCCCCCAGGCCAATTGATGGGTTGGCGATGAGCTCAGCCACGGTCGCGCCAAGACCAGTGTGGCCAGCAAGGCCAATCCCAAAGCGGCAGTGACCGGGACGCCCAGCGTGACCGCCAGGTGCAAGGGCAAGTTGTGGGCGTTGCCCAGAATGTCGCAGAATCTTTTTTCAGGGCCACCGTCGTAGGCCGTGATGTAGTGGGCGTATTTGAGTTCGCCCCAGCCCCAGCCCGTCCAGGGCTTTTGCCCGATCAGTTCCAGCACATTGGCCCACAGCACGCGGCGGCTGGCACAGCCTTCGTTGTGGCCCATTCGGGTCAGCGCGTCGACGACGTCTTGCCCGGACACCATGCTCAAGCACCAGGGCAGGCCCCAATTGGCCAACAGGTACACCGCCAAGGTCCAAAACGCCAGGCGCGGCGACAGTCTGGGCGTGGGAACACGGCTGCGCCAGGCCCAGAACATGACGAGGCCGCAGACCAGCACCATGTGCAGCAAGCCGGTGCGCGATGTGGTGGCGGCATTGGCGGTGGCCAGCAAGGCCAGCATCCACAGCGCGTGCCGGGTTTTGAGCCCATGGGCTTGCCACCACAGCACCGCCAGCATGCCGATGGCCAGCAAGGTGGCGAGCTGGTTGCGTTGGCGCAAGTTGGCGTTCGCTTCGCCCAGAGCCGCTACATGAAGCCAAGGACTGAAGAATTCGGCGGCCCCAAAGTATTGGATGAGCCCCATGACGCTGCTGACCAAGGCCGCCACAGCACACGCCCGGGCCACGTCCAAGGCCTGCAGGCGCGGGCCCCACAACAGCAGCAAGCCGATGCAGGCCCAACTGACCAGCAAGGGCACCGTGTTGGGTTGCGGTGACGGCGACCAGGGTGCAAGCCAAGGCAAAACCAGCAGCGCACCCAGCGTCAGTCCGCGCACCCGCGTGGTCAGGTTAACGGAGCTATTTCCGCTGGGGCTCAAGCCCATTTGCCAGCCACCAAGAAAAACGCCCTGTGTTCAGCAGGGCGTTGGGGTGTGCGAAAGACGTTCAGGACGTTTTGCATGAAGCGGGCAAGTACTTGACCGGCAAGCCGTTGCTGCTGGCAGGACCGCAGCGCCAGCCGGAGATGGTCTTGCCGCCATCGGTGCTGCCATTGACCGGGGTGTCGCCGGTTTGCAGCGGGGTCAGGGCGATGGCATTGGCCGATGCGCTGGTGCTGCCGCGCAGCGCTTCATGCTTGCCGACCACGGTGATCACGCCATTGGCATCCACAGCCACGCTGGCCACGTATTTGCTCGTTTGGCTTTCACAGACTTTGGGCAAAGCCGCCGACACATCGGCGTCCGACGATGAGCTGACCGCTTCGTTGACCGCGGTTTTACAACCGTTGGCCGCCAGCAGCATTTCGGACACCTTGGCCCGGATGGTGTAGTCCTGGTAAGCCGGCAAAGCCAGCGCACCCAAAATGCCGATGACCGCAATCACGATCATCAGCTCGATCAATGTCAAACCTTGTTGGTTTTTTGGCATGGTTTTCCCCCTGGTGAATGGCCCTCGATGGTAAATCATTCACCCACCGAAGGCCTGTTTTCAGCTCAAGAGGCAGCGTTGTCGGTGTGTGCAGTACGGCGGGCCATGATGAATTTACCCAGTGCCAGCACCAGCAAAGCGCCTGCAATGCCCAGACCGTAGCCCCAGGCCTTGTCTTGCGGCAGGTAAGCCACCAGGCCAGGATCGGTCTGGATCATGGTGCCTGCGATCCAGCCCAGCAGCATGCCACCGGCGGTGATGATGATCGGGAAGCGGTCCATGAGTTTGAGCACCAGTTGGCTGCCCCAAACGATGATCGGGATGCTGACCAACAGGCCGAAGATGACCAAAGGCATCTGGTGGTCGGCGTTGCCCGAAGTCTGGGCGGCACCGGCGATGGCGATCACGTTGTCCACGCTCATGACCAGATCGGCAATGATGACGGTTTTGACCGCACCCCAGAGCTTGTCGCTGCCCTGGATGTTGCTGTGGTCGTCTTCTTCATCGGGGGTCAGCAGTTTCACGCCGATCCAGATGAGCAAGAGTGCGCCCACAAACTTGAGGAAGGGAATGGCCAGCAGGGTGAGCGCGAAAAAAATCAGGATGACGCGCAACACGATGGCACCGGCGGTGCCCCACATGATGCCTTTGGTGCGTTGGTGGTCCGGCAGCTGGCGGCAAGCCAGCGCAATCACCACGGCATTGTCACCGCCCAGCAGGATGTCGATCATGATGATCTGGCCAACGGCGAACCAGAAATGAGGGGTCAGAAATTCTTCCACGGTATTCCTTTGGTCACAGGCACGAAGCCGGTGAAGCTTGAGTTCAAAAAAACGGAAAGCCGGATTGTCCCGCAGGACATCCGGCTCGGGTATTGTGGCAAACCACACCCCCGGTGCGGGGTGGGGCTTGTCACCCAGGTGGCGTGTACTTTTACTTCAGCTGGGCTTTGAGCAGTTTGCCCAATTCAGACGGGTTGCGTGTGACGATGAAGCCGCACTCCTCCATGATGGCCAGCTTTGCATCGGCCGTGTCGGCACCGCCAGAGATCAGGGCACCCGCATGGCCCATGCGCTTGCCGGGAGGGGCAGTCACACCGGCGATGAAACCCACCACAGGCTTTTTCATGTTGGCCTTGCACCACTGAGCGGCTTCGGCTTCGTCGGGACCACCGATTTCACCGATCATGATGACGGCGTCGGTGTCGGGATCGTCGTTGAAAGCCTTCATCACGTCGATGTGCTTCAAACCGTTGATCGGGTCGCCACCGATACCGACGGCGCTGGACTGGCCGAGGCCCACTTCGGTCAGCATCGCCACGGCTTCATAGGTCAAAGTGCCCGAACGGGACACCACGCCAATGCGGCCTTTGCGGTGAATGTGACCGGGCATGATGCCGATCTTGATTTCGTCGGGGGTGATCAGACCGGGGCAGTTGGGGCCGAGCAGCAGCGTGCGCTTGCCGCCAGCGGCTTCCTTGGCCTTCATCTTGTTGCGCACTTCGAGCATGTCACGAACGGGAATGCCTTCGGTGATGCAAATCGCCATGTCCAGGTCGGCTTCCACGGCTTCCCAGATTGCAGCGGCTGCGCCGGCTGGGGGCACGTAGATCACGGACACGGTCGCGCCAGTTTGTGTGGCGGCTTCCTTGACCGATGCGTAGATTGGGATGTTGAAGATGGACTCGCCAGCCTTCTTGGGGTTCACGCCGGCCACGAAGCAGTTCTTGCCGTTCGCGTATTCCTGGCACTTCTCAGTGTGGAACTGACCGGTTTTGCCGGTGATGCCCTGGGTGATGACTTTGGTGTCTTTGTTGATGTAGATCGACATTTTGGATTCCTAATCAGATGCGGACGGCGCTGATCGCACCATCCTGCAAAGTCATTACTTAACGGCTGCGACGATGGCGGTCGCGGCTTCAGCCATGGTGTCGGCCGAGATGATCGGCAGACCGGATTCGGCCAGCATCTTCTTGCCCAGCTCGTCGTTGGTGCCCTTCATGCGAACGACCAATGGCACGGACAGGTTCACGGCCTTGCAAGCGGTGATCACGCCGGTAGCGATGGTGTCGCACTTCATGATGCCGCCGAAGATGTTGACCAAAATGCCTTTGACATTCTTGTTGGCCAGCATGATCTTGAAGGCTTCAGTGACTTTCTCGGCAGTAGCGCCGCCGCCCACGTCCAGGAAGTTGGCTGGCTCGCCGCCAAACAACTTGATGGTGTCCATGGTGGCCATGGCCAGGCCAGCGCCGTTGACCAGGCAACCGATGTTGCCGTCCAGGCTGATGTAGGCCAGGTCGAACTTGGAAGCTTCCACTTCAGCAGGATCTTCTTCGTCCAGATCGCGGTAAGCAACGATTTCGGGGTGACGGAACAGCGCGTTGGCATCGAAGTTGAACTTCGCGTCCAGGGCCATCACGTTGCCCTTGCTGTCACGGTTCAGCGGGTTGATTTCGACCAACGAAGCGTCGGTTTCCATGTAGCACTGGTACAGCTTTTTGAAGATGTCCACGGCCTGGGCGGTGGAGTCTGCAGGCATGCCAATCGCGTCAGAGATCTTCTTGGCTTGGGCATCGCCCAGACCGGTCAACGGGTCGATGAACTCGGTGATGATTTTTTCGGGGGTGGAGTGAGCCACTTCCTCGATGTCCATGCCGCCTTCGCTCGAAGCGATGAAAGCGATCTTTTGGGTGGCGCGGTCGGTGACCACGGACACGTAATACTCTTTGTTGATGTCAGCGCCGTCTTCAATATAGAGACGACGGACTTTCTGGCCTTCGGGGCCGGTCTGGTGGGTCTTGAGCTGCATGCCCAGGATCTCGCCAGCCAAACGCTTGACGTCGTCGATGGTTTTGGCCACTTTGACGCCGCCGCCTTTGCCACGGCCACCGGCGTGGATTTGGGCCTTGACCACCCACACTGGGCCGCCCAGTTTTTGAGCGGCTTCAACAGCCTCTTGAACGGTGAACGCCGGGATGCCACGGGGGACTGGCACACCGAATTGACGCAAGATTTCCTTGCCTTGGTACTCGTGAATCTTCATGAGGTCTTCTCTCAGAGGGGTGGTAATTCGACCGGTCCGCCGGGGTGCCTGGATCAGGCCGGGCACGTCAGCAGGCTCTGGACACTGCAGCGTGCGACTGTATCATGCTGCAATGCACCAATCCTGAGCCTTGCGTCTTACATTGACTTGACGTTGAGGCCCGGAATTCTTCAGAAAGTAACACCCATGGCCAAAATATTCATCGATGGCGAAGCCGGCACCACAGGTTTGCAAATCCGCGAAAGGCTGGCTTTGATGCCTCAAATCGAGGTGCTTAGCATCGACCCGGCACGCCGCAAGGACCCCGAGGCCAAACGCGAGTTGATGGCTGCAGCCGATCTGGTGGTGCTGTGTCTGCACGACGATGCGGCCATCGAATCGGTGGCTATGATCGACAGCCTGCCGGGCCGCAAGCCGCGCATTGTGGACGCCTCCACCGCGCACCGCTGCCATCCCGATTGGGTGTTTGGCTTTCCTGAACTGGCAGCCGACCAATTGACCGCAGTCCAGAAGGCCGAGCGGGTCGCCAATCCCGGCTGCTACGCCACAGGGGCGATCGCCATCTTGCGGCCTCTGATTGACGCCGGGCTGCTGCCGTGTGATTTCCCGGTATGCCTGCCTTCAGTGAGTGGTTACTCCGGCGGTGGCCGTAGCATGATCGAAGACTACGAGGCAGGACGGGCGCCCTTGTTTGAAGCTTATGCCTTGGGCCTGAAGCACAAGCACATCCCAGAAATCATGCGCTACACCGGGCTGAGCACGCGGCCCTTGTTTGTGCCTGCGGTTGGCAACTTCCGCCAAGGCATGCTGGTGCAGCTGCCCCTGCACCTGGACAGCTTGCCGGGCAAGCCTTCGGGTGCCGACCTGCACGCGGCCTTGCAAGCGCACTATGCGGCCAGCCAGGCCGCAGGCGGCTGGGTGAGCGTGTTGCCCCCCACGGACAACTTGAAACTGGACGCCACGGCCCTGAATGACACCAACCAGCTCGAAATTCGGGTGTTTGCGAATGAAGACGCTCGCCATGCCGTGGTGATCGCTCGCCTGGACAACCTGGGCAAGGGTGCCAGTGGTGCGGCGGTGCAAAACATCGCGTTGATGCTCGGCTTGTGACGGGCGAGATGCAAGCTGTGTGACACAGCACACGGTCACGCCCCGAATTCTTCAAGATACTGAAGCCATCGACAGAGCCCTGTGGCGGCTCTCCCCAGCTTGAAGTGCCCCTTCGGGAGCAAGAGAAAGCAAGGTGGTTTCCCTGGTATCAGGGAGGTTCATTGGGGAGAGCCCTCAGAGGGCTTTGTGGGGTGTGCCTTCAGCTCAGTCTTCGCCGGCGCCTTGCACGATCTTGCGCACCACCTCGGCGTTGAAGCCGCGGGTCATCAAAAAGCGAATTTGTCTTGCCCGCTCGTTCGGATCGGCGGCTGGGCGGTCAAACTTTTTGCGCCAAACGGCCAACGCGCGACTGAACTCTGTTTCGCGCAGGCCCTCCATGGCGGCGGTCACGGCCTCACCCGACAAACCCTTTGCAGCCAGCTCTTGCTTGACCCGTGCCGCACCCAGCTTGCCCGAGCGGCGGTGCACCACCGACTCGATGGCACGGCCGTCGTTGATGAAGTCCCGTGCTTGCAGCTCATCCAACGCTTTGGCCAGCTCGCCGGGCACTTCTTCGTGTGGGGCCAGCTTGCGCTCCAGCTCGGCCCGCGAGTGTTCGCGCTGGCTCAAAAGCCGCAGGGCGCGGCCTTTGAGCGAGGGCTGAAAGCCGGGCTTGTTCAAGATCAATCGCCTTTGGGTTCGGCAATCGCCGATTCGAGCAAACGGATGCCCAGCGATTCGCGCACCTTGTTCTCGATCTCGCGGGCCAGGGCCGGGTTTTCGCGCAAAAACTCGCGGGCGTTGTCACGGCCTTGGCCGATTTTTTCGCCCTGGTAGGCGTACCAGGCCCCCGATTTGTCCACGATCTTGGCGGTCACACCCATGTCGATGACTTCGCCTTCGCGGCTGATGCCCTCGCCAAACAGGATGTCGAACTCGGCCGTCTTGAAGGGCGGGGCCACTTTGTTCTTGACCACTTTGACTTTGGTCTCGTTGCCGATCGCGTCATCGCCCTTCTTGATGGTGCCGGTGCGGCGGATGTCGAGGCGCACCGAGGCGTAGAACTTGAGCGCGTTGCCGCCCGTGGTGGTTTCGGGGCTGCCGAACATGACACCGATCTTCATGCGGATCTGGTTGATGAAGATCACGGTGCAATTGGTTTTCTTGATGGTGGCGGTCAGCTTGCGCAGGGCCTGGCTCATCAAGCGTGCTTGCAGGCCGGGCAGGCTGTCGCCCATGTCGCCTTCGATTTCGGCCTTGGGGGTCAGGGCCGCCACCGAGTCGATGACGACCAGATCGACCGCGCCGGAGCGCACCAAGCTGTCCACGATTTCGAGGGCTTGCTCGCCGGTGTCGGGCTGGCTCACCAGCAGGTCTTGCAGGTTGACGCCCAGATTCTGGGCGTATTGCACATCCAGCGCGTGTTCGGCGTCCACAAAGGCGCATGTGCCGCCCAGGCGTTGCATTTCAGAGATGACTTGCAGGGTCAGGGTGGTTTTGCCCGACGACTCAGGGCCGTAGATTTCGATCACGCGGCCACGGGGCAGACCGCCCACGCCCAGCGCAATGTCCAGGCCCAGAGAGCCGGTGGAGACGACCTGGATGTCGGCGATGGCTTCGCCTTCGCCCAGACGCATGATGGTGCCTTTGCCAAATTGTTTTTCAATCTGGGCCAGGGCAGCTTGCAGGGCTTTGGACTTTTCGCTGTTGTCGTCGCTCATGGGAATCTCCTTGAATATCAATGGGTGGGGCACCAGGTTCAGCGGTGATACGCTGTTTACTGGATGCGTGAACAGTACTGTAAACGAGCTGTATAAAGCTGTAAATACTATTTTTGGTCAGTTTGCCTTATCATTTGGGCATGTCAGAAACTACCCATTCAACCGCCTTGATCAGCACAGCGCTGCAGGATGACCGCTGGCGTCAGACGCATCTGGGCCGTTTGCTGGGCCATGCGATGCGGCGTTTTGACGAGCGCGTTTTGCACCTGATGGCGGGCAACGAGGGCGTGCCCTTGGCCTTGGCCAATCTGGCCTCGCGCGACCAGATCAGCGCCGCGCATGTACACATCACACGGCATCTGGCGCTGGACGGCTCTCGCCTGACCGATCTGGCCCGCGCCGCCAGCATGAGCAAGCAGGCCATGGGTGATCTGGTGGACCAGTGCGCCGCCTGGGGTTTGGTGCAGCGCGAAGCCGACCCGCTGGACGCGCGGGCGAGGCGCGTGGTGTTCACGCCCGTGGGGCTGGCTTGGCTGCAGGCCTTCAAAGATGCGGTGGCCCAAGCCGAGGCCGAGTTTCGCGAGGCAGTGGGCAAGGACGTGGCCACGGTGGTGGCCTTGGGCCTGGAGGCCTACGCGCATTGAGCGGGTGCCCGTGTGTGACGGAAGGCAACGCGCAAACCTGACACTAGAATCACAGAGCCGGGACAGACCGCCCAGCGCCGCAGCCACAACAAGAGGAGACAGACATGCGCATTCTGATAGCCGAAGATGACCAGGTGCTTGCCGATGGTTTGTTGCGCACCTTGCGCAGCGCAGGTGCAGCGGTCGACCATGTGGCCAGCGGCAGCGAGGCGGACGCCGCCTTGATGACCAACAACGAATTCGATTTGCTGATCCTCGATCTGGGCTTGCCCAGAATGCACGGTCTGGAAGTGCTCAAGCGCTTGCGCGCCCGGGGCTCCACCCTGCCGGTGCTCATCTTGACTGCGGCTGACAGTGTGGAAGAACGCGTCAAAGGTTTGGACTACGGCGCCGACGACTACATGGCCAAGCCCTTCAGCTTGCAGGAACTTGAAGCCCGCGTGCGGGCCCTCACCCGCCGGGGCATGGGGGGTGCCACCTCGCAGATCAAGCACGGCCCGCTGATTTATGACCAGTCTGGCCGCGTGGCCACCATAGACGGCAAGATGGTTGAGTTGTCGGCCCGCGAATTGGGTTTGCTGGAGGTCTTGTTGCAACGAGCGGGCCGCCTGGTCAGCAAGGACCAGTTGGTCGAGCGCTTGTGCGAATGGGGCGAAGAGGTCAGCAACAACGCCATCGAGGTGTACATCCACCGCCTGCGCAAGAAGATCGAAAAAGGCCCGATCCGCATCGCCACCGTGCGCGGTTTGGGTTACTGCCTGGAAAAAATTCCGGGCTGAGTGCCGGTTGATGTGACCCCCACCCGCACAGCACCCAGGATGACGCCGCCATGAAATCCCGCGGCTGGAGTGTGCGCCTCTTCAAGCGCGAGCAGCGCTCTTTGTTCGGGGAAATTCTCGATTGGATGCTGACGCCGCTCCTGCTGCTGTGGCCCATCAGCCTGGCCCTGACCTGGCTGGTGGCGCAGGGCCTGGCCAACAAGCCCTTTGACCGTGCACTGGTCTACAACGTGCAGGCGCTCGCCCAGCAGGTCAAGCTCGGGCCTGATCAGCGCGTGCAGTTCAATTTGCCCCAACCTGCCAGCGAACTGCTGCGTGCCGATGAAACCGACCTGGTGTACTACCAGGTGCGCGGCGGGCGTGGCGAGCACCTGAGCGGCGAACGCGATCTGCCCATGCCCCAGCCCGGCGAAGACAAGGGCAGCAGCTACGAGGTCCACATCCGCGATGACGAGATGCGTGGCCTGGAGGTGCGGGTGGCCTACACCTGGATTCGGCTGGATGCCGAGGGCAAAAACCCGGCCCTGGTGCAGGTGGCCGAGACACGAGAAAAGCGCTCGGTGCTGGCCGCCGAGATCATCAAGGGCGTGATGCTGCCCCAGTTCGCACTTCTGCCCTTGGCGGTGCTGTTGGTCTGGCTGGCGTTGGTGCGCGGCATCAAGCCGCTGTCTGAATTGGAAGAGCGCATCCGTGCCCGCAAGCCCGACGACCTGAGCCCGCTGGACGACAAGGCCGTGCCCATGGAGGTGGCTCCGCTGGTGGTGTCGGTGAACGACTTGCTCGAGCGCTTGAAGGACTCCATCGTCACGCAAAAACGTTTTTTGGCCGACGCCGCGCACCAGCTCAAAACGCCTTTGGCAGGTTTGCGCATGCAGGCCGATTTGGCACAGCGTTCGGGCTCCAGCGAAGAGAACCTGAAAAAATCGCTGCAGCAAATTGGCCGTGCCAGCGTGCAGGCCACACACACCGTGAACCAGCTGCTGTCGCTCGCTCGTGCAGAAGGTGGCGGGGTGCATTTGACGCAACAAAGTTGCGACATGGTGGTGTTGGCCCAGGAAGTGTTGCAAGACTGCCTGCCCCGCGCCATGGACAAGGGCCTGGACATGGGTTACGAAGGGGTCGATCCCGACATGCCGGGTGCACAAGTGCAGGGCAACCCGACCTTGCTCAAGGAAATGCTGCGCAACCTGGTGGAGAACGCGGTGCATTACACCCCCAGCACGCCAGAGCGCCAAGGCGTGGTCACGGTGCGCGTATTGGTGGACCCTTACAGCAAAGCCCTGGTCATCCAGGTCGAAGACAACGGTCTGGGCATTCCAGCGGCCGAGCGCGATTTGGTGTTCCAGCCCTTTTACCGGGCGCTGGGCACCAACGTGGACGGCTCAGGTTTGGGTTTGCCGATCGTCAAAGAAATTGCACAGCAGCATGGGGCGTCGATCACGGTGGATGCCGCCCACCCCGGACAGACCCCACCGGGGGCCTGCTTCACGCTGCGGTTCAACGCGCTTGCCTGAGAGCCGGTGCAGCTGGCCTGGTTTTAAGCGGGCTTGCCCATGTTCAGCTGCAAACGCTCGCGCTCCATCACCCGTGCCACGGCGGGTTCAGCGGCCACTTTTTGCACAAAGGCCCACAGCTCGGGGTGTTCTTCGGGCGTGATGCCCGCAATCGTGCCCCAGCGGGCGAGCGTGAGGCTGTAGGCGTCCAGAGGGCCGAAGCGATCGCCGCTCAACCAGTGCTGGCCCTTGGCGGCAGCGGCCTTCACCAAGGTTTGCAATTCCCCGAGCATGCCCCGGAACAATTGGGTGTTGTAAGGCTTGAGCGCCGCTTGCACTTCGGCTTGATCCGAAAACTTCTGCGGCATGAAGATGTGCGTGAACGTTGGATGTACCGTGTTGTTCATCCAGGCCAGCGTCGAGAGGGCTTGTGCGCGGGCCAAGGCCTCTGTGGGCAAAAAGCCCATCTGCGGGAAGAGCTGGTCCAGATGCAGGGCGATGGCCACAATTTGCGTGATGGGCTGGCCGTTGTTCACCAGCACGGGCACCTGACCGCGTGGGTTGATGGCTTTGTAGTCGTCGCTGTTTTGCTCGCCTTTGTGCAGCTTGACCATGCTGGGTTCAAATTCGGCACCGCTCATCTCCAGCAGAACGTGTGGCACAAAAGAACAGGCACCGGGGGCGAAGTAAAGTTTCAGGCTCATGGGTTGGATCTCCAGAAAGAAGTCAGGGGCTGGCTGCGGACGAAGCTTCGGCAGGCAAGGGTGCCGAAGGGATCTCGATTTTCAGGGCGTCGGGCCGTATCTGTTTCAGCAGGCGTTCAGGTTCCTGATGGGTGTGCGGGCCCCAACCCCAGCGGGCAAAGGCATCCCATTGCCATGCGAGTGTGGCCAGGTTCAGAACCAGCAGCAAGGCGATCAGCCAACGCATCATCGGGGCGTCTCCTGCGCCCCAAACGGACGAACGCTGATTTCGGCGCTGTGGATTTCCTGCACGCCTGCATCGGTTTGCAAACGCAAAGCCCCATGTGGGCTCACGCCCAGCGCCATGCCTTGTTGGCCGTCGCTGGTGTGCACGCCTCGGCCTTTGAGCACGTCGCGTGCTTCAAAGCGGGCTTGCAGCGGTGCGAAGCCTTCCCTCTCAAAGGCCAGCAAGGTCTGGACCAGTGGCAAGGCCACGCGAAGCAGGGCTTCCGAGGCGGTCAAGCTTGGCAACAGCTCGGTCAGGGCTGCTGGCGCTGTGTTCAGACCTTCTGCGGGACGTGGCCGGATGTTCAGGCCCACGCCCACCACCACCTGGCTGCGCCCGCCCATGCTGGCCGCCTCGACCAGGATGCCGCCGAGCTTGCGGTCCTGGAACCACAAATCGTTGGGCCATTTCAGACCCACATCGGGATGCAGGCTTTCGGCCAGGCTCAGGCCCACGGCCAATGACAGGCCAGACCAGTCTTTGGGCTTTAGGGACAAGCTGAGAGAAAAAGTGAGCGAGTCGGCAGGCTGGCTTTGCCAGACCCGTCCCATGCGACCGCGGCCTGCGGTTTGGCGCTCGGCCACGAGCAGCGTGGCTTCGTGTTGGCCAGCCCGCGCCCGGCGCATGAGTTCGCTGTTGCTTGAATCGATTTCGGGCAACACCTCAACCGTGAAGTCGGGCAACAGCGGGAACATTTGTTCCCAAACAGCTTCAGCAGGCCAAGTGGTGGGCGCGATCATGCAGCGTGGTCGCAGTTCAAGCCTTGGACGATTTGGTTTTCTTCTTGGCTTTGGGCTTTTCCGTCGCTTTGGCCTGGGTCTTGACCTTCGCCTTCACTTTGGCGTCGGCCTTAGGCTTGTCTTTCGCGGGTTTGTCTTTCGATTTGGCCTTTGCTTTTTGCTGGCTTGGAATCTTGGGTGTTGCTGGGCGACGTTTGGGCGAGAGCAGCGTGCCACGGCAAGTGGTGCTGCCGCACCAGCATGGGTATTCGGCCTTGAGCTTCTTGGTATAGGGCTCGTCGATGATCAAGCCGTAGTCGTAGTTCAGCTCCTCGCCGGCTTTGATGTTGCGAATGGCCTTGATGAAAATCCGGTCGTTGTCTTCGTCGGCTTCGCAGTTCGGGTCGCAGCTGTGGTTGATCCAGCGCGAAGAGTTGCCGCCGTGCAGCGCGTCGATCACCCGGTCTTCGTTCACATGGAAGTAGAAGGTGTGGTTCGGGTCGTTCGGGTCGTGCGGGTGGCGGTCCTGCGCTTCGTCCCAGCTGATGACCTCTCCCACGTATTCAATCAGGGTCTCGCCTTCGGCGATGTCCTGTAGCGCGAATACGCCCTTGCCGTGCACGCCGGAGCGGCGGACCTGAATGCGTTTGCCGGAAGCGCTCGGTGCGGTGCGGCTGGGTGAAGAAACTGGGGTTTTGGCCACGGCGTTGAAAATTTGTTATGGTGAATTCATGTGGGCGTGCGCGTGAGCGCGTGCCCGGGCGCGTGCGCACACGCGAGACAACGGGATTGTAATGACATGAAGACATTGGTAATTGCAGAGAAGCCTTCGGTGGCTCAAGACATCGTCAAAGCCTTGACGCCGACCTCGGGGAAGTTCGAAAAACACGACGACCATTTTGAAAACGACCGCTACGTGGTCACCAGCGCCGTGGGCCACTTGGTGGAGATCCAGGCCCCGGAGCAATACGACGTGAAACGCGGCAAGTGGAGCTTTGCCAACTTGCCGGTGATCCCGCCGCACTTTGACTTGAAGCCGGTGGACAAAACCAAGAGCCGTTTGACGGCCGTGGTCAGGCAAGCCAAGCGCAAGGACGTGGACAGCCTCATCAACGCCTGTGACGCGGGCCGCGAGGGGGAGTTGATCTTCCGTTTGATCGAGCAGTACGCGGGCGGTGCCAAGCCGCTGAACAAACCCGTCAAGCGCCTGTGGCTGCAGTCCATGACGCCACAGGCCATTCGCGACGGCTTTGACAGCTTGCGCAGCGAACAGCAAATGCAGGGCCTGGCCGATGCCGCCCGCAGTCGCTCCGAAGCCGACTGGCTGGTGGGCATCAACGGCACACGCGCCATGACCGCGTTCAATTCGCGCGATGGCGGCTTCTTCCTGACCACGGTGGGTCGGGTGCAAACACCCACGCTGGCCGTGGTGGTCGAGCGCGAAGAGCAAATCCGCAAGTTCGTGAGCCGCGACTATTGGGAAATCCACGCCGAGTTCGCGGCCGCTGCCGGCACGTATCCAGGCAAGTGGTTCGACCCGAAGTGGAAAAAAGAAGAAGACGCCGAAAAGAAAGCCGACCGCAAATGGACCGCTGCCGAGGCGCAAGCCATTGTCGACGCGGTGCGCGGCCAAACCGCCACGGTGACCGAAGAGGCCACGCCCACCACCCAAGCCAGCCCCGGCCTGTTCGACCTGACCAGCCTGCAGCGCGAGGCCAACGGCAAGTTCGGCTTCTCTGCCAAGACCACCCTGGCCTTGGCGCAAAGCTTGTACGAGCGCCACAAGGCCCTGACCTACCCGCGTACCGACTCGCGCCACCTGCCCGAAGACTACGTGCCCGTGGCCAAGCAGACCTTCGAGATGCTGGCCGACAGCGGCATGCGCCACCTGGCCCCGCACGCGCTCACGGCCCTGAACAACAACTACGTGCGCAAGATCCCGCGCGTCTTCGACAACAAGAAGGTGTCGGACCACTTCGCCATCATCCCCACGCTGCAAGCGCCCAGCGGCTTGTCCGAGGCCGAGCAAAAGCTCTACGACCTGGTGGTGCGCCGCTTCATGGCGGTGTTCTTCCCCAGCGCCGAATACCAGGTGACCACCCGCATCAGCGTAGCCGCAGGCCACAGCTTCAAGACCGTGGGCAAGGTGCTGGTCAAACCCGGTTGGCTGGCCATCTACGGCAAGGAAGCCGCTAACGAGGTGGAAGACGCCAAGGACGGCGACAAGGGCCAGAACCTGGTGCCGGTGCAGCCGGGCGAGCGCGTGGGTGTCGAGTCGGTCGAGGCCAAGGGCCTCAAGACCCGCCCGCCTGCGCGCTATTCAGAAGCGACTTTGCTGGGCGCCATGGAAGGTGCGGGCAAGCTGGTGGACGACGACGAGCTGCGCGAAGCCATGCAGGAAAAAGGCCTGGGCACGCCCGCCACGCGTGCCGCCATCATCGAAGGCCTGCTGAACGAAAAATACATGCTGCGCGAAGGCCGCGAGCTGATCCCCACGGCCAAGGCCTTCCAGCTCATGACGCTGCTGCGCGGCCTGCAGGTCGAGGAACTCTCCAGGCCCGAACTCACGGGTGAGTGGGAATACAAGCTCGCGCAAATGGAGCAAGGCAAATTGAGCCGTGCCACCTTCATGGCCGAGATTGCGGCCATGACCGAGCACATCGTCAAGAAAGCCAAAGAATACGACCGCGACACCGTGCCCGGCGACTACGCCACACTCAGTACGCCTTGCCCCAACTGCGGTGGTGTGGTCAAAGAGAACTACCGCAGATACACCTGCACGGGCGCCGACGGCGCGAGCGAAGGCTGCGGCTTCTCGTTTGGCAAGTCGCCCGCAGGCCGCACCTTTGAACAAGCCGAGGTCGAGCAGTTCATGCGCGACAAAAAAATCGGCCCACTGGACGGCTTCCGCTCCAAGGCGGGTTGGCCCTTTGTGGCCGAGATGGCGCTCAAGTACAACGAAGAAGAAAAGAACTGGAAGCTCGAATTCGACTTCGGAGACGACAAGAAGAACGAAGAGAGCGGCGAGATCGTCGAGTTCAGCGACGAGGCCCTGGGCGCATGCCCCAAGTGCGGCAGCCCGGTGCACGAGCACGGCAGCAACTACGTGTGCAGCAAGGCCGTGCCCACGCACGAGCAACCCACGCCGAGCTGCGACTTCAAGACTGGCAAACTGATCTTGCAGCAGCCGATCGAGCGTGATCAGGTCGCCAAACTTCTGGCCAGCGGCAAAACCGATGTGCTCGACAAGTTCGTGAGCAACCGCACGCGCCGCCCCTTCAAGGCCATGCTGGCCTGGAACCCCGAAGAGGGCAAAGTGACGTTTGAGTTCGAGCAACGCGAAGGTGGCAAGAAATACCCGCCGCGCAAGACGGCGGCGACCAAGACACCGTTTGGCAAAGCGGCGGCCAAAAAGACGGCCGCCAAAACGGCCAAAGTCCCTGCGGCCAAAAAAGCAGCCAAACCTGCCGCCGAAAAAGCCCCGCGCAAAGCCGCTGTCGGCACCCTCAAACCCAGCCCGGCCCTGATGGCCGTGATTGGCGACGGCACCTACGCCCGCACCGAGGTGGTCAAGAAAATCTGGGACTACATCAAGGCCCAAGGCTTGCAAGACCCAGCGGACAAGCGCTCTATCAAGGCCGATGCCAAGCTGCAAGCGGTGTTTGGCAAAGACAGCGCCACCATGTTCGAGCTGGCCGGCATCATCGGCAAGCACCTGAGCTGAGGCTGCCAGCCCCAAGGCTGGCTGATCACAGGCTCAGTGTCATCAGGCTGGCGTTGCCGCCCGCAGCGGCTGTGTTGGTGCTGATGCTGCGCTCAGCCACCAGGCGCGCCAGAGGGACAGCGACGTCGCGCGGGCGCAAGGCCGTGAGCGTGACAATGGCCCCGGGGCGATGCGCCAGTTGCTCTTGCCAGTGCAGGGCAGTGGCCTCATCGCCGTGCAGCAGTGCGGCGTCCACCGGCTGAGCTTGCGCAAGGTCTTGCAGCGTCACCCGGCTTTGCACCGCAGCAGGCAACTGCGCACGCAGCGCCTGCGCGGACAGGGGCCACACCGCGTGGCTGCCCACGGCCAGCACGGCGGCCAATTGGGTCAGGCGGTCGGCATCGGCGCTGGGCTGATCGCCCGTGAGACACAGCACCCGCGCACGGGCCTGCACGCGGTAGACATTGCGCTCGCCCGTGGGGCCGTTCAGGGTGGCTTGCAGGCCTGCCGGGCTGGCCGCCGCGAACTGCGCACAGGCATGCGCCAGGGGCAAACGGCCTTGCGCCACCGCCCAGTCGTGCAGGGCTTGCAGCGCAGGGGTGGGTTGCGGCAATGCCGCTGCACCGCTGGCCTGCACACTGCGTAAAGCCGCATCGGGCGGGCAGTGCGCCAGCAGGCGCAACAGGTACAAGGGGCCACCCGCCTTGGGGCCGGTGCCCGACAGACCTTCGCCCCCAAAAGGCTGCACGCCCACCACCGCGCCGACCATGTTGCGGTTCACGTAGACATTGCCCGCGTGGGTGTGGTCCACCACCTGCGCGATGGTTTCTTCGATGCGCGAATGCACACCCAGCGTGAGCGCGTAGCCGGTGTCGCGGATAGCTTGCAGCAACTGGGGCAGATCGCTGCGGGCATAGCGCACGATGTGCAGCACCGGGCCGAACACTTCGCGTGCCAGTTGGGCGATGTGGTCAATTTCGATCAGCGTGGGTTGCACGTAGGTGCCTGTGGGCAAGGCATTCGGCGCGTTGCGCGAGATGCGGTACACCGGGCAGCCGCGTTGCTGCATGGCGCTCACGTGCGCTTCGATGCCCGCACGGGCCCGCTCGTCGATCACCGGCCCTACGTCCACGCTCAGTTGCGCGGGCGCACCCAGCGTGATTTCGGCCATCGCGCCTTGCAGCATCTCGACCAAACGGTCTGCCACATCGTCCTGCACACAGAGGACACGTAGCGCTGAGCAACGTTGTCCTGCGGCCTCAAAAGCCGAGGCCATGGCGTCGGTGACCACCTGTTCGAGCAAGGCTGAAGAATCGACCACCATGCAGTTCTGGCCGCCGGTTTCGGCGATCAGCGGCACGGGCTGGCCATGCGTGTTCAGGCGCTCGGCCAGCGCCGCTTGCAGCACACGCGCCGTCTCGGTGGAGCCGGTGAACAGCACGCCTTGCACGCGGGCGTCGCGCACCAGCTGCATGCCCACTTCGCGGCCCTCGCCCGGCAGCAGTTGCACAGCGGTTCGGGGCACGCCTGCCTGCCACAAGGCCTGCACGGCCAGCGCCGCCACAGCGGGCGTGGCCTCGGCGGGCTTGGCCAGCACCGGGTTGCCTGCAGCCAGTGCGGCAGCCACCTGCCCCACAAAAATCGCCAGCGGAAAATTCCAGGGGCTGATGCAGACCACCGGGCCCAGCGGCATGTGGGTGCTGGGGTCAAAGTCTCGGCGCACCTGTGCGGCGTAGTAGCGCAAGAAGTCCACCGCCTCGCGCAGCTCGGCCACGGCATGGCCCCAGGTCTTGCCCGCTTCGCGCACCAGCAGAGCCATCACACGGGGTGCATCGGCTTGCAGCAGATCGGCGGCTTGGTCGAGCATCGCAGCGCGTTGTGCGGGCGGTATGGCGGCCCAACTGGGGGCGGCTTCGCTGGCGGCTTGCAGGGCAGCCTCCACATCGACCGCGCAGGCGTATTGCACCGTGCCCAGCACATCGCTGTGGTCGGCGGGGTTACGCAAGGTGATGCGTTCAGCCCCTACAAAAGGCGTGGCCATGAGCGGCGTCACCGTCAGAGGCTGCACCTGCGCCTGCATGTCAGCGGCCAGCTGGCGCAGTGTGGGTTCGTGCGCCAAATCCGGCCCGCTGGAGTTGCGGCGGGCCGCGCCATACAGTTGCGCGGGCAGCGCGATTTGCGTGTGAGGCTGGCCGGGCGGAGCGTCCTCCTGTGCGGCGTCTTCTTCGGAGCGCGCCACCGGGTCTTGCACCAGATCGCTGACCGACACGCTGGCATCGGCCATGCGGTTGACGAACGAGCTGTTGGCCCCGTTTTCGAGCAGGCGACGCACCAGATAAGCCAGCAGTGTTTCGTGCGTGCCCACCGGGGCGTAGATGCGGCAGGGTCGTTGCAGTGGACCCACCACCTGCCGGTACAGCGGCTCGCCCATGCCGTGCAGGCACTGGAACTCGTACTGGCCCGGCGCGTAGTCGCCGTGCATGTTTTGTGCCTGTTGCACGATGGCTGCCAGCGTGTGCGCGTTGTGCGTGGCAAATTGTGGGTACACCGCTTCGGGCGCGGCCAGCAGCTTTTGGGCGCAGGCCAGGTAAGACACGTCGGTGTGGTGCTTACGGGTGTAGACCGGGTAGTCGCTTTGGCCGTCGAGCTGGGCGCGTTTGATCTCGCTGTCCCAATAGGCGCCTTTGACCAGGCGCACCATGAGCCGGTGGCCTGTGCGGCGTGCCAGATCGACCACAAAGTCGATCACGAAGGGACAGCGCTTTTGGTAGGCCTGAATGACAAAGCCGATACCGTGCCAGCCCTGCAGACTGGGCGCCTGGCACAGCGCTTCGAGCAGGTCGAGCGAGATGTCCAGGCGGTCCACCTCTTCGGCGTCGATGTTCAGGCCGATGTCGTAGTGCCGGGCCAGCTCGGTCAGCTTCAACACGCGGGAGAAAAGTTCGTCCATCACGCGCTGGTGCTGGGCGCGGCTGTAGCGCGGGTGCAGGGCCGACAGCTTGATCGAAATGCCCGGGCCGTGCATGACGCCCTGCCCGTTCGACGCTTTGCCGATCGCGTGGATGGCGTTTTCATACGAGCGGAAATAACGCTGCGCATCGGCTTCGGTCAGCGCGGCTTCGCCCAGCATGTCGTACGAATAGCGAAAGCCTTGCGCCTCCATGGTTCGGGCGCGGTGCAGTGCTTCGTCGATGGTTTCGCCGGTCACAAACTGCTCGCCCAGCATCTGCATGGCCAGTTGCACGCCCTGGCGGATCAGCGGTTCGCCGCTCTTGCCGATCAGCCGGGTGAGCGAGGCCAGCATCGCCCCCTCGCTGTGCGTGGCCACCAGCTTGCCCGTGAGCAGCAGGCCCCACGATGCGGCGTTGACAAACAGCGAGGGGCTGCGGCCCACATGCTGGTGCCAGTCGCCCTGGCCGATCTTGTCGCGGATCAGCGCGTCGCGTGTGGCCGCGTCGGGGATGCGCAGCAGCGCTTCGGCCAGACACATCAGCGCGACGCCTTCCTCGCTGGACAGCGCATATTCCTGCATCAGGCTTTGCACGCGGCCGGCACGGCCGCTCTGCTGCGGGCCTTCGCGCATGCCCGTCACCAGTTGACGGGCCAGTGCGTCGGTGCGCTCGGCTTGTGCGGGGCTCATGCGGGCGGCGGCCAGCAAGGGGGCCAGGGCCTGCGCTTCGGGCAGGCGGGTGGCGCGGGCGATGGCTTCACGCAGGGCGCTGCGTTTGGAAAGCGGGCCGCCGGGGGTGAAGTGGGCGCCTGTGGGCGGGGTGTTTGGGGTCATGGGGGCGTTCATGGAGGTCATCTCGCTGATCTGTATGACTCGCTATCATCCGGATATCAGGCTGGATGTTTCACCAAATTAACTTTAATTAACCTCATGAAAATCAGCATGAATCCCGAAACCCCCGACATCGACCGCATTGACCGCCGCATCCTGGATGTGTTGCAGCGCGACGGCCGTATCAGCAACTTGAAGCTCGCCGAAAGCGTGGCCCTGTCACCCACAGCGGTGCTGGCGCGGGTGCAGCGCCTCACACGCGAAGGCTTCATCCTGGGCTACGAGGCGCGTTTGAACCCGCTCAAACTGGGCGCGGGCATGATGGTGTTTGTGGAAATCCTGCTCGACCGCACCAGCCCCAATGTGTTCGAGCAGTTCAAGGCGGCGGTGCAGGTGCGCCCCGAGATCATGGAGTGCCACATGGTGGCCGGGGGCTTTGACTATTTGCTCAAGACCCGCGCTGCCGACATGAACGCCTACCGCGAATTTGCGGGCACCGTGCTGTGGCAGCTGCCCGGCGTGCGCGAGACGCGCACTTATGCGGTGATGGAAGAAGTCAAGAACACGACGGCGTTGGCGCTGTGAACATGTCCGCTTCAACCCCCAGTTTGATTGTGGTGTTTGACGGGCAGTGCCTGCTGTGCAACGCCTGGGTGCGGTTTTTGCTCAGACACGACCAGCACGGTGTTTTTCGTTTTGCTGCCATTCAGGGCCGCACCGGTCAGGCCTTGCTGCAGCAAGCGGGCTTACAGGTCGAGGGGCTGCAAACCCTGTTGCTGGTGGATGGCGCCAAGAGCTGGCAACACACAGCCGCGATCTTGCGCATCCTGCACCATTTGGGCTGGCCTTGGTGTGCCGCTTGGCTGGGCTGGCTGGTGCCCGCCGTGCTGCGCGATGCGCTGTATCGCTGGGTGGCCCGTCACCGTTACCGGATTTTTGGGTGGTCAGACCGTTGCATGGTCCCGTCGCCCGATGCAGCCGCCCGATTTCTGGACTGAGCGCAGCGACTCAAGCTGCCAATCCGTCGGCCAACGACTGGCACTGCGCGGCCACGGTGGCCATGTCAGGTCGGTCGCTGGGCATGGGCAACAGGCAGTTCTGCGCCACTGCATGGAGCGCTTGGCTGGCGGGCGCTGAGGTGTGTACGGCCAGCTCCTCCAGAAAACAACCCATGGCCCGCACTTCGAGCGCCAGCAAGCGGTGGCGCAGTTCGGGTGCATGGCCAGGCAATCGGGTGGCCGCGCCCAAGTCGCCCAGCTGCGCTTGGCCGTGCGACGGATCGATCAGGATGTTGTGCGCATACAGATCGCCGTGCATCACGCCACGCTGGTGCAAATGCGCCACCGCATCGGCCACATCACGGGCGATGCCCAGCGCCAGAGGGGCAGGCAAACTGAATCCGGGTGTGTACACATCGCGTGTGCAGGTCTGCAAACTCGGGGGCCCCGCCAGGTTCACATGCCCGGGCGGAATGAGGGGCATCAACAAACCTTGCGCTTGCTCTGGGTGATCCGTCAGCCGGGCCACGGGGGTGATCAGGCTCGGGTGTTCACCCGCCGCCAGGCACGCGGCCAGTTCGTCTTCGGGCAAGCCATCGCTGGTCACTTCGCCCTTGAACAGCTTGAGCGCCAGTGCTTGCGGCCAGCCAGCAGCCTGCACGCGGTGGATGTGGCCCGAAGCGCCTTCGCCCAGCAGTGGGCCCAAAGTGATGGCAGCCCAGGGCACTTCGGGCAAGGCCGGTGCATGGGCAAATGTCCAGCCCATGGCATTGCCCGCCAGTGCCAGCCAGGCCAGGCGCGGCAGCGAGGTCAGCCACTCGGGCACCACACGCAGGCGGTTGGCCGAAATGCGCAGCAATTCCAGTTGCTGTGCGCCTTGCAGGCTGTCAGGCAAAGCCTGCAACTGGTTGCCCGCCAGCATCAGCTTTTGCAGGGCGGGGCGTTGGCCCAGTTCGGCAGGCAAATGGCCAATCGCGTTGTCGGTCAGCGTCAACCAGCGCAAAGCGCGCGGCAACGCGGCGGCGGGCACATCCGCAATGCGGTTGGCTTTGAAGCCGACCATTTGCAACGCAGGGCAGTCGCCCAGCACTTCGGGCAGCACCTCAAACTCGTTGTCCGAGGCAAACAGCACCTGCAGCTTGTACAAACGGCTCAGTTGGTGCGGCAAGTGGCGCAGCCGGTTGCCACTGAGGTTGAGCACTTCCAGTGTGTCGGCCAAGGCAAAAATTTCGGCGGGTAGCTCGGTCAGGTCACAAGCCAGGTCCAGGCGCCGCGTGCCCGCCAAGGCGCCGCTGCGCAGTTGTTCAAGGGTGTGCATGGGGGTCTCAATCAGCTAATGAAAACGCCCATGAAAAGCATGGGCGTTGTCTGCAGATTGTCGGGCATCCAGGGCGCGGAGAACCGGTCCTCTTGCTCACGCGTGCGTGGGCTTATGCCTTGCCCACCACCCGCGCCATCTCCAGGCACTTGTTGGAGTAGCCCCATTCGTTGTCGTACCAGGCCATCACCTTGACGAAGGTGCTGTCCAGGGCCATGCCCGCTTCGGCGTCGAACACGCTGGTGCACACCTCGCCCCTGAAATCGGTCGAAACCACCTTGGCTTCGGTGTAGCCCAACACGCCCTTGAGCGCCCCTTGACTTTGCGCTTTCATCTCGGCGCAAATTTCGGCATAGGTGGCCGGGTTGTTCAGCTCGGCCGTCAAATCCACCAGCGACACATCGCTGGTGGGCACACGCACCGCCACACCCGTCAATCGGCCTTTGATCTCGGGGATCACAACGCCCACCGCTTTGGCCGCGCCCGTGCTGCTGGGGATGATGTTTTCCAGAATGCCGCGCCCACCGCGCCAGTCCTTGTTGCTCGGGCCGTCCACGGTTTTTTGGGTGGCGGTGGTGGCGTGCACGGTGGTCATCAGGCCGCGTTGGATGCCCCATTTGTCGTTCAGCACTTTCGTGATGGGGGCCAGCGCGTTGGTGGTGCAGCTGGCGTTGCTGATGATGGCTTGTCCTGCGTAGGACGCATGGTTCACACCGAACACAAACATGGGCGTGTCGTCTTTGGAAGGCGCCGACATCACCACCTTTTTGGCGCCTGCGCTCAGGTGCTTGCCCGCGCTGTCCTTGTCCAGAAACAAGCCCGTGGCTTCGATCACCACGTCCGCGCCCACCTCGTTCCACTTCAGGTTGGCCGGGTCACGCTCTTGCGTGAGGCGAATGCGTTGGCCGTTCACGATCAGGGTGCTGCCCTCGACCGACAGCGTGCCCTGAAAGCGGCCATGCACGCTGTCGTATTCGAGCATGTAGGCCAGGTAATCCGGCTCCAGCAGGTCGTTGATGCCGACGATCTCGACATCCTGGAAGTTCTGCACCGCTGCACGCAGCACCATGCGGCCAATGCGGCCAAATCCGTTGATACCGATCCGAGTGCGCATGTCTGTCTCACTTTCGTTGGGGGTGTAGGCCGCAGTCCCTCTGTGAATGATGAACCGCAGATGTAACCATCGTATGCCAAACATTGAAACTTTGTTACAAAACCCCGGCCGAATGCCGGTTTGTTCTGGTTTTGTAACCGCTGTTCGGTGTGCGCAACCTCACGGTCATTCAGGCCTCCTTATCGAAAACGCAAAAACGGGAATCACCATCGCTTGGCATGCCGCTCAATTCGGTCATGATGGGGGCATCCATGCCTTTGAGTGAAAACCATCCCGTGAACACCACACACATCAACGCCGACAACTTCAACCGCGAATGTTTTTGCATCAGCCTGGATGAACCCGCCTTGCGCCGCAGCATGGCGGCAGACATTGGCGACCCGGCCCTCTTCGACATGGTGCAGGACCGTTTGCCTTCCTTGTTTTCGGCGCGGCCCGTGGTGCTGTCACAGGCCCAGGTGCGGGGCATGGCGCAGCTGATTTCGGCGCTGGAGTCGGTGGTGGCTTTGCCCGCTTACCGCGAGGAGGTTTTGTCACGTTCAACGCCGATTGCGCGTCACCCGACAAGCGCCAAAAGTGTCTTCATGGGCTATGACTTCCATGTCAACGCCACGGGGCTTGGCCTGATCGAAGTGAACACGAATGCGGGCGGTGCATTGCTCAATGCCTTGCTGGCCCGGGCGCAGCGCGCTTGCTGCGACGAAATCGAAACGCTGGTGCCCACCAACGCCCAGGTGGACGCCCTGGAGGCCGCTTGGGTGGCGATGTTCGAGCGTGAGTGGCGGCTCTGTCATCCGGGTCGTCCTTTGCGCACGGTGGCCATTGTGGACGCCTCACCCGAGCAGCAATACCTGTACCCGGAGTTCTTGCTGTTCCAGACCTTGTTCAGGCGCCACGGCATTCAGGCTTTCATCGCAGACCCGGCGCAACTCGACTGGCGCGATCAGCAGCTGTGGTGCGACGGTGTGGCCATCGATCTGGTGTACAACCGCCTGACCGACTTTGCCCTGAGCGAGCCCCAGCACGCCCATTTGCATGAAGCCCATGTGCAAGACGCGGTGGTCTTGACACCCCATCCGCAAGCCCATGCGCTGTGGGCCGACAAGCGCAACCTGGCGCTGCTGTGCAACCCAAGCATGCTCCAGGCCATGGGCGTGTCCGAAGCCACGCAAGCGGTGTTGCTGGCGGGCATTCCGCACACCGAGGTGGTGACGCCCGCCAATGCCGAACGCTTTTGGGCTGAGCGTAAGCATTTCTTTTTCAAGCCTTTTGCAGGCTACGGTGGCAAGGCCGCTTACCGGGGTGACAAATTGACGCACCGCGTCTGGGCCGAGATCGCGGCGGGCGGCTACATCGCCCAGGCTTGGGTGGCCCCGGGTGAGCGCACCATCTCGGGTGGCGACTCGGCGCAGGTGCTCAAGTTCGATGTGCGCAACTACGTGTACGACGGCCAAGTGCAATCGCTGGCCGCTCGCTTGTACCAAGGACAAACCACCAACTTCAGGACACCGGGTGGCGGGTTTTCTCCGGTTTATATTGCACCTTGAAACACAGGAGTGCACGCAATGGACCGTTGGGCGTTTGACTACGTGGTGGTGGGTGGCGGCTCGGCCGGTTGCGTGCTGGCCAGTCGCTTGAGCGAAGACCCCACTGTGCAGGTCGCCCTGATCGAAGCCGGGCCGCCCGACACCAGTGCCTTGATCCATTGCCCTGCAGGCATTGCGCTCATGGCCCGCACCGAAATCGTCTCGCAAGGCCTGAGCACGGTGCCGCAACCTGGCTTGAACGGCCGCATCGGTTTCCAGCCGCGTGGCCGCACTTTGGGTGGCTCCAGCTCGACCAATGCGATGGCCTACATCCGTGGCCAACAGGTCGACTACGACACCTGGGTCGACATGGGCTGCGAAGGCTGGGCGTGGGCTGATGTGTTGCCCTACTTTCTCAAGGCCGAGCACAACGAGCGCATCCACAACGAATGGCATGGTCAAAACGGTCCCTTGAACGTGGCCGATCTGCAAAGCCCCAATGTGTTTGCGAAACGCTTTGTCGAGGCGGGCGTGCAAGCGGGTTTGGCGCACACCACCGACTTCAATGGTCCCACCCAAGAAGGCGTGGGCTTGTACCAGGTGACGCAGCGGGCTGGCGAGCGCTTCAGCGCGGCCAAGGCCTACCTCACGCCAAATCGGGGGCGCTCCAATTTGCACATCATGACCGGCGTCACGGTGGACCGCATTGGCCTGGTGGATGGTGTGGCGCGGCAGGTGCATGCCTTGCAGGGCGGCCAGGCACGGACCTTGACCGCACGGCGTGAAATCATTTTGAGTGCAGGTGCGTTTCAGTCGCCCGCCATCCTCATGCGTTCGGGCATCGGGCCAGCAGCCCACCTGCAAAGCCTGGGCATCGAGGTGCTGCGCGACCTGCCCGGTGTGGGCGAAAACCTGCACGACCACCCAGATGCTGTGCTGGTGGCCGATGCACCGGGGTGTACCGATTTGATCGGCGTGTCACCTCGGGGCGCTTGGAACACCTTGCAGGCCCTGTGGGCCTGGCGGCAACACCGCAAGGGGCGGCTCACCACTAATTTTGCAGAGGGTGGCGCGTTTTACAAAAGCCGCCCTGAAGAAGCACACCCGGACATTCAGCTGCATTTTGTGGTGGCCAAGCTGATAGACCATGGCCGTCAACTCACGCTGGGGCATGGCTACTCTTTGCACGTGTGTTTGCTGCAACCCGACAGCCGAGGCTGTGTGCGACTGGCCGACCGCAACCCCACCAGTGCGCCGTTGATTGACCCGCAGTTTTTGAGCGACCCGCGTGACCTGCAGCGCTTGCGCGATGGCGTCCGCCAAGCCCAGCGCATCCTGGCTCAACCTGCGCTGGCGGCGTATGGCAAAGAGTGGGCGGCTTCGGCCGATGCCCGCACGGATGAACAGCTGGAACACTGGATTCGCCAAAACGCTGACACGGTGTACCACCCGGTTGGCACTTGCCGCATGGGGCAAGACAACATGGCGGTGGTAGATGCGCAACTGCGCGTACACGGCGTGCCGGGGCTGCGGGTGGTCGACGCTTCGATCATGCCGCGCATCGTGAGCGGTAATACCAATGCGCCGACGATCATGGTTGCCGAGAAGGCGGCCGACTGGATTCGGCAAGCCGCCCAGGCATGAAAAAGCGCCCGCAGGCGCTTTGAGCGATGCCCCATGGCAGCGCCAGGGCTCCCCGCAGGGGCGATGTGGCAAAGCGAAGCGCCTCTGAGCCCCTGCGGGGAGCCCTGGCGCTGCCTGCCCGTTCAGATCACTTCTTCTTAGCCACCACCCGTACCATCTCCAGGCATTGCTTGGCGTAGCCCCATTCGTTGTCGTACCAGGCGACGATTTTGACGAAGCTCTTGTCGAGCGCAATGCCAGCCGTTGCGTCGAACACGCTGGCGCAGGGCTCGCCACGGAAGTCGGTGGAGACCACTTTTTCGTCGGTGTAGCCCAGCACGCCTTTGAGGGCGCCTTCGCTTTGCGCTTTCATTTCGGCGCAGATTTCGGCGTAGCTGGCGTCGCTGTTCAGCTCCACGGTCAAGTCGACCACCGACACGTCAGAGGTGGGCACGCGGAAGGCCATGCCGGTGATCTTGCCTTTGATCTCGGGGATCACCACGCCCACGGCCTTGGCTGCGCCCGTGCTGCTGGGGATGATGTTTTCCAGAATGCCGCGTCCGCCGCGCCAGTCTTTACGCGAGGAGCCGTCCACGGTCATTTGGCTGGCGGTGGCGGCGTGCACCGTGGTCATCAAACCGCGCTTGATGCCCCATTTGTCGTGCAGCACCTTGACCACAGGGGCCAGGCAGTTGGTGGTGCAGGAGGCGTTGGAGATGATGGCTTCGCCTGCGTATTTTTTGTGGTTCACGCCATAGACGAACATGGGGATGCTGTCTTTGGACGGGGCCGAGATCACGACTTTTTTGGCGCCTGCGGCCAGGTGCATCTGGCTGGTGGGCTCGGTCAGGTAGTGGCCTGTGCATTCGAGCACGGTGTGCACGCCCATCTCGCCCCAGCGCAGGTTGTGTGCGTCGCGCTCGTGCGAGAGTTTGATTTTTTTGCCATTGACGATCAGCGTGTCTTCGGTGAAGTCCACTGTTCCATCAAAGCGGCCGTGCACGCTGTCGTACTTGAGCATGTAAGCCAGGTAGTCGGCGGGCTTGGGGTCGTTGATGCCGACGATCTGGATGTCGTCGTAGCCGTGCTTGAGGGCGGCGCGCAAAGCCAGACGGCCGATGCGGCCGAATCCGTTGATACCCAGCTTGATGGTCATGGTGAGAGCCTCGGGAGAAAGTTACAAAACGGTTACGTAACCGGATTTGAAATCAAAACCCTTGCATGGGCCTGATCCTTGAACGCACTTCAGCGCTGGGTCAAACCCATGGCGCTGAAGCGGTTCATCCGGCGGGTCTGAATCAGGCCTTGAGCAGCGCAGCGTGGACCGTGTCGGCCACGTTCTCGGCTGTGAAGCCGAAGTGTTTGAACAGCACGGGTGCAGGTGCCGATTCGCCGTAGGTGTCGATGCCGACCACGGCAGCGCAGCCGTATTTCCACCAGCCGTCGGTGGAGCCCATCTCGACCGCCACGCGGGGCAGACCAGCGGGCAGCACGCTTTGCTTGTATTCGGTGTCCTGGCGGTCAAACACGTTGGTGCTGGGCATGGAGACCACGCGCACACCGATCTTGCGTTCGGCCAGCAGCTTTTGCGCGGCCAGGGCCAGCTGCACTTCGGAGCCGGTGGCGATGATCACGCCGTGGGTTTTCTTGATGCCGACGTGCTCGGGCTCGGACAGCACATAGGCGCCACGGCTGATGTCGCTCAGATCGCTCTTGGGCGAGTAGGCCAGGTTTTGACGCGACAACAACAGGGCCGATGGGCGGTTGGCGTTTTGCAAGGCCACGGCCCAGGCCACGGTGGTTTCGGCCGTGTCGGCAGGACGCCACACGTCCAGACCCGGGATCAGGCGCAGGCTGGCGGCGTGCTCGATGGACTGGTGGGTCGGGCCGTCTTCGCCCAGGCCAATGGAGTCGTGGGTGAAGACGTGGATCACGCGCTGCTTCATCAGCGCGGCCATGCGGATGGCGTTGCGCGAATAGTCAGAGAAGGTGAGGAAGGTGCCGCCGTAAGGGATGTAGCCACCGTGCAGGGCCACGCCGTTCATGATGGCGGCCATGCCGAATTCGCGCACACCGTAGTTGATGTGGCGGCCGATTTTCCCGTCCTCGGTCTTGACCACGTCACCCGCCAGGTCCACGCGGAAGGCGGGGGTGCTCTTGGTGTTGGTCAGGTTGGAGCCGGTCAGGTCGGCCGAGCCGCCCAGCATTTCAGGCAGTGCGGCGGTGAAGGCTTCCAGCGCCAGTTGGCTGGCCTTGCGGCTGGCCACGGTCTCGCCCTTGGTGTGGGCCGCGACCACGGCGTCAAACGCCACTTGGTTGAAGTTCTTGGGCAGCTCGCCCTTCATGCGGCGCACGAACTCTTTGGCTTGCGCCGGGAAGGCGGCTTTGTAAGCGGCAAAGGCGGTGTTCCAGGCGGCTTCGCGGGCTTTGCCAGCGGCTTTGGCGTCCCAGTCGGCATAGACCTCTTTGGGGATCTTGAAGGGCTCGTGGCCCCAGCCCAGGGCTTCGCGGGTCAGCTTGATTTCTTCGGCGCCCAGCGGCTCGCCGTGAGCCTTGGAGGTGCCTGCGCGGTTGGGCGAGCCCTTGCCGATGGCGGTCTTGCAGACGATCAGGGTGGGCTTGTCGGCGCTGTGCTTGGCCGAGGCAATCGCTTTGGAGATGGCGGCAGCGTCGTGGCCATCCACGGCGTCGATCACGTTCCAGCCGCAGGCGGCAAAGCGCTGGGGCGTGTTGTCGATGAACCAGGGGGCGACCTGGCCGTCGATCGAGATGCCGTTGTCGTCGTACAGGGCGATCAGTTTGTTGAGCTTCCAGGCGCCGGCCAGGGCCACGGCTTCGTGGCTGATGCCTTCCATCAGGCAGCCGTCACCCAGGAACACGTAGGTGTGGTGGTTGACGATGGCGTGGCCTTCTTTGTTGAACTCGGCGGCCAGCATTTTTTCGGCCAGCGCCATGCCCACGGCGTTGGTGATGCCCTGGCCCAGCGGGCCGGTGGTGGTTTCCACGCCGGGGGTCACGCCCACTTCGGGGTGACCGGCGGTTTTGCTGTGCAGTTGGCGGAAATTCTTGATCTCTTCGATCGGCAGCTTGTAGCCCGTCAGGTGCAGCACCGAATAAATCAGCATCGAAGCGTGGCCGTTGGACAGCACAAAGCGGTCGCGGTTGGCCCAATGCGGGTTGGCAGGGTTGTGTTGCAGGTGATCGCCCCACAGCGCCACAGCCATGTCGGCCATGCCCATGGGGGCACCGGGGTGACCGGAGTTGGCTTGTTGAACGGCGTCCATTGCGAGGGCGCGGATGGCGTTCGCCATTTGCTGTGTATTGGCCATGTGGGGCAACTCCGGGTAGTAATTCGGGAAAACCCCTTATTTTAACGGCCGAGTTTGCTCCCATCCGTGACCGATAGACAGGCCAGGCGGTTACATCGGTACGTAACCCGCTGCGTCCTGCGGCGCAGTGTTTATGCTGGGGTGCGCAGCCGAATGGTCAAAATCATTGTCCGTTCATGGCAACATCGCCGCATGACCTCTTTGCCAAAGCAAGCTGCCCAAGCCATGGTCCTGGCCGCAGGCCGGGGCGAGCGGATGCGTCCCCTCACCGATGCCAAGCCCAAACCCTTGCTGCTCGTGCGCGACCAGCCGCTCATGCAGTGGCCCATGCAGGCACTGGCGCGTGGCGGCTTCACCTGCCAGCTGGTCAATACCGCGTGGCTGGGCGAGCAGATTCCGGCGCATTTTGGCGACCGAGTCAGCTGGCCCGGTCTGCCTGAGGTGCAGATCCATTACTCCCATGAAGGCCAGGACTTTGGCCAGGCGCTGGAGACTGCTGGCGGCATCGTGCGTGCCTTGCCCCAGCTGGATGAGGTGTTTTGGGTGGTGGCGGGCGATGTGTTTGCGCCCGACTTTGTGTTTACGGCCCAGGCCCTGCAGCGCTTTGCCGCCAGCCCGGCCCTTGCCCACCTGTGGCTGGTGCCCAATCCGGCGCACAACCCGGGCGGCGACTTTGGCTTGTCGGCCACAGGCCAGGTGCTCAACCTGGCCAAAGGCACTCCCGGTTGCGTGTACACCTTCAGCACCATCGCGCTGTACAAAAAAGCCTTTTTTGCCCACTGCGGCCTGCCTTTCGGCAATCCCGAGGGCGTGGCGCTGGCGCTAGCGCCCTTGCTGCGTGCGGCCATGGATCGGGGGCAAGTGACGGGCGAGGCGTATGCGGGCGACTGGACCGATGTGGGGACGCCCGAGCGGCTGGCGCAACTCAATCACAGCTAGGTCATCTCCAAGTCTCGCTTTTTGTGGGAGCGAGCCCTCGCTCGCGAACGGGTCTAGCGCTCTTCAGGCATTCGGCCGCAGGGGCAGCCCTTCTACAATGTTCGGATGACATCTAACACGATCTACGCCCAACGCCGTGCCCGCGTCGCCGCCCAGCTGGGCGCTGGCGGTATCGCCATCGTCCCCACCGCCCCCGAGCGCCCGCGCAACCGTGACAGCGATTACCTGTACCGGCACGACAGCTACTTTTATTACCTGACCGGTTTCACCGAGCCGCACGCGAGTCTGGTGATCACGGCCGAAGGCGAGACCACACTCTTTTGCCAACCCAAAGATCTGGAGCGCGAAATCTGGGACGGCATCCGCTTGGGGCCAGACGCCGCCCCCGCCGCGCTGGGCGTGAGCCGGGCCTTGCCCATTGGTGAGATGGCTGCCCACATGCCCAAGTTGCTGGAGAACCGCAGCACCGTGTGGTACCCCTTTGCCATCCACTCTGGGTTGGAGAGCTTGGTCAACGGCTGGCTGCAGTCGGTCCGCGCACGGGTGCGTTACGGCGCTTTGTGCCCCGAGCAGCAACGCGATTTGTGCAGCCTGCTTGACGAGATGCGCCTGGTCAAAGACGCGCACGAACAAGACATCATGCGCCGCGCCAGTGCCATCAGCGCCCGCGCCCACATCCGCGCCATGCAGCGCAGCGCCGCCATGCTGCGTGCGGGGCAAGAGGTGCGTGAATTCCACCTGGACGCAGAGCTGTTGCACGAGTTCCGCCAAAGCGGCTCGCAGTACCCGGCCTACGGCTCCATCGTGGCCGGCGGTGCCAATGCTTGCGTGCTGCATTACCGCGCCGACACCGCCTTGATCCAAAACGGCGATCTGGTGCTGATCGACGCCGGTTGCGAGTTGGACGGTTACGCCAGCGACATCACCCGCACCTTCCCGGCCAACGGCACATTCACCGGGCCGCAACGCGATTTGTACGACCTGGTGCTGGCCTCGCAAGACGCTGCCGTGGCCGCCACCAAAGCGGGCGCACGTTTTGTTGATCCGCACGAGGCCACCGTGGCCGTGCTGGCCCAGGGCCTGCTCGATGTCGGCCTGCTCGACAAAAACAAAGTGGGCAACGCGCAAGACGTGATCGCCAACCGCAGCTACTTCCAGTTTTACATGCACCGCACCGGCCACTGGCTGGGCATGGACGTGCACGACTGCGGCAGCTATGTCGAGCCTTCGCAGGTCGGCCAGATCAGCGAGCGCAAAGACCCGCTGAGTGGCGAGATCATCAAAGACCGCCCCAGCCGCATCCTGCAGCCGGGCATGGTGTTGACCATCGAGCCGGGGCTGTATGTGCGCCCGGCACCCGGCGTGCCCGAAAAGTTCCACAACATCGGCATCCGCATCGAAGACGACGCCATCGTGACCGCCACGGGTTGCGAGTTGATCACGCGCGGCGTGCCGGTCAAGGCCGACGAGATTGAAGCCTTGATGCGCGGCTGAACTGCCCATGCCGCCGAGTTCGCCGCCGGGTTTTTCAGGCAAGCTGCTCGCCATCCAGACTGGCCAGGTGCGCCCGCTGATGGTGGGCGGGCGCAAGCTGGTGTCGGCCATTGGCAAAACCACGGTCTCTGGTCCCATCGAGGTCGGGGTGCTGGGCTTGGCCGGTGACGAGCAAGCCGACTTGTCGGTGCATGGGGGCCTGAGCAAAGCGGTGTACGCCTTGCCGTCGGAACACCTGCCCTGGTGGCAGGCGCAGCGGCAGGCCCAGGGTGTGACGATGTTCGATGAAGCTTTGGCACCGGGCTTTTTGGGTGAAAACCTGAGCCTGCAAGGCGTGCTCGAACAAGACCTCTTTGTCGGCGACCGCCTGGACTTTGGTGATGTGGTTTTGCGCGTGACCCAGCCGCGCGAGCCCTGCGGCAAATTCAACGCCGTCATGGGTTACGCCCAGGCTGCCAAAGACATGGTGCAAAGCGGGCGCTGCGGCTTTTATTTGGCCGTGGACCAGCCGGGTCGTTTGCAAGCTGGTGCGTCTTTTCAGATCATTCCAGGGCAACGCTCGGTCAGTGTAGCCCAAGCTTTGCAGCACAAAGCCTGGAAACATTTGCGTTGAACGGCTTTTGTTCATGTCCTCATTTGTGCGCAAAAGTCAAAAGCCAACTCACTCGCGAAGGGCATTACCTAGGCATGAAGCGGTGAATACGGGGTCTACAATGAAAATACAGTCCGACTGTCGCCCTGGATGTTGACAAATCATTGCCCATCCACAAAAGGCTGCTGAATCCCGGCAACCCCGACAGCACATCCCTACAACGGAGCCAAAACAATGACCAACAAGGTCCAAGCCGAAGAAAAACGCGCCCAGCTGCGCAAAGCCGCACTCGAATACCACGAGTTCCCCACCCCCGGCAAAATCGCCATCGCCCCGACCAAGCAGCTGGTCAACCAGCACGACCTGGCGCTGGCCTATTCGCCCGGCGTGGCGGCCCCTTGCGAAGAAATCGTCAAGGACCCTGGTAACGCTTTCAAGTACACCAGCCGGGGCAACCTGGTGGGCGTGGTGACCAACGGCACCGCCGTGCTGGGCCTGGGCGACATCGGCCCGCTGGCCAGCAAGCCGGTCATGGAAGGCAAGGGCGTGCTGTTCAAGAAGTTCTCGGGCATCGACGTGTTCGACATCGAGATTAACGAAAAAGACCCGGACAAGCTGGTCGAAATCATTGCATCGTTGGAGCCGACCTTTGGCGGTATCAACCTCGAAGACATCAAGGCGCCGGATTGCTTCTACATCGAGCGCAAGTTGCGCGAGCGCATGAAGATCCCGGTCTTCCACGACGACCAGCACGGCACCGCCATCGTGGTGGGCGCAGCCATCCTGAACGGCCTGAAGATCGTGGGCAAAGACCCCAAAAAAATCAAGCTGGTCACCTCGGGCGCGGGCGCAGCGGCCCTGGCTTGCCTGGGCCTGCTGGTCAAGCTGGGCATTCCCCGTGAAAACATCTGGGTCACCGACTTGGCAGGCGTGGTCTACGAAGGCCGCACCGAGTTGATGGACGAAGACAAAATCCAGTTCGTGCAAAAAACCGAGCACCGCACCCTGCGCGAAGTGATCGCCGGAGCCGACGTGTTCCTGGGCCTGTCGGCCGGGGGCGTGCTCAAGCAGGACATGGTCCAGTCCATGGCCGCCAAGCCGCTGATCTTTGCGCTGGCCAATCCCAACCCCGAGATCAACCCGGAAGACGTCAAAGCCGTGCGCGACGACGCCATCATGGCCACCGGCCGCACCGACTACCCCAACCAGGTCAACAACGTCCTGTGCTTCCCTTACATCTTCCGGGGTGCGCTGGACTCGGGCGCGACCACCATCACGCTGGAGATGGAAATCGCGGCTGTGCACGCCATTGCCGAGTTGGCGCAGGCCGAACAAAGCGAAGTGGTGGCCGCGGCCTATGTGGGCGAGCCCCTGGCCTTTGGCCCCGAATACCTGATCCCCAAGCCGTTTGACCCGCGCCTGATGATGAAGATCGCGCCCGCCGTGGCGAAAGCCGCTGCAGAAAGCGGCGTGGCCCTGCGCCCGATCAAAGACTTGGATGCTTATCGCGAAAAACTGCAAGGCTTTGTCTACGCCTCGGGCACCATGATGAAGCCGATTTTCACGGCCGCCAAACGTGCCCTGAAAAAGCGCATCGCCTACAGCGAGGGCGAAGAAGAACGCGTGCTGCGAGCCGCGCAGATCGTGGTGGACGAGGGCATTGCCCGCCCCACGCTGATTGGCCGCCCTGCCGTGATCGCCGAGCGTATCGAGAAATTCGGCTTGCGTCTGAAGGAAGAGCTGGACTACGACGTGGTCAACGTCGAAATGGACCACCGCTACCGCGATTTCTGGCAGACCTACCACCGCATGACCGAGCGCAAGGGCATCACCCAGCAGATCGCCAAGATCGAGATGCGCCGCCGTTTGTCGCTCATTGGCGCCATGTTGCTGCACAAAGGCGACGTGGACGGCATGATTTGCGGCACCTGGGGCACCAATCCCATGCACCTGAACTACATCGACCAGGTGGTGGGCAAGCGCAAAGGCGTGAACACCTTCGCCTGCATGAACGGTTTGATGTTGCCGGGCCGTCAGGTCTTCATGGTGGATACCCATGTGAACTACGACCCCACGGCCGAGCAGTTGGCCGAATTCACCGTCATGGCCGCCGAAGAAATGCGCCGTTTCGGCATTCAGCCCAAGGCGGCCTTGTTGTCACACTCCAACTTTGGCTCCTCGAACCAGCCCAGCGCCGTCAAGATGCGGCAAGTCTTGGACCTGCTGCGCCAAAACGCGCCCTGGCTGGAAGTGGACGGTGAAATGCACGGTGACGTGGCCCTGGACGCTGCGGCCCGTCAGGCCATCATGCCCAACAGCAGCCTGATCGGTGACGCGAATTTGCTGGTTTTGCCAAACATCGATGCCGCCAACATTGCCTATAACCTGCTCAAGACCGCAGCCGGTGGCAACATCGCTGTGGGGCCTGTTTTGCTGGGTGCGGCCAAGCCGGTCCATATTCTCACGCCCAGCACCACAGTCAGGCGGATTGTGAACATGACCGCCCTGACGGTGGCCGACGCCAACGCAGCGCGCTAAGGCATAAAACAAGAGTCTGTGCTCACTTAAAGCGCGAATGTCCGGACAGGTTTTGCCTGTTTATTGGGCATTCGCTTGCTTTTTTATGTCGTTTGCCGCACACTAACGCCTTCGAGTGTTCGGGTTAACCCGGGGACTTCTGAAAGGTGTTTTCATGAAGGTGGCGCGACAATTCGCCTCCCCACAGCGCTGGTCAATGGTGCTTTTGGGGTTGATGTGTTCAATTTGCACTTTTTTGGTGCAGGCCCGTCCAGCCACTGAGGCCCAAACTTCACCCGTTGTGCGGGTGACAGATTTGCCGCGAGAAGGCCAAGAAACGTACCAACTCATCCGCAAGGGCGGTCCTTTTCCATATGAAAAGGACGGGACGGTTTTTGGCAATCGCGAGCGACTTCTGCCGCGCGAAACGCGGGGGTTTTACCGTGAATACACCGTCAGAACGCCCGGGGTGAAGCACCGAGGAGCGCGGCGCATCGTTTGCGGTGGCCAGGTTCCCCGTGATCCACAGACCTGTTACTACACACAAGACCATTACGCGAGTTTTCGCATGATTGTCGACAAGCCCTGATTTTTTGACTCTAGAGAAAGACCACGGAGATGGACACGCCGATTCGTCATGACCAAGAGACGCCCCTGAAGGGCGTGCGGTCTAACATCGTGCAGTCGATCCGCGCCTACCGCGTGAGCGACCTGCAAGATGCTGCCCAAGGCCTGGGCCACCACTTTTTGTATGCCAACCTGGCCGAGGCCCAGAGCAAGCAAGATGTGTTGGACCTCATTGGCGCGCAGTTCACGCTGCCTTCGCACTTTGGCAAAAACTTCGATGCCTTGTACGACTGCATGACCGATCCACTGCACAAGTCGGGCCCACAACCTGGCTTCATCGTGGTGCTGGAGCAGATTCCCGCCCACGCCAAGTTCGACAAGGAAGCCCGCGAGCAGTTGCTGGACATCTTCCGCGACACAGCCGATTACTGGGGAGACCGGAAGATACCCTTCCGATGCTTCTATTCTTTTCGGTAGCCCGTTCTGCACAAAACAGCCAAGCAGGACGGGCGAATGAGGCACAAACCGAAGACGCCGCCATGGCCGATTCGGTCGAAGAAGGCGAAAAAATGCCCACCGACAAACTGGTGGACGTCTCGCCCCTGGCGTTGCGCATGAGCAGCCCATTCAACGCAGGTTATTGGCTCGCAGCCGCCTGATGCCGCGTTGGGCCGCGCTAGCGGCCAACCGCAAAAAAGCCCGTCATGGACGGGCTTTTTTGTGGGCGCTTGGTAGCAGGGGCTCTTGCCACTCAAACTGCCTGGGCCAAAGCCACAAACTCGGCCACGGGCACCTCTTCGGCGCGGCGTTGCAGATCAAACTGTCCGGTAAAGCCCTTTTCGTCGAGCCATTTGCCCAGGGTGTTGCGCAAAATCTTACGGCGCTGGCTGAATGCCACCTGCACCAGCGTCTCCAGGGTTTTGACGTTGACCTGCGGCGGCTCTGTCAGCGGCACCATGCGCACCACCGCGCTGTCTACCCGTGGCGGTGGATCGAAGCTTTCGGGCGGGACGAACAGCACATTGGCCATGTCGTAGCGCCACTGCAGCATCACCGACAGACGGCTGTAATCCGAGGTGGCGGGTTGGGCCACCATGCGGTCGATCACCTCTTTTTGCAGCATGAAGTGCTGGTCTTCGATCACATCGACCTGGTCCAGCAAATGGAACAGGATGGGGGTAGAGATGTTGTACGGCAGGTTGCCGACAACGCGGATTTTGGCGGCGGTGGTGGCTGCTGTTGGGGCGCTGGTCAGCATTTGCGAGGCCAGCGTCCTGAAATCGACCTTCAAGACGTCTGACTCGACCACCGACAAATGAGGGTGCTCGCGCAAGCGCACGGCCAAATCGCGGTCGAGCTCGATCACCGTGAGGTGGCCGAGGCGCTCTACCAGAGGCTGGGTCAATGCGGCCAGACCGGGACCGATTTCGACCATGGCCTGGCCGGGTTCGGGATGGATCGCGTCGACGATCGCATCGATGATGCCGCCATCGGTCAGGAAATGCTGGCCGAAACGTTTGCGAGCGATGTGTTTCATTGGGGTGGCTCACGCATTTCGACATAAGCTCGGCCGCGAATGTCTTCGACCCAGGCGGCATAAGCCTCATCGAGCTTTTTCTCACGCAAGGCGTTGCGTGCCAAGGTGCGCTGTTCTTGATCGCTCATGGGGGCGTTGCGGCGGTCGGTGACTTCGATCAGGTGCACGCCAAACCGTGACACCAGGGGTTCTGCTACCTGGCCAGGGCGCAGGCGGGCCATGACCTGTTCGAACTCGGGCACAAACATGCCGGGGTTGGCCCAGCCCAAGTCTCCGCCTTGTTGGGCACTGCCGTCTTGTGAGATCTGGCGAGCCACGGCGGCGAAATCGGCCTTGCCGGAAACCACGGCCTGGCGCACTTCGGTGAGTTTGGCCACGGCCTGGGCCTGGGACATTTGCGACGAAGGCCGCAGCAAGATGTGGCGGGCCCGTGTTTGCGTGACGAGCAAGGTATTGGCCTGACGGCGTTCGAGCACCTTCAGGATGTGAAAACCCGCTGCAGAACGCACAGGCGCAGCCACTTCACCCGCATCCAGTTGGCGGGTGGCGTCCAGGAACAGTTCGGGGTAACGGTCGGCCGGGCGCAAGCCCATTTCGCCGCCGTTGGCCCCACGGTCGTTGGCTTGCGAAACGGCTTTGGCCAATTCAGCGAAGTTTTCACCAGCCCGAGCGCGGCGGGCCACATCGGCGGCGCGTTCGCCCAAAGCTTGAACAACGGACGGGCTGCTGTTTTCGGGCACCGCAATCAGGATCATGCCCAGGTTCAATTGGGCGGGCACTTGCGCGGCTTGCGCCTTCAGCTGTTCGCGCAGGTATTGCTCGACCTCCAAATCGCTCACACGGACGCGTCCTTCGATTTCACGCTCGCGCAGACGGCTCAGGGTCAGCTGAGTGCGCAATTGCTCGCGAAAGCTGCTCAGCGAAATGCCGTCCTGCGCCAGGCGTTTGTGCATCTCTTCACGTGTCAATTGGTTGCTGGTCGCTACATTGAGCTCGGCCTGGTCGATGGCCTCGGTGTCGATCTTGATGCCCGCCTCGCGGGCCTGTTGCATCTGCGCTTTTTCATTGATCAACTGTTCCAGGGCCAGGCGTGTGAGCTCGCTCGCATCGGGCCGGTTACCCCCGCGTGCAGCGGCTTCGTTGGCCAGCCGTTGGCGCAGTACCTGAACATCCCGGTTGGTGATCGGCTCGGAATTGACCACCGCCACGATGAAATCGGCCTGGCGGACGGTCGTTGTTCGGGCAGGCGTCTGAGCCTGAGCGCCAAGGGGCAGACCAAGCAGGCTGATGACGCCCCAAAGGGACGCCATGAAGGCGAAGCGGGCAGGAGAGAACAATTTATTCATAGTGCTGGAACCGGCTGGGTTGTACCGTGCTGTCACGCAGGTATTGGTAGCGGGGAATGTTGTCACTCAGGCTCTTCAGGGGGCTCACGCCCACACGGGCGAACCCAATGAATTCAAGCTGAAAAAGGATGCGGCTGGTGGCGCTGGTTGCGCTGGCAGTGGAGATATTGGTCTGCAGCCGTTGAAAGGCCACCCGCCCCAACCAGCAACCCGCATCGTATTCCAGGCCCAACAAAGTGTCGACCAGGCTGCGCTCTTTCAGGCTGTAGTTCAGACGGCCCACGGTGTACCAGCGGTCCGGCCCCAGGCCTTGCCCGGGTGTGCGGGACCAGGCGTTTTCGGCTTGCCGGTCGGTGTTGCCCACCAGGTCGCTCAATGGCCACTGCCAGCCCACGTCCACAAACTCGGAGGCCGTAGTGCCAGGCGTGACCTGGTTGTTGGCACGGTAAGCCGCATTGATCACCCGGTAAGGGCTGTGGCTGTAGCGCCCTTGCAAGGTGGTGCGGGCGATGCTGTGCGTCTGGTTGTTGGCCTGCAAGGTGGCATCGAAGGACCAACGGTCATCCCAGCGGATACCGGCACCGAACAGGATGTCGCTCAAACCGGCTTCGACGGGGGCTGGATTGGCTTGCAGTCCGACCCGTTGGTCTGAAAAACGGATGCGTTGCGCCACGCCCACCCGCAACATTTCAGCGCCGTTGCTGGCATCAAAAAAGCGGCTGTTCACACCCAAGGTCAGGGCGTCGTTGTCGGCCAATCGGTCATGGCCCACATAGGTGTTTTCGCTGTAAATGGTGGACAGGTTGAAGTCGGTGGCGCCGCTGTCATAAAGCGGCAGCATGTTTTGGTCTTTGTAAGGCGTGCGGGCGTAAAAAGCCCGGGGCTCCAGCGTTTGCAGCACATCGCGTCCGAACCAGCGGGTTTCGCGCTCGAACACCAGCCCGGAGTCCAGGCTGAAGGTCGGCAAGACCCGGTTCACGGCGGTGGCCCCGTTCTCGAGTGCCCGGTCCATCTGGTAGCGTGTGGCGTGCAGTTGCAGCTTGGGCGTCACGAAACCCCAAGGGCGAATCCAGGGGCGGCTGACCTGAGCCTGCACGAAACTGCGCTCACCGTTGCGCGGCAAACCGGCGTTGGCAATGCCTGAGTAGTCGGCTTCAAACCTTGTGGTGTCGGCCACCAACGACCAGTCCAGGCCTTCTGCGTTCCATTGTCCATAGCGCATGGTGATCTGGGGTGCCCTGTCGTAAGGCGGTGCGGCTTCCTGCAGGTTTTGCCAGCGCTGCACCTGTGCGCTCATGCTGAAGTCGCCCCGGCCCCAGGACAGCACGCCCGTGGAGGGCAGCACGCGTTGTGTCAGCACCAGGCCCGAGCGCGGAAAGTCCCGCCAATAGTTGTTGTCGCTGACCCGGTTCAGCGTCAGGCCCAGGCCAATGCGGCCCACACTGTCCAGGCCGGTGTCGATGCCGCCATTGTGTTGGCTGGACAAACCCCAGCGGCGCTCGTTGCGCAATTTGTCCGAGGGCATCAGGTTCAAGCGAACCTGTCCGCCGTAGTCGCGTTCCAAGTAACGGAATTCGGAGTCGACTGCGACGCCCCGTTGGCTCATGACATGCGTGGTGACGGTGGCATCGCGGTTGGGCGCGATGTCGAAGTAGTAAGGCTGCGCTGCTTCGACCCCGTTGACCGTGTCGATGCTCAAGAGCGGCGGCAGCAGACCGGATTTGCGCTCATTGGTTAAAGGCAGGCTGATCGACGGTGCCGCAAAAATGGGCACGTCCTGAAAACGGAACTGCACGCCTTCGGCCTGGATGGTCGACTCTTCTTCGTCAACCGTCAGTTTCGTCGCCTTCAGTAACCAGGCGGGCAGCCATTCCGGGCCGGGTGTGCGGCGGCATGTCGTGTAGTTCGCCTGGCGAAGGATGGTCCGTGAGTTGTCCACAAACTCGACTTCGGCGGCTTGGCCATAGCCGCCGCTGCTGTACAGCTCGAAGTCGGGTTTTTCAAAGGTGCCCTGGAAGCTGTCGACTTTGAGCCTCAGGTGCGGACCAGTGAACACACTGGTGGGTGTGCTGATGCGCACCTGGCCTTGGGCGTCCACCACATCCTGTGTCTGGTCATAGTCCACGCGGTCCGCACTCACGGCCAGTCCGGGTCGCCGAATGCTGGCCTGGCCCTCGATCACCAGGTCCATGTCGGGGCGAGCGGTGATCTCCTGGCCTTTGACAAACACGGCACCTTCGGATTTTTGACGGTCCGTGACGGTTTCTTCCAGCAAAGGGCTGCTGCGCAGAGGCAAGCTCACCGGTTGCGCCTGCGCCCAGCTGCTTCCCAAAACCCACAGCAGCGCCGCAGCCACCGAGCTGGGGACCAGGGCAGTGGCGGGTGTCGGCGGCAAGGAAGACGAAGCGAAATGGGTGGCCACAAATGGGGAAAGGTGATGAAAAAACAGGCTGTCCTGGCCCCTTGGAGGCATGAGCAGGCTTTGTAGAATGGGATTATCCATGAGCCACCCCTCCATATCCCCCATGCCCTTGTCAGCGTCTGTTTCTGCGCCTGTTTCTGCCGTTCATTGGACCGATCCCCTTCGTCAGGCGCTGTTCCAGCAATGGCTGGCGGGTATCGCGGCCACCCACAGTCTTTTGCCAGACACCTTGCGTGTGGCATCGGCCGACGCCAGCTTTCGCCGTTATCTGCGGGTGGACACGATTCAGGGCGGCAGCCGCATCGTCATGGACGCCCCGCCCGACAAGGAAAATTCCGAGCCCTTTGTGCGCATCGCCGCCTTGATGAAGCAAGCGGGCCTGAACGCCCCCGAGGTGTTGGATTGGCACGAAGCCCACGGTTTCATGCTGCTGAGCGATCTGGGCGACGCCACCATGATGTCGGCCATCGACCCCGAACGCCCGCAAGCCAATCACGGCCTGTACATGCAGGCGGTTGATGCGCTGGTGCAGTGGCAACTGGCCTCACGCCCCAGCGTGCTGCCACCGTATGACGAAGCTTTGCTGAACCGCGAACTGAGTTTGTTCCCAGATTGGTATTTGGCCCAGCACCGGGGCGTGCAGTTGAAAGGTGCGCAGCGCGAGGTGTTCGACAAGGCCTTCGCCCTGATCGTGCAGCGCAACCTGGCCGCGCCCAGCGTGTACGTGCACCGTGATTTCATGCCGCGCAATTTGATGATGCCTTTTGGCGCGAATCCTCAGTTGGGCGCTCAACTCGGCGTTTTGGATTTTCAGGACGCGGTCTACGGCCCCATCACCTACGACATCGCCAGCCTGATGCGCGACGCCTTCCTCACTTGGGACGAGGACTTTGTGCTCGACATCACCATCCGCTATTGGGAAAAAGCCCGCAAGGCCGGGCTGATGGACTTTGAGGACTGGCACAGCGACTTTGGCGCTTTCTACCGCGCGGTCGAGTGGATGGGCCTGCAGCGCCACCTGAAAGTGGCCGGCATCTTTGCCCGCCTGACCCTGCGCGACGGCAAACCCAAGTACCTGGCCGATGCGCCGCGTTTCATCCACTACATCCGCAAGGCCTGCGACCGTTACCGCGAGCTGGGCCCTTTGCTCAAGCTCATCGACGAGATCGAAGGCACCACGCCCCAGGTCGGCTTCGCCTACGGGCGCATGTGAGCATGCCGCGCTTTTTTTGCCCTGCCCCTTTGGTCACTGGCCTGCCCTTGAGCCTGCCTGCAGGCGCTGCCCGCCATGTGCAGGTGCTGCGCCTGCAGCCGGGCGATGTGATCACCTTGTTCAACGGCGAAGGCGGTGAGTTTGATGCCACCGTGACCCGCATGGGCCGCAGCGATGTCGAGGTCGAAGTCGGCGTGCACCGCGCAGTCGAGCGCGAAGCCACCCGCGCCGTGCACCTGCTGGCCGGCATCACCGCCAACGAGCGCATGGACTGGCTGGTCGAAAAAGCCACCGAGCTGGGCGTGGCCAGCATCACGCCGCTGGTGGCCGAGCGCAGTGTGCTCAAGCTCAAGGGCGAGCGTGCCGAGAAAAAATTGGCGCACTGGCAAGGCGTGGCCGTGGCTGCAGCCGAGCAGTGTGGCCGCAACCGTGTGCCCACGGTGCATGCGGCCGTCACTTTGAATGAATGGCTGAAAAAGGCCCCGCCCGGCGAACGCTGGGTTTTGTCGCTGTCCGAAGGCACCCGGCCGCTGTCGGAGATGGCGGGCACCGACGCCGTGACGGTGCTCAGCGGCCCCGAGGGCGGGCTGAGTCCCGCAGAAGAGGCCGCCGCCTTGGCCGCAGGCTTTGCACCCGTGACCCTGGGCCCCCGCGTGCTGCGTGCCGAGACCGCGCCTTTGGCTGTGTTGGCCGTCTGCGCTTGACCTGCGCCAAGCGGCCTGCGCTGCGTGGCGCGACAACCTTTCATAAGTCACAGGCGATACACTGGCCCACATGAACGCCAACCTCATCCTCCTCACGCTCTGCCAGGGCCTGTTCTTCACCAACAACGTCACCTTCATCGCCATCAACGGCCTGGTGGGCTTGTCCATGGCGCCGCTGGGCTGGATGGCGACCCTGCCCGTCATGGGCTATGTGGTGGGGGGTGCGCTGTCGACCGGGCTGGTGGCCAAGAGCCAGTCGCGCTGGGGGCGCAAGGTGTCGTTTCAGCTGGGGCTCGGCGTGGCCTTGTTCTCGGCGTTGCTGGCCGCTTACGCCGCTTGGAGCCACAACTTCTGGCTGCTGGTGGCGGCCACGGTGATTGCGGGGTACTACAGTGCCAACGGCCAGCTCTACCGTTTTGCGGCGGCCGAGTTGGCGGCGGATGGCTTCAAGGAAAAAGCGGTCTCGCTTGTGTTGGCTGGGGGTTTGATCGGCGCCATCGTGGGCCCCAACCTCGCCTCGCGCACCCGCACTTTGTACGAGGTGCCGTTTTTGGGCGCTTACATGGCGCTGGGCATTGTGGCCATCTTGGCCATGGTGTGCATGGCCTTCATCCGTTTCCCGGAAGTGCCCGCCAAAAAGCCGGGCGACAGCGCGGGCCGGCCCCTGTCCGAGATTATGCGCCAGCCCGTGTTCATTGTGGCGGCGGCCGCTGCCGCATTGAGTTATGGTGTGATGAACCTGCTGATGGCGGCCACACCGCTGGCCATGCAGGTGTGTGGCTTCAGTTTTGACGACGCGGCGCTGGTGCTGGAGTGGCATGTCATCGGCATGTTTGCACCCGGTTTTTTCACCGGCCATTTGATCAAGAAATTCGGCACGCTGCAGATCATGGGGGCGGGCGTGCTGATCAATTTCGCCTGCATCGCCATCGCCCTCACCGGGGTCGAACTGCACCAGTTCTTGATCGCGCTGTTCCTGCTGGGTCTGGGCTGGAACTTCCTGTTCACCGGCAGCACCACTTTGGCGATGAAAGCCTGGACCTCCGCCGAAAAAGACCGGGGTCAGGCTGCCATCAACTTCTTTGTGTTCACCACCATGGCGGTGACTTCGTTCGCTTCCGGTGCTTTGGTTACCACCCAGGGCTGGATGTGGCTGAACATCGGCTCGCTGTTCCCGGTGGCTTTGACCGGGGTGGCGCTGGTCTGGATGGTGCTCAAGCAGAAGGCTGAGCAGAAAACCGCGCCAGCAGCCAACGCTTGAGCGCGGTGAACACCTGGGCGCGGTAGAGGTCGTTGAAGACCTCGTGGTACATGGCCTCAAAGCATTGGGCTTGCACCACGGTCTGGGGTGCCGCGTCGGCAAAGTCAGCGGTGGCCTGCGCATTGACCAGCTTGTCATGCCCTGCGTAAAGCAGCAGGGTCGGCACCTGCCACTGCGGGGCATCGCGCAGGGTTTGCTCGCCTTGCGACAGAATCCAGGCGGCCAGACCGGTGGAAATGCGGCGGTGCACCAGCGGATCGGCTTGGTAGGCCTTCACCACATCTGGGTCGCGTGACACGAACTCGGTTTTCAGGCCGTTGTCCACCCGCACATGGGGCACCACGCGGGGTAAGGTGGCCAGCAGCATTTTCTGAAACAAGTTGGGAAAGGCACCCAGTGCAGGTGACGACAAAACCGCTGCATCCACCGGGCGCAGCTGTTCGGCCAAGGTGCGTGCCAACACCAGGCCGCCCATGCTGTGGCCCAACACAATGAGGGGCGTGTTGGCCAAAGCCGGGCGTTGGCGCGTATCGTCGATCACCCGGCACAAATCGGCCTGCAAGCTGCCAGGGCGCAGCAGGTCGCCCCGTGCGCCTTCGGATTGGCCGTGCCCTTGCTGGTCGTAGCCGCGCACCGCAAAACCCCATTGGTGCAAATTCGCGGCCAATTCGCCATAGCGCCCTGCGTGCTCGCCCAAGCCGTGCACCAACAGCACGGTGCCCAAGGGCTTGACCGCAGGCAAGACCCAGTCGTACACCGCCAGCTGGCCCGCTTCGCCCTGCAGGCTTGACGTGGTCGGGCGCGAGATCGACAGCCGTTGCGACAACATCACGGCATGCGGGCCATGACTTCGGCCACGGCAGCGGTGAGTTTCTTGGCATAGGGCACATGCAAAAACTCATTCGGCCCGTGCGCGTTGCTTTTGGGGCCGAGCACGCCGCAGACCATCATTTGCGCCTTGGGGAAACCGGCGCTCAGCATGTTCATGAGCGGGATGGTGCCGCCCTGGCCGATGTAGCCCACACCGGCGCCAAAGTGCGCCTGGCTCGACGCATTGAGCGCCTGCTCGAACCAGGGCAAGGTGTCGGGTGCGTTCCAGCCCGTGGCACCGCCGCCGCTTTCAAAGGTGACTTTGGCCTGGTAAGGCGCGTTGTCTTCGAGCAGGGCTTTCATTTCGGCCACGGCCTGCGCCGCGTCCACCAGCGGGGGCAGGCGCAGGCTGAGCTTGAAGGCGGTGTAGGGCCGCAGCACATTGCCCGCGTCTTTCAAAGCCGGGAAGCCTTCGGCCCCGGTCACGCTCAGTGTGGGCGTCCAGGTGCGGTTCAGCAGGGCCTGCACCGGGTCGGTGGTGGTGGGCAGGGCAAAGCTGGTCGAGCCGCCGCAGTCGTAATGCGCCCAGGGGAAACGCTTGTACACCTCGTCGCCCAGGATGGCGGCGGTGGCCTGTGCTTGCGCCAAACGCTCGGCAGGCACTTCGCAGTGGAAGCTGGCGGGCAGCAATCGGCCCGTGGCGCTGTCTTCGAGGCGGTCGAGCACCTGGCGCATGATGCGAAAGCTCGACGGCACCAGGCCCGAGGCGTCGCCCGAGTGGATGCCCTCGGTCAGCACCTGCACCTTGAGCGTGCCGCTGGCCATACCGCGCAGGCTGGTGGTGAGCCACAGCTGGTCGTAGTTGCCCGCGCCGCTGTCCAGGCAAATCACCAGGCCCACATCGCCCAGGCGGGTGCGCAGGGCGTCCACATAAGGCAGCAGGTCGTAAGAGCCCGACTCTTCGCAGGTCTCGATCAGGCCGACGATGCGCGGGTGCGGTGTCTTCTGGGCCTTGAGGGTCTGCACGGCGGCGATGCTGGCGTAGACCGCATAGCCATCGTCCGCGCCGCCCCGGCCATAGAGCTTGCCTTCTTCATAAACCGGGGTCCAGGGGCCGAGGTCATTGCGCCAGCCGTTGAACTCGGGCTGTTTGTCCAGGTGGCCGTACATCAGCACCGTCTGGCCCGAGCCTTCGCTGGCCGCGCGGGTGGCGGCCACTTCAAAAAACATGACCGGCGTGCGCCCGGGCAGGCGGATGATTTCGAGTGTCAGGCCTTCGACCTTTTGCGCCTCGACCCATTGCGCCGCGTGGTGCAGCACGGACTCGATGTGGCCGTGCGCGGCCCAGTCGGCATCGAACGCGGGCGACTTGGCGGGGATTTCGATGTATTTCTTCAACTCGGGCAGGATGGTGCTGTCCCAGGCTTGGGTGACATCCTGAAGGGCGCGGGCGCTGTCGAGCGTGCCTTCGGGCATTTCGCGGTGCAGGGGGGCGTTCATGGGGCAGAGTTCCTCAAGTCATCGTCAAAGAAAAACACTGTAGCGCTTTTGCGCGGGGCTGGCCACGCCAGCTGTTCCCTGGGGTGACAGGGGTGTGATGGTGCCCACCCAGGAGGGCGGCACAATGGGCACCCTGTCCATGCCAAAAGGTATCCGATTGAACATGCTGGCGCTTGCATCACCCACACCGGGGTCTGTACCGCGCATTGGTGCGCTTGTGCTGGCCGCAGGTGCGGGCAGCCGCATGGGCCATCGGCCCAAATGCCTGCTGCAGCAAGGTGGCATGAGCTTGCTGGAGCGGCAATTGCAGGCTTTGTCATTGGCGGGTGTGACACCCATTCGGGTGGTACTGGGGCACCACGCCGAGCGCATCCTGCAAGAGGGGGCATTGGCCCGCTGGTCAGCACAGCCGGTGCTCAATCCGCAGCCCGATGATGGCCACGTCAGCTCACTGCGTGCCGGTTTGCGGGCCTTGCCATCCGGGCTCGATGCGGTGGTGGTGGCCTTGGCTGACCAGCCCTTGATCGATGTGCGGGCGGTGCAAGCGTTGCTGCAAGCTTTTGCGCAACGCCCGCTCGGCACGCAGCTGCTGCAACCGAGCGTGCAAGGCCTGCCGGGTAACCCGGTGGTCTTTACCCGCATGGTCATGGCGCAAATTTTGGCGGGTGATGTGGACATGGGCGCACGCCGATGGCAGCAGGCGCACCCCGAAGCCGTGTACCGCTGGGCAACATCCCATGCGCATTACCGCCTGGATGTGGACAATGAAGCAGACCGCCAGGCGGTAGAGCAGTTGACAGGTCAAAGCCTGCGCTGGCCGCAAGATTTGGACCTCTAAAAACAGACGCACATGCACAGCACCGACATCGACGTCATCCGCACCGCCCTCGAATGGCAAAGCCGGGGCCACCGCGTGGTCATGGGCACGGTGGTGCGAACCTGGGGTTCGGCGCCTCGTCCGCCGGGCTCGCTCATGGTCATCCGGGGCGATGGCCAAGTGGCCGGCTCGGTCTCGGGCGGCTGCATCGAAGACGATCTGATCCGCCGCGTGGCCGCTGGCGAGCTGGCGCTGCGCATGCCGGAGGCCACCATCTACGGGCAGACCGCCGAAGAAGCGCGCCGCTTTGGCCTGCCCTGCGGCGGCACGGTACAGGTGGTGCTGGAGCCGCTGTCGCCTCAATCGCAACTGCGCGAATTGCTGGTGCTGATCGAGCAACACCAGCGCGTGGAGCGCCGTCTGGACATGGCCACAGGCCTGGTGCGCATGAGTGCCGCCACCGCAGGCGACAAGCTGCAGTTTGACGGACAGAGCCTCACCACGGTGCATGGTCCACGCTTGCGCTTGCTGATCATCGGCGGCGGGCAGCTTTCGCGTTATCTGGCTGCCATGGCTGTGATGCTGGACTACCAGGTCACGGTCTGCGAGCCGCGCTCTGAATACCATGAAGGCTGGGAAGCGATGGCTGGTGTGACGCTGTCCACCCAGATGCCCGACGATTTGGTGTTGGCCATGCGTCTGGACCATAACAGTGCCGTGGTGGCCGTCACGCATGACCCCAAGCTCGACGACCTGGCGCTGATGGAAGCGCTTCGCACACCCGCTTTTTATGTCGGCGCTTTGGGCTCGCTGCACAACAACGCGCAGCGCCGCAAGCGCTTGTTGGCGTTTGATTTGAGCGAAGCCGAGGTGCGCCAGTTGCATGGTCCGGTAGGCTTGAACCTGGGTGCACTGACGCCCCCTGAAATCGCCATGAGCATCGTGGCTGAGATGACCGCCATGCGCCGTGGCGTGGACCTGAGCCAAGCGCTCAGCAATTGGGAAGGCTCCAAGACTGTGTGCGGCTTGGTGTAATCGGGTTCAAGCCCGGACAACGTCCAGGATCAACTTCAGCGAAATCAGCAGCAAGCCCATTTGCACCCATTTGAAGAACCAGTCGTCGGCGATTTTGCGTGTCAGGTAAGCGCCCACCACGGTGCCCACCAGGGCAAACGGGATCAGCACCAGTGCGCCCGTCAGTTCCTTGGGGCCATAGGGCTGCAGCAGGTGGTAAGGCCCCAGTTTGGCCAGGTTGATGACGGCAAAAAACAAAGTCGAGGTGCCGGCAAACACCAGTTTGGGCAGTTGTTGGGGCAGCAGGTAAACCTGAAACGGTGGGCCACCCGCATGCGAGATGAAGCTGGTAAAACCGGACAAACTGCCCCACAGAAGTCCCTTTCGCCAGTTGGCTGGCCTTGGCGCTTGCGCGGTGTTGCGCTTGCGCCAGGCGTTGATCACAAAGCCCACGCCCATGAGGCCGATCATCATTTTCACGGCCGTGTCGGATACCAGCGAGGCGGTGAGCCAACCCACCAACACACCGCCCACGCCAGCCGGAACGAGGATTTTCAGGTTGATGGCGCTGAAATTTTTGCGGTACAACCACAGCCCCACCATGTCAGAGATGATGTAGATAGGCAGCAACATCACGACCGCTTTGACCGGGGACATGAACAGCGAAAGAATGGGCACGGACAGCATGCCCACCGTGGGCAATCCGCCTTTCGACAAACCCACCATGGCCGCAGCCAGGCCCGCCCACATCAGGTAATGAAGATCATCCATCGCAGCTCAAGGCGCAGCGTCTTGGATTCACAGATATGGACGCGCCCAGTCCAGACCGCGTGAGGTACCGCCCGCAGTGGCATCGGCCGGGTTGTACTCACAACCGATCCAGCCATCCCAGCCGCATTCGGCCGACACCTTGTCAATGACCTGGAAGATGTGCGTCCAGTTCACCTCGCCCGTGCCCGGCTCGTGGCGGTTGGGCACTTCGGCGATCTGGAAATGTCCCACCCGGCCCGTGGGCAGATACTGGGCGATCTTGGCGCTCAAGTCGCCCTCGACGATCTGGCAATGGAACAGGTCCATTTGCACTTTCACATTCGAAGCTCCCACGGCCTGCACGATGCGGTGCGCGTGGTCCTGGCGGTTGAGGTGAAAGCCCGGCACGCTGCGCGTGTTGATCGGCTCGACCAGCACATCGCGCCCGGCCTTGGCGGCTTCGACAGCGGCCCATTGCAGGTTGCCGATGAGTGTGGCGTCAGCCGCTTCAGGGCTGACCCCCTCGGCCCGCAGGCCCACCATGGCGTGGATGCGTGGGCAGTTCAGTGCCTCGGCATACACCAGGGCTTGCGCAAAGCCGGTGCGAAACTCGGCTTCGCGCCCGGGCACGCTGGCCGTGCCCCGTTGGCCCGTTTCCCAAGCCTTGCCAAAGCTGTCGGTATCGGTGCCGCCCGGCGGGGCGTTGAACAACACTTGCTGCAAGCCGTTGGCCTTCAGGCGGGCGGCCAGTTCTTGCGCAGGAAAGGCATAAGGAAACAAATACTCCACCGCTTTGAAACCGTCTTTGGCCGCGGCTTCAAAGCGGTCCAGAAACGGCAGATCGGGGTACATCATCGAGAGGTTGGCGGCAAAACGGGGCATGGGTTTCTTTCAACGGGGATTGGCGTTGGTGTTTACCAGCGTGCGCCAAAGACTTGGCGCAGTTCGTCCAGTTCGCTGGCGTGCAGGGGGGGCGTGTGGGCTTGCAGCTGCATCAGCTGTGCAGTTTCTTCCAGCTCTTCGAGCGTGGCCATGGCGGCGGCGGGCGTGTCGTGCCACACATTGGGCCCCAGGCGGGAGAGCATCACGGCGCGGATGGGCGTGCCGCGAGCGGCATATTGGCGGACCAAGTCGGCCACTTCTAGCGCGACATCGGGACTGCCCGGGCGGTGGTAAGGCACCAGTGGCACATGGCCGACCTTCATCACAAAGTAGGGCGTGATGGGCGGCAGCAATTCGGGGCCTTGAGCGTTCAGGCTGAGGGCCACGCAGTGCGTGCTGTGCGTGTGGATCACGCAGCGCGTGTCGGTATCCGTCTCGCACGCTGCGGCATAAATCTGGCGGTGCAGGGCGATGGTTTTGCTGCCTTTGTCGCCGCTGACTTGCTTGCCTTGCACATCGAGTTTGGCCAGGCGTGCCGGGTCCAGAAAACCCAGGCACGCGTCGGTGGGCGTGATGAGGAAGCCGTCGTCCAGGCGCACGCTGATGTTGCCTGCCGTGGCGTGCACATAGCCGCGCTCGAACAGGCTGCGGCCCACGCGGCAAATCTCTTCGCGGGCTTGGGTTTCGGTGATGCTCATGCCAAGACTGTAAAGGCTTTGGTGAAGAAGTCCTCGGTGCCAAAGTTGCCCGATTTGAGCGTGATGTGCACACCGGAGGGCGCATGGCACCAGGGCACACCCGGGTCGATCTGCGGGCCGATTTGTAGCTGCGCGATGCCCAGCGCCTGCACACAAGCGCCCGAGGTTTCGCCCCCCGCCACCACCAGTTGCTTCACACCCAGATCGACCAAACCACGCGCCACGGCGGCCAGCGCGTGTTCCACCAAAGCACCCGCCTCGGCCACGCCCAGCTGTGCCTGCACGGCTTTCACCGCATCGGGCTCGGCGGTGGAGTAAACCAGCACAGGGCCATCCTTCAAGAGCGGCGCGGCCCACGCCAGCACCTGCTGCACCACGGCGTCACTTTGGCCATGCATCAAGCTGGCGGGGTCAATGGCCCGAGCGGGCCGACCAGTGGCTTTGAAATGCGCCACCTGCGCGTTGGTGGCCACAGAGCAGCTGCCCGAGACGACTGCTTGGAGGCCACTGGCCGCAGGCAACTGGCTCGCTTGCAGCGAAGGCTTCAGGCCAAAGTTGGCGGGCAGGCCAATGGCCACGCCCGAGCCGGCGGTGACGAGCGGCATGCCCTTCAGGGCAGGCCCGAGCAGGTGCAAGTCGTCGTTGCTGGTCGCGTCCACCACGGCCACGCCCACGCCTTCGGCGCGCAGCGCGGCGATGCGTTCGCGAATCGCCGCTTCGCCCTGTGCCACGGTTTTGTAGTCGATCAAGCCCACCTTGCGCTTGGTTTGCGCTTGCATCACACGCACCAAGTTAGCGTCGGTCATGGGTGTGAGCGGGTGGTTTTGCATGCCCGACTCGTTCAGCAGCACATTGCCTGCAAACAGGTAACCCTTGAACACGGTGCGGCCGTTGTCCGGAAAGGCCGGGGTGGCGATGGTGAAGTCTGTGCCCAGTGCGTCCATCAGCGCTTCGGTCACCGGGCCGATGTTGCCTTCGGGCGTGCTGTCAAAGGTCGAGCAGTATTTGAAATAAATTTGCTGTGCCCCTTGCGCCTGCAACCACTTCAAAGCGTCAAGCGATTGGGCGATGGCATCGGCCGCCGCAATGGTGCGTGACTTGAGCGCCACCACCACCGCGTCCACCTCGGCGGCCAGGGGCTCTGTGGGCACACCGATGGTCTGCACCACCCGCATGCCCGAGCGCACCAGGTTGTTGGCCAGGTCCGTTGCACCTGTGAAGTCGTCTGCAATACAACCCAGCTTCAACGCGCTCATGCTTTCCCCTTCGGCAATTCAATGCCCGGGAAAATCTTGATGACGGCGCTGTCGTCTTCTTTGGCAAATCCCGCAGTGCTGGCCTGCATGAACATCTGGTGCGCGGTGCTCGACAGCGGCAGCGGGAACTTGCTGGCCCGCGCCATGTCCAGCACGATGCCCAGATCCTTCACAAAAATATCCACGGCTGAGAGTGGCGTGTAGTCGGCCGCCAGCACATGGGCCATGCGGTTTTCAAACATCCAGCTGTTGCCCGCGCTGTTCGTGATCACCTCGTACAAAGCGGCCGGGTCCACGCCTTCGCGCAGGCCCAGCGCCATGGCTTCGGCCGCAGCAGCAATGTGCACGCCCGCCAGCAGCTGGTTGATGATCTTGACTTTGCTGCCAGCGCCCGCGCTGTCGCCCAGCTTGTAGACCTTGGCGGCCATGGCGTTCAAAAAGGGCTCGGCCAATGCATAAGCCTGGGGCTTGCCTGCCGTCATCATGGTCATCTGGCCGGATGCGGCCTTGGCCGCGCCGCCCGAGATGGGTGCGTCCACGTAACGCAGGCCCATGGCTTCAAGACGCGCCTCCAAAGCCACTGACCAATTCGGGTCCACGGTGGAGCACATCACGAACACGCTGTCGGGTTTCATGCTGGCTGCGCAACCGGGGTTGGTGCCGTCGCCAAACAGCACGCTCTCGGTCTGCGCGGCATTCACCACGACAGACACGATCACATCGCACGCCTCGCCCAGAGAGGCCAGCGTGTCGTGTGCCACACCACCGCCAGCGGCAAAGGCCGCAGCGACTTCGCGACGCACATCAAACACCTGCACCGTGTGCCCGGCGCGGCGCAGCGATGCGGCCATGCCCGAGCCCATGGCCCCCAAACCGATCAATCCGACTGTGCTCATCTTCGTTCTTTCAATCCAGGTTGATCTTGGCGTAGGCCGCGACTTTTTTCCATTGCGTCATATCGGCTTGCATGAAGCTGGCCATACCTTGGGCGTTCACCCAGGTCGGCTCGGCACCGGCCTTCTGGATGGCTGCCTGAACTTCGGGCTGTTTGGCCACGCGTTCCAGGGCTTGTTCCAGTTTTTGCGCCACTGGTGCAGGCAAGCCCGCTGGCGCGGCCAGGCCAAACCAGGCAAACACCTGGTAACCCTTGACGCCGGCCTCTTCCATGGTGGGCACACCCGGCAAGGCGCTGCTGCGCTGGGGCGTGGTCACGGCCAGGGCTTTGAGCTTGCCGCCGTTGATCAGGCCCAGGGCCGAGGGCAGGTTGTCAAACATCATGCTGACCTCGTCGGCCATCACCGCCGTCAGGCCAGCCGCCGCACCCCGGTAGGGGATGTGCGTGATGAACAAGCCAGATTGGCTTTTGTAAAGCTCGGCGCTCAGGTGCAAGGAGGTGCCTTGGCCGTTGGACGCGTAATTGAGCTGACCAGGCTTGGCTTTGATGCGGGCACTCAGGTCGGCCACGCTCTGGATGCCCGATGCGGGGTTGACCACCAGCACATTGGGCACGCGGCCCAGCAGGCCGACCGGCACGATTTGCTCAGGCTTGTAGGGCAGCTTGGCATACAGCGCAGGGCTGATGGTGAGCGGTGGCGACGCCATCAACAGCGTGTAGCCGTCGGCTGCCGCACGGGCCGCTTCGGCCGCACCCAGGTTGCCGCCTGCCCCCGGCTTGTTGTCGATCACGATGGGCTGCCCCAACTCCTGCGCCAACTTGGGCGCCACCAAACGGGCCATGTTGTCGATCAAGCCTCCCGGCGGGAAGGGCACCACCAGTTTGATGGGGCGAGCCGGCCAGGCCTGCGCCCATGCGGTGGTGGCCCAAAAGGGCGTGATGGCCACCAAAGCAGCGGCCGCTGCGATCCAGTTTCTGCGTTGCATGGTTGTCTCCTGATGGAAAAATTGATCAGGTCATCATACAAATTTTGCTCGGTTTTGGAAAGAGGATGCGAGCCGGTCTGCTTTTGAATGCTTAAGTCGACCCGTGCGGGCCACTGGGTTCGCTGAATTTCGCCCGTCACATCAGAGGCCGCTTTCAAAGCGGCCTCTGATGCGTCAGCAAGCCGATGGTCACATGAGGTGCAATTGACTCAAGGCGATGCGTTGGTCTGTCAGCAGCTTCAAATACATGTCGCTGTTGCTTGGGTAGACGTCCAAGACTCGACCGTCCTCATGGGTGGCCCCTGTCGTTGTCCAGGCGGCGTTGCTAGCGGAGTCCGTGCGCTCATCGAACAAAACCTGCTCATCACGGTCGCTCAGCACCTGGAGTTGTTGCAAGTTCAGGTTCAGCTCGGTCAGCGTTTCGAAGGCGAATGCCGCATCGGACGCCACCAGCGTGCTGCCGTCAGTCATCTCGGCCGTGGTGCGGCCGGCTTCGGTCACACCCGTGGACGGATCGCGGGCAATGCCGTCGCTGTGGAGGTGGACGGCCTTGATGCCCAGGTCGCTCAGGCTGCAGAATTCGCCCGCATCACTCACGCCGCTGCCGTTGGCGTCTTGCCAAACGCCGAACTCGGCAAACTTCGCGTCTTGTGCATTGAAGACACCGTCGTCGTTGCTGTCAAAGGCCATGCGCAAACCTTCCAAGTCGGTGCGGCCACCGTACAGGGTGAAGGCGTACTGGCTGACGTCGGTCACCACACCATCGCCAAACTTGTTCCACACCAGCACGCCGTCCTCGCGGGCGGCCCAGGCGCTGAAGTCCAGCTTGCCATCGGTGTTCACGTCCATCAACTGCTGGGTGTAGCCGATGGTGCTGTCGCGGTTCAGGTCGAACACGATGGGGGCTATGTTGAGGCCGACGCTCACGTCATTGGCCACGAACACCTGTGAGTTCGAAGCCGCGTTGGTGTAGACGTTGTACGTGGCGCCGTCAGCACTGACCGTGCCGCTGGATGCCCACACCCCAACCGTACCTTTCAGGTTCAGCACATCGTTACTGCCGCCTTCGACCACCAGCTGGTGGTACTGCATGGTGCTGCTCAGCGTGTAGGTGCCATTTATCCAGGTGCGAGCGTCTTCGCTCAGGCCCTGGTGAATGGTGTCAAAGCCGGCCATGTCGTTCACATCACGCGCCGTCAGTGTCAGCGTGTTGACTTGCCCGTTGGTGGCCCCCAGGTCGATGCGCTCGATGCTGTTGATGCGGCTGGTGCTCATACCACCCATGCTGTCGATGTGGGTGATGGTGCTCAGGTCCAGATCCGCGCTGCCGTCCAGGCGCAGTGTGTCGTAACCGGTGCCGCCGTCCACAAACGCCCTGGCAGTGCCGGTGTTGATGCCCAGGTTGCTCACATCATCGGCGGTCAGCACGATCGTGTCGTTGCCACGCCCTGCGCTGAAGCGGTCCAGGCCGCCGCCGCCCGTCAGGGTGTCGGCGCCGTCGGAGCCCATCACCAGCTCGTCCATGAGGGTGCCGGTGCCGGCGGCCACGGAGCCTGTGAGGTAACTGGGGGCGCCATAGATTACATAACTGTTGCCCACTTGGTTGGTGCCGGCCAGATAGGCCGTCACGATCATGTCGTCGTAGCCGTCGCCATTGAGATCGCCCGCGTTGGACACTGAATTGCCCAAGTTGTCACTGGCTGACGCGCCATTGATGACAAAGCCGCCCTTACCCGTCACGAGGTCCGACGCATACACAGTGGTGTTGTCCGTTTTGCCATAGACCACGTAGATACGACCGGAATTGGTGCCATTGGCATTTGTCAAATTGGCCCCCACGACCACGTCTGCCAAGCCATCGCCATTGATGTCGCCGGCATACGAGACATCCCTGCCCAGCGATTCGCCATTGGACAGGCTCGCAATTCGGAAGCCGGCCACGGTACTGCCCACCTGACCGAGGTTGACGGTGGTGCTTGCCAGGCTGTTTTTGCCGAAAATCACATAGGCATTGGAAGCAGCGCCATTACCGCGTGCGCCGATGATGAAGTCGGCAATGCCGTCGCCGTTGACATCCCCTGCCCCGGCTGATGAATCGGCAAACGTGTTGGAGGCCGCACCGTCGATGCGGAAGCCGCTGGTGCCCAAGCTGGCTACGCCGGCGGTGCCGGTGGTGTTGCGGCCAAACACCACAAAGCTCACGCCTTCTGTGAAGCCTGAACCCGAACCGCTGACGATGATGTCGGCCAGTCCGTCGCCATTGATGTCCCCCAGGTTGCCTACGCTGGCGCCAAAACCCGAGTTGCTGAAGCCCGTGGTCAGCGTCAGGCCATTGGTGCCCAGCGCATCCAGGCTGATGGTGGCCCCGCTGTAGTTGCGCTGGCTGTAGACCACAAAGGCTTTCTGGGCCGAAGACGCGCCAATCAGCAAATCGGCCAGGCCGTCGCCGTTGAAGTCGCCTGCCGTGCTCACATCGCTGCCTGCGGCCTGTGAGCCGGCGGTCATTTCGATCACGTAGCCGTTGGTTCCCATGTTGGAGCTGAGCGTGATGGCCGAACCGCTTTCGCGGCCATACACCACATAAGCCCGGCCGCTGTTGTTGTTATCGCCCATGGAACCGACCACCAGATCGGCCAGTCCGTCGCCGTTGAGGTCGCCTGCGTAGTGCGCTGACACAGTCTTGTCGTTGGCAACGCCATCGGTCAGGACAAAGCCCTGTGTTGCCGATATGGCGCTGAGGTTGGTGGGCATCAGGTTGCCCGAATTGCCAAACACCACATACACCTTGTTCTGGTTGATCGTGCTTTTGGCGTAGACCACCGTCACATCGTCGTAACCGTCACCGTTCACGTCGCCGGCATAGCTGACGTAAGAGCCGGCACCCAGCACCGCGTTGGTGGTGGAGAAGGTGGCCGGGGTGACCGGCGCCACATACGGGTCGTTGTTGTAGACCGTCATGGCCGCGCTCACCAGCACCTGCGAGCGGGTGCCCTCGTTTTGGTAGACCCAGTAGTTGGTGCTGCCGTTGCTGACCTGGCCCACATTGATCCAGCTGCCGTTGTCGATGGCCAGCAGCAGGGCGTCGTTGTCGTCGCCGTCCACCACCATCTGGTGGTAGTTGGTGGTGGTGCCCAGCGCTGTGCCACTCACGTTGGTCCACACTTGGCCATCGGGGTTGGTGGCGGCTGTGCCGCCGAGGCGGATGGTATTGAAGCCCGCCATGTCCTTCACGTCGGTGGCCGTCAGTGTGAGCATGTTGGCCGCCGTGTCGGTGGCCAGGTCGATGCGCTCGATGCTGTTGATGCGGCTGAGCTGCTCACCGGTGGCACCGGTCATGCCGCCGGCGTTGCTGATGGTGGTCAGGTTCAGGCTGGTGCCGCCGCTCAGTTGAACGGTGTCATAGCCTTCGCCGCCTTGCACATAGGCCTTGGTCCCGCCCACCGTGGTGTTGCCGAGGTGGGTGATGTCGCTGGCGGTGAGCACGATGGTGTCGTTGCCCGCACCGGCGCTGAAGCGGTCAACACCGCCGCCGCCTCTGAGCTCCTCGCCATTGGCGGTCCCGACCACGAGTTCGTCGAACACGGTGCCGGTACCTGTGGCCACATAGCCACTGATGTACTGCGGACCGCCGTAAATGATGTAGGACTTGCCAGCTTCAGCGCCAGCCGCAGGGTCTGCATAGCGCGCACCCACGATCAGGTCGGCATAGCCGTCGCCGTTGACATCGCCTGCTGCCGACACGGACGTGCCAAAGCGGTCGTTGCTGATCTGGCCGGTGATCACAAAACCGCCGTTGCCGGCCACGATGGCCGACAACTCCACAGCCGTGGAGCCAGCTTTGCCGTACACCACATAAGCGCGTCCCGTGCCGATAGAGCCGCTGTACGGTGCAAAGGTGGCCCCAACGATGAGGTCGGCCAGGCCGTCGCCGTTGATGTCGCCGGCTGACGACACCGAGATACCGCTTTGGTCGCTGTCGTATTGCCCGTTGATGACAAAGCCGCTGCTGCTGGTGCCGGTCGCAATGGCCGACAGGTCCACCTTGGCCGGCAGGCCGGTGGTGCCAAAGACCACATAGCTGCGCCCGGCGTCGAGCCTGCCAGAGCTGGGGTCGGCATTGTAGGAACCTACGATCACGTCGGCCAGGCCATCGCCGTTGACGTCGCCTGCCGCAGACACCGAGGTGCCCGAGTATTCGTTGGTCGTTTGCCCGTTGATGGCGAAACCCTGAGTGGCCTGCATCGTGCCCACGTTGACCGTCGCCGTGGAGGTGGTGCCATAGATCACATACGACACCCCCGTGTTGCTGCCGGTGTTGTTGCCGGAGCCTGCTGGGTTGCCCACGATCAGGTCGGTCAGGCCGTCGCCGTTGAAGTCGCCTGCGGCCGATACAGCAGCCTCACCAGCCTGTTGCATACCGCTGATCAGGAAACCGCCGGCGCCATTGACCACGTTGCTGAGTTGCAGGTTGCCTTGCGTACTGCTGCCCAACACCACAAAGGCCTGGTTGTTGCCCTTGAGAATGAGATCGGCAAAACCGTCCCCGTTGACATCCCCGGCTGACGATGCCCCAAAAGCCACAGAAGTGCTGGTGGTCGCGTTGATGCTAAAGCCTTGGCGGGCCTGCAAAGAGCCCAGATTGACGGGGCCTGTGGCGGTGGTGCCGTACACCACATAGGCTTTGTTGGAGGAACTTGAAGAAACGACCAGGACGTCGGCCAAGCCGTCGCCGTTGATGTCACCTGCGGCAGACACCACCTGGCCAATCTGATCACTCGCCAGGGCGCCGTTGATGACAAAGCCGCCGCTGCCCAGAGCCACGGCCGACAGGTCGATGCCCGCAGGCGTGCCCATTTGGCCAAACACGACATAGCTCTTGCCCGCGTTCGAGCTTGTGCTGACGTCTGCAGAATTGGCCCCAACGATGACATCGGCCAGTCCGTCGCCGTTGACGTCACCGGCATTCGACACCGACCAGCCGCTGCTGTCGCCAGAACTGGCGCCGTTGATGGCGTAAGTGGGGCTGACCACAGGGCTGCTGTTGGTGGCCGAGGAGGTGTCGTTGATCGTCACCGTCTGCGACTGGTCGCCCACGTTGAAGATCACGTTTTCTGCGGCAGCTTCGGTGATCCTGTCATTGACGATGGGCAGCGACACGGTGAAGCTGCTCACGCCGACAGGCACGCTCAAGGTGCTCGCGACCGTGTCATAGACCACGCCGTTGCTGAACACGGTCGTGCTGTAGTCCACCCCGCTGGTGGCGTTACCGCCCAGGCTGAAGGGGATGGCTGCCGAACCGGCTGTGCCGCTGAGTGTGACCGTGGACACGAGGATGCTGCCCTCGTTGACCGACGTCGGTGCGTTGATGCGGGTGACGGTCGTGGGCAAATTCACAACGAAGGTATCGCTGATGTCGCTGGTATTGCCTGCGGCGTCTGTGGCCGAGGCAGTCATGGTCACGGTACTGCGGTTGAGCGCATTGAGCTCTGCGCTGCTGAGGGCCACACTCACAGGCGTACCAGCACCCTGACCCACAACGAATTTGTTGATGGTGTTGCTGCCATTGCTGAAGGTCACGGTGACCAGCGATCCGGCTTCGGCGCTGACCGCGCCGGCAGTGATACCCGCAGCGACTTCTTGCTCGCTCACGCCATCCTGCACAGCGGCACTGAGTGTGAGGGCTGGTGCCAGCAGCGTGGTGTCCACCAGGAGGGTGCCGGTCTTTTGACCGGTGGCGTCGAAGTGTTGCAGGCGTGTGGTCGCGTCGTTGCCCGAAGTCCACGACACCACAAAACCACCATCTGCCTTGGGTGCCACCGAGGCGAACCATTGCCAGCCCGTTGTGTCGGTGTTGACCGCGAAAGCCGAGCCGATGGCAGCGCCCGTGTTGCCATCAAAGAAACGGGCTTTGAGGTCATAGTCACTGCTGCCGACCATGTCGTATTCAGCCCAGATGGCCACGATGCGCCCGTCGCTGAGGAAAGCCACGTCGCCGTAACCCTCGTAACCGCCTGCCGTGCGGGTATAGACCGGAATCTCAGCTGTCTTGGCTGTGCCGTCGGCGTTGAACACGCGCAGGTTCTGCGCCAGGGTCATGCCGTCTTGCCCTCTGGACATCCAGGACACCACGTACGAGCCATCGGCCAACGTGCTGATGGCTGGGTACAACTGGTCGTTGTTGGTGACGGTATTCACTTGAATTGCGTTGCCGACCGGGCTGAGGTTGGCCTCGAAGGTTCGCGCAAACACGCCCAGGCCGACACCGTCGCCCAGGCCGTTCCAGCTGACGACGAGTTGGCCATTGCTGCCCGCCGCAATGTCGAGCTCACGGCTTTCGCCATAAATGCTGCTTGGCAAGTCGGCGTCCGCAAAGCTGGCCAGCACGGTAGCGCTGGTCTTGAGGGTGCCATCGGCGCTGTAGACGCTGCCCCAGAGTTTGGTGGTGCCCGCGTTGTCGACGCGCCAGACCACCGCCACGTCGCCGTTGCTCAGGGTGCAGGTCTGCATCTGCTTGCCGGCACTGGCGACTGCAAATTCCGACACACTCACGGCGCCGTTGTTGTGGATGAAAACACCGCTCACACCGGTCTGTCCCGATGCGGGGGTGAATTCACTCACCACAAAGGCACCGCCGGGCACTGCTGTCAGATCGGCCAGGATGCCGTTGGGGGTGACCACAAATGTGCCGCCCAGGGGCAGACCGTCGGCGTCATAAATGCGCCCCACAGTAGAGCCCTTGTCCGCGCTGCTGCCCTGGTAGTAGATGACCAGGGTGTTGCCATTGTCGAGCTGGACCACCTTGGAGTCGGTCTGGAAGTTGGTGCTGTCGACCGAGACCTGTTGCTCGGTGTTGTAGGCCAGCTGGGCACGGTCACTGGTGACGCCTGCCACGGTCTGGCGCACTTGCACACTGCCCGCAGCGTATTCACCCTGGGGCAGCACGAAGCTGCTGTCGGTGCCGGCGGTCCAGCTCTGGCCCTTGTTGGTGGTGTATTCCCAGGTGCCGCCATTGGCCAGCCCATTGACGTTGACCTTGCCATCGGCAGTGATGCTGTCGATGGCGAGCCAGCCGCTGTCGCTGTTCAGCGACAAGGTGGGTGTTTTCAGGCTGCGGTCGAGCTTGAAGGTGGCCGTGCTGCTGTTCACGCTGGTATTGCCCGCTGCGTCGGTGACGGTGGCCACCACGTTGTAGCTGCCGTCTTCGTCGATGCCATTGGTCGGAATGGTGACCAACGCGTTGCCCTGGCTCACATCGGTCGGCAGCACGGTGTACAGCACGGTGCGCTCGTCACCGCTCGGGTCGGTCACCGTCAGGGTGATCACATCACCACTTACGGCGCCGGTGGGCAGGGTGACGGTGGTGTCCACGCCGTTGGCGGCCTTGGTGGCGTTGATGCCGCCCTCCAGGGCTTCTGTAGCGCTCAGGCTGGGTGCGCCGGTGGCGAGGGTGTCCACCTCGAAATTGGCCGAGTCAGCGGACGCGTTCGGGTTGGCGGCCAGGTCGGTGACCCCGTTGTCTTTGAGCGTGATCACGTTGGTGGTGTCCTCCACACCCGTCGTGGGCGTGTAGGTGGCAGTCCAGGTGACGCCGCCGTCGTTGCTGACCGGCTCGCTGAGCGTGCCGTTGTCCACCGTGAAGTCGCTGGCTGTGAGGCCGGTGACCGCTTCGTTGAAGGTGATGGTGACCAGACTCTCTTCGCCCACCTTGAGGGCCGTGTCCATCATCACGACGGCCGCGGTTGGTGCCGTGTTGTCTACCACCGTCACTGTCACCGTTACCGCAAACGCATCGCCGGCAGCACTGGTGTTGCCCGCCGCGTCGGTGGCCTTGGCCGTGATGTTGTAGCTGCCCGGTGCCAGGTCGACGCTCGGTGTGAAGCGCCAGATGCCGCTGGCGTTGGCCGTGGTGCTGCCCAGCACTGTGCTGCCGTTGTACAGCGTGACGGTGCTGCCGGCCTCGGCCGTGCCGGTGAAGGTGGGCGTGGCGTCGTCGGTGGTGCTGCCATTGGCAGCTGCCGTGGGCTGCGATGCCCCCACGTTGTCGGCGTAGCTGGTGATCGCGGGAGCCGCGGGCGGGGTGGTGTCCCACTCCAGCTCGGTGGTGGTGCCGCTGTAAGCGGTGTTGCCGCCATTGCCTGTGCCCGAGTTGCTCACATTCACCACGTCGCCATTGGCCAGGCTGGCCGAGGCGTTGGCGCCTGAGTTGTCCACCAGGCGCACGGTCAGTGCGCCGGGGGTCGTGGCGCTGGCACCGGCCAGGGCCCCGTTGTAGCGCAGCTGGGTGTTGGCCGCCAAAAAGATGGCTGCGGCGTCGCTGGCGGCAGGCAGTGCCGTCCAAGTGCTGCCGTCCAGCCACTCGTAGCCCGCACTGTTGCCCACCACGACCACGCCCTTGAAGGCCTGGCCGGTGTCGGCATCGGAGAAGGCGCCTTCGAACAACTCGGCCACGGTGGCCGCGGTGGTGGTGATGCCTTGCGGGTTGGTGGCCATGACGTCTGTCGTGGTGCTCACGGGCTCAGCCACATAGACCACTTGGCTGCCCTGGGTGTAGGCCACGTACTGCATGCCTGCCACGAAGCCGTGGCCAGCGCCCAGGCTGGCGACCAGATCGGCACCGCTGGCGGTGGCGCTGCCTTGCGTCCAGCGGCCTGCCAGCTGAAGAGCGTCGCCGGTGTTGCCGTTCACGACCATGAACCGACCGTCGGACGTGGCCAGGCCTTGGCCCATGCGGGCCACGGTGGTCGCGTCGAGCTTGAGCGTGTTGTCGCCGGTGCCCGTGAGGTCGATGCTGCTGAAGCCCTGCACCTTCGCCGCCACGGTGGCGTTGGTCAGGTCCAGCGCGGCGCCGCTGTCGGCCAGCTTGAGCGTGTTGATGCCCGTGCCGCCGTCCAGCAGCATGGTGTTGGTGTTGCCCAGCTGGGTGACGTTGTCGTTGTTGATGATGACTTTGTCGTTGCCCGCGCCGGCCAGGATGCGGTCGGCGCCGCCGTTGGCGCTGAAGGTGTCGTTGCCGTCCCCACCGGTGAAGGTGTCGGTCCCACCTGCGCTGGCGCCAGCCTGCACAATGGTGCCGGAGGGGCCAAAGGTGATGGTTTTGATTCGATCACTGCTGGTGTCAAACCTGTCCTGGTACAGCATCTGGAAACTGCCATCGTCCAGCGCAAGCAGGCTGATGGTTTCGGCATCGCCGCCCGAAGAAGGCGCCCATCGAGAAGCCTGAGCATCCACTGTGAAGGGGGCCACCTTGATGCTGCCGTCAGTGTTGAGCAGCATGAGGTAGTTTTTGGTCAGGTAGTCCGAGGTGCCCGCAATCACCAGGCTGCCGTCTTTGAGTTGCACCAGATCAAAGTAATCGCTGTAGTTAGCGAGGGTGTGACCGGCCGGCAAGAATTGTGACGGGGTGTAAGTGAAGCTGCTGACCACTTTGTCGGCGTTGACCGACAGGGGATCAACGATCTTGAGGGTGAGCGACTGGGTGATGGCGCTGAAACCCAGCGTGGCCACATGGCCATCGCTCAGCACAATGGTGTTTAGCCAGGTGTCGGAGCTGGGCAGGTTGACGTCGAAGCTGGACACGAGCGTGTTGTTGACAAAACGCAGGTAGGTCACGTTGTTGCCGGTCGCCTCGGCCGTCAGCAAGATGCTGCCGTCCGGAAGTTGGACAGGCTGAAGCGTGCGGCCAGATACCGTTTGAGGTGCCGTGATCAAGGCTTCTGGCTCGGTGGCAAGGGTCACGCCTGTCGCAGGGTTCACCTGGGTCAGGTACAGGTAGTTACCTCTCACGTAAGCCACACTGACCGTGCTGTCGGCATTGAGCCAGCTGGCCGTGGCGTAGACGTTCGGGACCTTGTCACCGAGGACCGCCGTGGTGACCTCGATCGTGCTTTGAATCACACCATCAGCGCCCACTTTGCTGAGCGTCAGGTTGCCGTTGTCGAGGGTGCTGGTGCTGTAGTTACCAGTGACATAGAAGTTGCCCTGGCTGTCGGTGTTGGGGCTGACGCCGACGTAGCCATAACCCCAGCCTGTTGTGAGGCTGTTGCCTACGCTAGTGGACAGAACGGCACCCGTTTTGGTGTCGACGGTGCTGACTGAGCCGTTAGCATCAAGGCTGCTCCACGAAAAAGCGTTGCCGATGCGGCCGATCAGGTAAGTCTTGTCGCCCACCGGGTAGTAGGACGCGTACTTGAGGTAGCTGCCGCTGCTGGCCACAAAGGCTTCCGCGCCCGCAGGCGCAGGGTCTGCGCCGTAGTACTGCGTAGCCGTTGCGCCTTGTCCGGCCAAGCCGGTACTGACACTCGCGTAGCTGCCGCTGGCCACGCTCACGCCGATGGCGCCGCCGTTGCTGGATGGCGCGGTGACCACCAAGGTGTACACCTTGGGATTGGTCGTGTCTTGTGTGAACGCACCCTTGGTGCCGTCGTTGATGCTCACGCTGTCAGCAGTGAAGCCACTGACCGCTTCGCTAAAGGTGAAAGTGAACGTCACCTCACTGCTGTTGGCAGCGCTGGTGGCGTTCACGTTGTCCGTGATGCTGAGGGAGGGTGCTTGTAAAGCCTGCAGCGTGTTGAGCACGGTGTCAGCGGAAGACTCGGGCGCGTTGTTGAGGTTGATGGTCACCGCAAACGCATCGCCGGCAGCACTGGTGTTGCCCGCGGCGTCTGTGGCCTTTGCGGTGATGTTGTAGCTGCCCGGCGCCAGGTCGGCGCTTGGCGTGAAGCTCCAGGCGCCGCTGGCGTTGGCCGTGGTGCTGCCCAGCACTGTGCTGCCGTTGTAAAGCGTGACGGTGCTGCCGGCCTCGGCCGTGCCGGTGAAGGTGGGTGTGGCATCGTCGGTGGTGCTGCCGCTGGCCAAATTGCCGGTGCTGGTGCCCGCGTTGTCGTTGTAGGTACCGATGCCTGGGACGTTGGGCGCCGTGAAATCGAGATACGCACTGTCGCTGCCTGCGGTCGTGGTGTTGCCTGCGGTGTCTTTGATCACCCCATTGACCGACAACGTGTTGCCATCTACCGGTTTGGCAAAGGTGGTGGTGACGTATCGATTGCTGATGTCGGTGGCGTTCAGCACCAGTGTTTGGATGTTGGTGCCGTCGGTGAGGACCACTTGGTCGCCTGCGCTGACGGTACCGGTCCAGCTGGCCTTGACGCTGACGGTGCTTGCCGTGCCTTCGCTGGCGTTGATGATGGCGTTGTTGTTGGCATCTGTGGTGATCTCCACGGTGGGCGTTGCACCGGCATTGGGCACGTTGGTGTCGACCACCAAGGCCTGCGTGGTGGTGCCATTGACCCCATAGCTGCTGATCAGGGCGTCGGTGCTGGCGCTGACCACGGTGGCCTTGATGGTGTAGCCGCCTGCTGCCAGGGTGTGGGCCGTATCGTCCCAAGTCCAGTTGCCGCCGTTGACGGCGCCGTAGCCGCTGTAGACGACCGCGTTGCTGCCATCGAGGATCTGGACTTTGAGCTTTTCGGTGGTGGCGTTGAAGCCGCTGGGCAGCTTGCCGCTGTAGCTCAGAGTCGGGTCGTTGGTGACGAAGTCGGCTGCGCTGGCACCGTTGTCGGCGCTGATGGCATGGATCGTGACCGGCGTGCTGGTGTTGACCGTTACCGCCAGATCGACCAGCACCTGCGCACCGGTGGTGCTGTGGTCATAGACCTTGTAGGTGTGGCCGGCCAGGCTGACCTGCCCTTTGTAATCCCACTGACCCGACAGGGCCGTGTTGCCGATCACGCCGCCCTGGCCGGTGACGGCGTCGTTGAGCAAGGCGTCGAGGTTGAGCTTGTCGGTGCTGGAGCCGTTGACAACGAACTGCACCTTGCCGGTGCTGCTGGTGGAGCCGGTGGCCTGCACCGAGCCAACCGCCGTTTGCGCGGTGGAAGCGAAGGTGTAGCCGCTCATGGTGGTGGCATTGGCGCCGCCGAGTGAGAGTACGTCGTTGGCCGACAAGGTGAGCGTGGAGCCGCCTTGCAGCGTGAAAATTTCCACTTCCTGGATAGGCTTGACGGTCTGGTTGCTGGTCAGGGCTTCCAGGTCCAGCGTGGTGTTGGCCGCGAGATTGAGGGTGTCTGCCCCCGCACCGCCGTTGATGCGGCCGCCCGCAGCGAGCGAGCTTTGCAAGCCGTTGCTGCTGACGGTGATGGTGTCGTTGCCGACCTTGGCGTCCAGGGCACCGCTGGTGTAGGTCAGACCCGGATCGTCGGCGTTGGATACGCCGTTGGGGGCGCTGCCAGCCACGATGGTGTTGTTGCCCGCCGGTGTATTCGGCATGAAGGACACGTTGTCGACCACAAGATCACCAAAGGAGCCCGAGTTGGCGATTGCGTTGGTACCCCAAAGCGACAGGGTGATGGTCTTGGTGCTGGTCGCGGTGTAGACCACGGTGTAGTGGCCGCTTTCCTTGTTTTTGACGTTGTAGATGGTCAGCGAGGTGCCATCCACATCGGTGCCCAGGCTGCCGCCGCCGATGTTGCCGTCACCTTGGTTGATGGCGTAGTCAAGCTTGAAGGTGTAGCTCTTGCCCGCCTCGACCTGTGCCGTGGACTGCCAGAACACAGCCTTGGTGCTGCTGGCGATGTTCACCAGCAGCTGGTTACCCGTCATAGTCCCGTCGGGGTTGCCCAATGCAGCCATGGACTTTTTGTTCCAGCTGATGTTTGTGGCTGTGCCCGACGTGCTGGTGCTGGTGGTGCCTGCGGTCAGTGCAAGTGCGCCAATGGCCGCGTTGTTGGTTGTGGCACCGTAGTTGATGCTGCTGCTCCAGGTCATATTGGGCGATGTGAAACCGCTCTGCGACGCGGTGCTGAAGTCGCCGTTGCTCAACTGGCTGGTGCCGGCCGAACTGGTGACCGTCCAGAGTGCGGCATACACGCTCTGGTTGCCTGTTGTGTCCAGCTGCACAGCGGTGAAGCTGTGCGCACCCGCCGTGGGCGCGGCGATGGTGGCCGTCCATTGGCCGCTGGCATTGGCCGTGGTGGTGGCCACCAGGTTGGTGCTGGTGCTGTCGTAGACATAAACCGTGGCATTGGCTTCGCTGGTGCCCGCGACGGTGGTGACTGTGTTGGCGGTGCTGCCGCCCGAGCTGATGTTGGTGCCGGCGCTGTCCTTGACGGTGGTGATGAGTGGCGGGTCGGCTCTCAGGTCGGTGTTGACCACCTGGGTTTGCACTGGGCCGGTGTTGCCCGCGGCGTCGACCACCTTGGCGGTGTAGGTCCAACCAGCGGTGTAGCCGTTGGTATCGGTGATGGCCCATGCGGTGGCACCGGCAGCAACATGGGCGTAACCGATGAAGGTGGCGCCGTTGTTCGTGTAAACCGCGAGTTGCTCACCTGCACCCAGCGGTGCGCTGAGTGTGCCGCTGACCAGACGGCCAGCGCTGGCGTCGGCGGTGTTCCAGTCGGCGGTTGCGACGCTGGTGCTGGTGTCTTTGGTCATCGAGGTGAACTGCACCACCTGTGCAGGCGCCTGCGTATCGACATGGAGTGTGTAGGCACCGCTGGCGGGGCTGGTGCTGCCATCGACGGTGGCTTTGGATGTGAAGTTGTAAGTGCCGTTTGCCAACGTGTCGGTGGTGATGGTCCAGTTGCCGCTGCCATCGGCGGTGGTGGTGCCCAGCACCGCGCTGCCGTTGTAAAGCGTGACCGTGCTGCCCGCAACGGCCGTGCCGGTGAAGGTTGGCGTGGTGTCGTTGGTGCTGCCGTTGTTGGCCACGGTGCCGATTTCGGGTGCCGTGTTGTCATTGGCGCTGGTGATGACCGGGGTGGCGGGCGGCGGGGTGCCCACGGTCAGGCTGAGTGGGTCACTTTGGCCGCTCTCGTTGCCTGCGGCGTCCGTCAGGGTGAAGGTCAGGGTGTATGTGCCTTCGGGCAGCGGGCTGATGGGTGTGAGCGTGCCGGTGGCCGAGTCATAAGTGGCGGGCGTGAGGACGCCATTCACATACAGTTTGGGTGCACCGGTCAGCCCGTTGCCGATGTTCAGGCCCGGCGTATTGTCATCGGTGATGGCCTCGCTGCTGAAGAAGTCCTGGCTGCTGCCGAAGTCGTCGTTGTAAGTGGTGGGTGCGCTCGGCGTGGCGGGCGCAACAGTGTCCACCTTGACGGTGTAAGGGCTGCTGGTGGTGCTGGTGTTGCTGGCGGCATCGGTGGCCGTGGCCTGGATGCTGTGGGTGCCATCGGCAAGCGTGCTGGTCGCGATGGACCAGCGGCCGCTGGCGTCGGCCGTGCCTGTACCGACCACGGTGGTGCCGTCGTACAGCGTGACCGTACTGCCTGCTTCGGCGGTGCCGCTGAAGGTCGGCGTGGTGTCGTTGGTGCTGCCGCCTTTGGCGACATTACCTATCACCGGTGCCTGGTTGTCGTTGGCGCTCGTGATGGTTGGGATACCGGGAGCAAGGGTGTCAACGGTGAAGTTGAGTGATGCGCTCTGGCCGCTTTCGTTGCCAGCGGCATCGCTCAGCGTGTAGGTGAGCGCATGGGTGCCATTGGGCAGCGGGCTGGTCGGCGTGAGCGTGCCGGTCGCGGGGTCATAAGTGGCCGGTGTGAGCACGCCATTGACGTACAGCTTGGGCGTGTTGGTCAGACCGGTGCCGATGTTCAGGCCCGGCGTGCTGTCGTCGGTGATGGCCGCCAAGCTGGTCGGGTTGGTGAGGGTGCCCGCGTTGTCAACGTAGGTGCTGGGCGCACTCGGGGTAGCGGGTGCGGTGGTGTCGACGGTGACGGTGTAGGGGCCGCTGGCATCGCCGACATTACCGGCTGCATCGGTGGCGGTGGCGGTGAAGTCATAAGTGCCTTCGCCCAGGACGCTGGTGGTGATGGCCCATTGGCCATTGGCATCGGCCGTGCCGGTGCCAATGACGGTGCTGCCGTTGTACAGCGTGACGGTGCTGCCCGCTTCGGCGGTGCCGCTGAAGGTGGGCGTGGGGTCGTTGGTGTTGCCGCCGTTGGCCACAATGCCGGCCGCGGGCGACACGTTATCGGTGGCGTTGGTGATGGTCGGCGCGTTGGGCACAGTGGTGTCGACCGTGAAATTGAAACTGCTGCTGGCGTCGCCGGTGTTGCCGGCAGCGTCGGTGGCGGTGGCGGTGATGGTGTGGCTGCCTGCCGTTAGGGCGCTGGTCGTGATGGTCCAGTTGCCACTGTCATCGGCCGTGCCTGTACCAACCACGGTGGTGCCGTCGTACAGCGTGACGGTGCTGCCCGCTTCTGCTATGCCACGGAAAGTGGGCGTGGTGTCGTTGGTGCTGCCGTTGTGGGCCAAGGCGTCGGTCACAGGTGCCACGTCGTCGTTGGCGCTGACGATGAGCGGAATGTCGGGCGCGGTGGTGTCGACGGTCGCACTGCCGCTGCCTTGGGCGCTGGTGTTGCCAGCGGTGTCAACGATGTGCGCGGTCACCGCCAAGGTGCTGCCGTCGGCCGGCTTGGCGAAGCTGGTGGTGACGTAGCCGTTGGTCACATCGGTATCGTTCAATGTGATGGTGCGCGTTGCAGTGCCATCGGTGATGACGACCTGATCGCCGACGTTGACGGTTCCTGTCCAGCTGACTTGGACGCCGACGTTGGCGCCCGCGCCCTCGGTGGCGTCGATGGTGCCGTCGTTGTTGACGTCGGTGGTGATTTCCACAGTGGGTGCCACGCCGTCATTGGGCACACCGGTGTCGATGGTCAGAACATGCGTGGTGCTGCCGTTGGCACCGTAGCTGCTGACCACAGCATCGGTCGCGGCTTGAACGACGGTGGCTTTGAGGGTGTAGCGGCCATCGGCCAGGGTTTGCGAGGTGTCGTCCCACGCCCAGTTGGCACCGTTGGCCGTGGCGTAGCCGCTGTAGACGACGGCATTGCTGCTGTCGACGACCTCGATCTTGAGCTTTTCTGTGGTGGCGTTGAAGCCTGTGGGCAGCTTGCCGCTGTAGATGAGTGTGGCGTCGTGGGTGACGAAGTCGCTGGTGCCCACGCCCGTATCGGCAGAAATGGTGGTGATGGTGACCGGAGTGATGATGTTGACGATCACGGGCAGATCGACCAGCACTTGCGCGCCAGTGGTGCTGTGGTCATAGACCTTGTAGGTGTGCTCAATGGCATCTACACCCATGACAGTGACCTGGCCCTTGTAGTCCCACTGGCCCGTCAGACCGGTGTTGCCGACCACGCCGCCCAGACCGGTGACGCCGTCGTTGAGCAGTGCGTTGAGGTTCAGTGTGTCGGTGTTGGTGCCGTTGACCACGAACTGCACCTTGCCTGTGCTTTGGGTGGAGCCGGTTGCAGCCACCGAGCCATCGGCTGTTTGCACAGTGGAGGAAAAGCTGTAACCGCTCATGGTGGTGGCGTTGGCACCACCGAGCGAGAGCACGTCGTTGGCCGACATCGTGACGGTCGAATCGCCTTGCAAGGTGAAGACTTCGACTTCCTGAATGGCTTTGACCGTCTGGTTGTGGGTCAGCACTTCGAGGTCGAGCGTGGTGTTGGCCGCGAGCACAAGCGTGTCAATGCCTGTGCCGCCGACGATGAGGCCGCCGCCAGCTAGGATGCTTTGCAGGTTGGTGATGGTGGCAGTGATGCCGTCGTTGCCATCCAGGGCGTTGCGAACGCCGCCGGTGTAGCTGAGCGTGTCGGCGGTGGTGGTGGCGCCAGCGGAGCCGGCGACCGCGCTGCCCAGCGTGACGGTTTGCGTCTGCTCGCTGCCCGCGTTGCCTGCGGCATCGACCACTTTGGCGGTGTAAGTCCAGCCGGCGGTGTAATCGCTTGGGTCGGTGATGACCCAGGCGGTACTGCCCGTGGCGACGGTGGCGTAACCGATGAAGTTGCCATTGCTGTAAACGGCCAGTTGCTCCCCTGTGCCCAGCACAGTGCTGAGCGTGCCGCTGACCAGGCGACCGCCGCTGGCGTTGTCGGTGGTCCAGTCGGCGTTGGCGGTCCCGCTGCCGCTGTCCTTGGTCATGGACGTGAATTGCACCGTCTGCGTGGGCACGGTGGCGTCCACGGTGAAGTTCCAGGCGCTGCTGGCGCTGTCGGTGTTGCCCGCGGCGTCGGTGGCCTGGGCGGTGATGCTGTAGGCACCGTCAGCCAGGGTCGGGGCGATGAAGGTCCAGTCGCCGTTGGCGTCGGCCGTGGTGGTGCCGAGCACGGTGCCGTCGTTGTACAGCGTGACGGTGCTGCCTGCCTCGGCCGTGCCACGGAAAGTGGGCGTGGTGTCGTTGGTGCTGCCGTTGTCAGCGACGGTGCCTTGGACCGGATCGACATTGTCGGTCACGCTGGTGATCGTCGGGATACCGGGCGGGGTGGTGTCGACGGTGACGGAGTAGGGGCTGCTGCTGTCGCTGGTATTGCCTGCAGCATCGGTGGCCGTGGCGGTGACGTTGTAGGTACCTTCTGTCAGCGGGGTCGTCGGCGTGAAGCTCCAGTCACCGTTGGCATTGGCCACCACGGTACCGAGCACGGTGGTGCCGTTGTAGAGCGTGACGGTGCTGCCCGCTTCTGCCTTGCCGGTGAAGGTGGGTGTGGTGTCGTTGGTGCTGCCGCCAGGGGCGACGTTGCCGAAAACAAGGGCTACGTCATCCTGTACGCCATCGATGACAGGTGCGTCAGGGGCCATGGCATCGACGGTGAGATGCAGTGCTGGGCTCGGGTCGCTTTCGTTGCCGGCAGCGTCCGTCAGGGTGTAACTCAGGGTGTGCGGACCATCGGCCAGCGGTGCGGTCGGCGTCAGCGTGCCGGTGGCCGGGTTGTAGTTGGCGGGCGTCAGCACGCCGTCTACATACAACTTGGGCGTGTCGGTCGGGTGGGTGCCAATGTTCAGGCCCGGTGTGGTGTCGTCGGTGACAGACGCGCTGCTGACAGCACTTTGCAGGTCACCGGTGTTGTCGGCGTAGCTGATCGCCGCCGCCGGGGTGGCCGGTGCAAGGGTGTCGACCACGAGTGTGAGCGCGGCACTCTGGCCGCTTTCGTTGCCAGCGGCGTCCGTGAGGGTGTAGGCGAGCGCGTGCGTGCCGTCACCCAGTGGCGTGGTGGGCGTGAGCACGCCGTTGACGTAGCTGGCATCCACCTTGACGCCATCGACATACAGGCTGGGCGTGGTGCCTTCAGGCACCGTGCCAATGTTCAGGCCCGGTGCGGTGTCGTCCGTGGTCAGTGCGGTGCTGGCGGGGTTCTGCAGGGAGCCGATGTTGTCGACGTAGGTGGTCGGCGCAGCGGGGGTGTCTGGGGCGAGGGTGTCGACCCTGAGGCTGAGTGACGGGCTCTGAGCGCTTTCGGTGCCTGCGGCGTTGGTCAGGGTGTAGCTCAGTTCGTGTGGGCCATCGGCCAGCGGCATGGTGGGTGTGAGCACGCCGTTGACGTAGGTGGCGTCCACTTTTTGGCCGTCGACGTACAGGCTGGGCGCAGTGCCCGCAGGCACGGTGCCGATGTTCAGACCCGGCGTGTCGTCGTCGGTGACGGTTGCACTGCTGGTGGTGCTCTGGACGCTGCCGATGTTGTCGGCATAGCCGCTCGGCACAGCAGGGGTCGTCGGCACCGAGGTGTCCACCGTGAGGTTGAGCGCAGGGCTTGGGTCGCTTTCGTTGCCGGCGGCGTCGGTCAGGGTGTAACTCAGTGTGTGCGGACCATTGGCCAGTGGTGTAGTTGGCGTCAGCGTGCCGGTGGCCGGGTCGTAGGTGGCGTCCACTTTTTGGCCGTCAACGTACAGGGCGGGCGTGTCGGTCAAGCCGGTGCCCACGTTCAGGCTCGGGGTGGTGTCATTGGTGTTGGGCGCTGTGCTGGTGGCGTTGAGCACCGGCGCTGCGTTGTCGTTGTAGCTGGTGGGCGCGGCTGGCGTGGCCGGGGCGGTGGTGTCCAAGACGAAACCGGTGGCGGTGCTGGTCGGACTGGAATTGCCCGCAGCATCGGTCACGGTGGCGCTGGCGCTGTAGTTGCCGTCGGCGTAACTGCCGTTGGCGCCGCTGATGTCTTGCACCGGGATGGTGACGGTGGCCGTACCTGCCGTGACGTCGTTGGGCGTGACCGTGTAGTTGACGGTGCTGGTGGTGTTGTCCGGGTGAATCACCGTCAGCGTGATGGTGTCACCGGCCACGGTGCCGGTGGGCAGTGTGATTTGCGTTTGCACGCCGTCAGACGCTTCTTGGGCGTTGATGCCGCTGGCGGCTTCGGCCATGGCGACGACCGGGGTCGGGGTCGTACCCGGGGTGCCGTCCGGGTTGTAGCCCGGCGCGGTGGTGTCCACGTTGAGCTTGAGCGTACCGCTGGGCTCACTTTCGTTGCCGGCGACATCGGTGAGGGTGTACGTGAGGTCGTGCAGACCATCGGTGAGCGGGGTCACCGGCGTCAGGGTGCCGGTGACTGGATCGTAGATGGCCTCCACTTTTTGACCATCGACGTACAGGCTCGGTGTGTCGGTGAGCCCGGTGCCGATGTTCATGCCCGGTGTGGTGTCGTTGGTGGTGGGCGCCGTGCTGTTGGGGTTGACGACCGCGGCGACATCGTCGGCGTAGCGGGTGGGCGTGGCCGGAGTGTCGGGCGCGGTGGTGTCGAGCGTGAGGTTGCCGCTGCCGTCCGTGCTGTTGCCGGCGGCGTCGGTGCTGCTCAGGGTGATGTTTTTGAGGCCATCCGAGCCGAGGTTGAAGCTGCCGGATGTGGGCGTAGCGACTCCGGTGTCCAGGCTCCAGGCGCCGGCGCTGTTGGCGGTGACCTGGTAGGTGGCGCCGCCCACGGTGACGGTGACGGTGCTGCCAGCTTCAGCCGTGCCGGTGAGGACCGGCGTGGTGTCGTTGGTGGTTTGTGGGTTGACGGTTGGTACCACAGGGGCTGTGGTGTCGATGGTGAAGTTCAGCGGCGCCGATTGGCCGCTGGTGTTGCCCAGGGTGTCTGTGCCCTGCGTGGTGATGCTGTGCGCGCCTTCAGTGAGCGGGATGGCCGGTGTGAAACGCCAGGTGCCGTCCCCACCCGCCGTGGTCGTGCCAATCAGCGTGCCGTTGTCAAAGACATTGACTGTTGCGCCCGGCTCGGTGGTGCCGCTGAGGGTGGGGGTGGTGTCGTTGGTGCTGGTGCCGCTGGTGATGAGGCCAGTGACCGAGCTTTGCTCGTCGGTGGCTGTGAACGCGGGGGCGTCGGGCGCGGTGGTGTCGAGCGTGAGGCTGCCGCTGCCGTCCGTGCTGTTGCCGGCGGCGTCGGTGCTGCTCAGGGTGATGTTTTTGAGGCCATCCGAGCCGAGGTTGAAGCTGCCCGATGTGGGCGTAGCGACTCCGGTGTCCAGGCTCCAGGCGCCGGCGCTGTTGGCGGTGACCTGGTAGGTGGCGCCGCCCACGGTGACGGTCACAGTGCTGCCAGCTTCGGCTGTGCCTGTGATGACCGGCGTGGTGTCGTTGGTGGTTTGTGGGTTGACGGTGGGCGCGTCGGGCGCCGTGGTGTCAACCGTGAAATTGACCGGGGTGCTGGACGGGCCTTCGTTGCCGGCCGTGTCGGTGGCGGTGGTGGTGATGCTGTGTGCGCCATCGGCCAGCGGCGTGGTCGGCGTGAAACGCCAGCTGCCGTCGCTGCCCGCCGTGGCGGTGCCAATGGGCGTGCCGTTGTCGTAGATTGTGATGGTCGAGCCTGGCTCGGCGGTGCCGCCAAAGCTGGGTGTGGTGTCGTCGGTGCTGCCGTCGTAAGAAATAGCCCCTTGGTTTGCACCGGCGTTGTCGGTGGCGCTGTTGCTGGGTGCGCTGGGGGCTGCCGTGTCCAGTGTGAACGGGGTGCTGCCGCTGGCGGGACTGGCGTTGCCGGCGGCATCGGTGACGGTGGCGCTGACGCTGTAGTTGCCGTCGGCGTAATTGCCGTTGGCAGCGCTGATGTCTTGCACCGGGATGGTGACGGTGGCCGATTGGGCCGTGACGTCGTTGGGCGTGACCGTGTAGTTAACGGTGCTGGTGCTGCCGTCGGGACGGGTCACCGTCAGCGTGACGGTGTCGCCGGCCACGGTGCCGGTGGGCAGTGTGATTTGCGTTTGCACGCCGTCAGACGCTTCTTGGGCGTTGATGCCGCTGGCGGCCTCGGCCATCGCCAGGCTTGGTGCGGCCGTGGCTTGGGTGTCGACGGTGAAGATCAACGCTTCGCTGGATGGACCTTCATTGCCCGCTGTGTCGGTGGCGGTGGTGGTGATGCTGTGTGCGCCATCGGCCAGCGGCGTGGTCGGCGTGAAACGCCAGCTGCCGTCGCTGCCCGCCGTGGCGGTGCCGATCGGTGCGCCGTTGTTGTAGATCGTGATGGTCGAGCCTGGCTCGGCGGTGCCGCTAAAAGTCGGCGTGGTGTCGTCCGTGGTGCCGTTGGACGCCATGGCCCCTTGGTTTCCACCGGCGTTGTCGGTGGCGCTGTTGCTGGGCGCGCTGGGCGCAGCGGTGTCGAGGCTGAAGCTGGTGGGCACACTGCCCGGGCTTTGGTTGCCCGCTGCATCGGTCACCGTGGCGCTGACGGTGTAACTGCCGTCGGCATACTGTCCGTTGGCACTGAGATCAGCGGCTGGGATGGTGACGGTGGCCGTGGCGGGATTGGCCGCGACATCGTTGGCCGTCACTGTGTAGGCGAGCGTGTGGGTGCCACTCGGGCCAGTGACCGTGAGTGTGACGGTGTCGCCCACCACGGTGCCTGTCGGCAGGGTGACTTGCGCTTGCACGCCATCGCTGGCTTCGGCCGCGCTGACACCATTCGCTGCTTCGGCCATCGTCAGAGTTGGTGCCCCTGGTACGTTGGTGTCAACCGTGAAATTGACCGGAGTGCTGGACGGGCCTTCGTTGCCGGCCGTGTCGGTGGCGGTGGTGGTGATGCTGTGTGCGCCATCGGCCAGCGGCGTGGTCGGCGTGAAACGCCAGCTGCCGTCGCTGCTCGCCGTGGCGGTGCCAATGGGCGTGCCGTTGTCGTAGATTGTGATGGTCGAGCCTGGCTCGGCGGTGCCGCCAAAGCTGGGTGTGGTGTCGTCGGTGCTGCCGTTGGACGAAATAGTCCCTTGCGCCGTGCCGGTGTTGTCGGTGGCGCTGTTGCTTGGGGCGCTGGGGGCTGTCGTGTCCAGTGTGAACGGGGTGCTGCCGCTGGCGGGACTGGCGTTGCCGGCGGCATCGGTGACGGTGGCGCTGACGCTGTAGTTGCCGTCGGCGTAATTGCCGTTGGCAGCGCTGATGTCTTGCACCGGGATGGTGACGGTGGCCGATTGGACCGTGACGTCGTTGGCCGTCACGGTGTAGGTGACGGTGCTGGTGCTGCCGTCGGGACGGGTCACCGTCAGCGTGACGGTGTCGCCGGCCACGGTGCCGGTGGGCAGTGTGACTTGCGTTTGCACGCCATTGACGGCTTCAACCGCATTCACGCCATCTAAAGCTTCGGCCATCGCCACCAATGGGGTCGGAATACTGCCGAAGGTGCCGTCGGGGTTGGTGCCTGGCGGGATGGTGTCTACCGTGAAACTCAGCGGCACCGAGGGCGTGCCGGTACCCGACGCGTTGGTCACCGTGGTGGTGATGTCATGTGCGCCATCGACCAAGGGCGTGGTCGGCGTGAAACTCCAGGCGCCGTCACTGCCCACCGCCGCGGTACCGATCAGTTGACCCTTGTCGAAAATGTTGACCATGTCGCCATCAGTCAGGTCGCCGCCCCTGAAAGTGGGCTTGGTGTCGTTGGTCGTGGCGCCGTTGGCGATGGCGCTGGCCACCGGATTCACATCGTCGGTGGCCATGAAGTCTGGGGCGGTGGTGGTCAGCGTGAAGGCACTGCTGTCGCTGGCCGGGCTGGCATTGCCCGCAGCATCCGTGACAGTCGCCGTCACACCGTAGGTGCCGTCGACGTAATGGCCATCGGCATTCAGGCGGGTGGCCGGAATGGTGACGGTGGCGGTCTGCGCTGCGATGTCGATTCGCGTGACGGTGTAGACCACCGTGCTGGTGGTGTTGTCGGGATGGGTCACCGTGAGCGTGATGGTGTCACCGGCCAGTGTGCCGGTTGGTAGCGCGACTTGTGTTTGCACGCCGTCGACGGCCTCGGTGGCGCTGACATCGCCTGTGGCTTCGGCCATGGACAGGGTCGGCGCAGCCGTTGGGGTGGTGTCGATGGTGAACGGCAGGGGTGCGGAGAAACCGCTGGTGTTCCCAGCCGTATCGGTGATGCTGGTGGTGATGCTGTGCGCGCCTTCGGCCAGTGGGGTGGTGGGCGTGAGGCGCCAGGTGCCGTCGCTGCCCGCTGTGGCGGTGCCAATCGGATTGCCGTTGTCGTAGATCGTGATGGTGGCGCCCGGTTCGGTCGTGCCGCTGAAAGTCGGGGTCGTGTCGTTGGTGTTGTCCCCGGCATTGACGGTGCCACTGATCGGCAAGGCGTCGTCGGCCGTGGTGAAGCCGGGTGCGTTGGGCGCGGTGGTGTCGAGAGTGAAAGTTACGGCGGCGCTCGTCGGTGCCTGGTTGCCTGCGGCATCGGTCACCGTGGCGCTGACGGTGTAGTTGCCGTCGGCATACTCGCCGTTGGCGCTGAGGTTTTGGGCCGGAACGGTGACGCTGGCTGTGCCTGCTGAGAGGTCTTCCGGTGTGACGGTGTAGGTCACGAGGTGCGTGCCACTCGGTCCATTCACGGTCAGCGTGAGGGTGTCGCCCGCCACGGTGCCGATTGGCAGCGTGACTTGCGTTTGCACGCCATCAATGGCTTCAGCACTGCTCACAGCGTTTGCCGCTTCTTCAATCGCCAGACCTGGCGTGCCCGGGAGGGTGGTGTCGATGTTGAACGGTAAAGGCGCGGAAGTGCCGCTGGTGTTGCCCGCCGTGTCGGTGGCGGTGGTGGTGATGCTGTGAGTGCCTTCGGCCAGTGGCGTGGTCGGCGTGAAACGCCAGGTGCCGTCGCTGCCCGCCGTGGTGGTGCCAATCAGCGTGCCCTGGTCGTAAATCCTGACGGTGGCGTCGGGTTCGGCCGTGCCGCTGAAAGTTGGCGTGGTGTCGTTGGTGGTCGCACCGCTGAGGATGGCACCCGTGATCGGGGCCAGGTCGTCGGTGACCGTGAACGTGGGTACGCTGGGCGCGGCGGTGTCGAGTGTGAAAGTCGCGGGGGCGCTCGCCGTGCTTCGGTTGCCCGCAGCATCGGTCACGGTGGCGCTGATGCTGTAGGCACCGTCGATCGCTTGGCCATTGGCACTCAAATCGGCAACTGGAACGGCCACGCTCACGCTGGCGGGATTGGTGATCACGTCTTGCGCTGTGACGGTGTACGGCACGCTGGTCTGGCGGCCGTCAGGATGGGTCACGGTCAGCGTGAGGGTGTCGCCCGCCACGGTGCCGGTCGGCAGCGTGACTTGCGTTTGCACGCCGTCAGACACTTCTTGTGCGTTGACGTCGTTGATGCCTTCAGGAACGGCCACGACGGGCGCAGGCATGCTGCCCACGGAGCCATCGGGGTTCTTGCCGGGCGCGGTAGTGTCCACCGTGAACGGCAACGGTTCGGAGCTGCCACTGGTATTGCCTGCCGTGTCGGTGCTGGTGACAGTGATGCTGTGCGCACCTTCGGCCAGTGAGGTGGTCGGCGTGAAACGCCAGGTGCCGTCCCCACCCGCCGTGGTCGTGCCAATCAGCGTGCCGTTGTCAAAGACATTGACTGTTGCGCCCGGCTCGGTGGTGCCGCTGAGGGTGGGGGTGGTGTCGTTGGTGATGGTGCCGCTGGTGATGAGGCCAGTGAGCGGGCTTTGCTCGTCGGTGGCTGTGAACGCGGGGGCGTCGGGCGCGGTGGTGTCGAGCGTGAGGCTGCCGCTGCCGTCCGTGCTGTTGCCGGCGGCGTCGGTGCTGCTCAGGGTGATGTTTTTGAGGCCATCCGAGCCGAGGTTGAAGCTGCCCGATGTGGGCGTGGCGACTCCGGTGTCCAGGCTCCAGGCGCCAGCGCTGTTGGCGGTGACCTGGTAGGTGGCGCCGCCCACGGTGACGGTCACAGTGCTGCCAGCCTCAGCCGTGCCGGTGAGGACTGGCGTGGTGTCGTTGGTGGTTTGTGGGTTGACGGTGGGCGCGTCGGGCGCCGTGGAGTCGATGGTGAGAAACATCGCCGGGCTTTGACTGCTTTCGTTGCCGGCGGCATCTGTCAGCGTGTAGCTCAGGCTGTGAACGCCTTCGGACAGAGGTGCCAGCGGTGTCAGGATGCCTGTGGCCGGGTCGTACACAGAGGGCGTGAACACGCCGTCCACATACAGCTTGGGTTTGTCTGTCTGGTTGGTGCCGATGTAAAACCCCGGCGTCGTGTCATCAGTTGTGGCGGCGGCGCTCGAAGCAATCTGTATTGCGCCGGTGTTGTCGACATAGTTCTTCAAGGCCGCTGGTGTGGCGGGTGCTTGCGTATCGGGCGTGGTGTCCGAATCAGTCGCGGCCAAGGCCAACCCACCGCCAGCGACCAACCAACCACCCGACCCCGCAATCGCCGGCGTCAGCGCCGCCAGGGCCGGGCTCATGCCTGCTATTGCATCGCCCCCCAGTACAAGTTGTACGCTCGTACCGCTTTCGCCCAGTGCTAGCACCGAAGTCTTTGCTTGCGTGTCGGCCACCCACCAGTACTCATAAAAAGCCCCGTTTTCTGCCTGACCAATGATGCTGTTGACCCCCTCAGGCATGACCTCGTAGTAATTGAGCAGAATCAAGTCGGCATTGCGGTGCTCATCAAAGAACACATGCAAATCTTTGCCCACGCGTTTGCCTTTGACGTTCAGAGGCTTGGGCCTGCCTTGAATCTCCACTTCGCGCAGCGCGAAGCCGGCCCCTGTTTCAACCCGAATGCGGGTGGGCAGTCCGGCGTCCCCCGACCCTTGCACAATATCGACCGCTACATCTTCGGATTTGCCCGTCATGATGACGACTTTGAGTTTCTTAGCCATGCCCGCCCCTGAGTTAGTGAGAACTTTTAATTTATCTAAAAAATTAAATTAAAACATAATCGCGGACTTTTTTTTGGGGGTCAAAGCTGCTCAAAACAACGTGGTGCACATGGATGGCGGCCCCGGCGGCTGTCTTTGCTTCAATTAGCGGCCACTCCCCGGCGCGGTCAGACCAGCCCATGTCGGCAAGGTGACGCGAGGGGGCGCCTGCCCCGGTAAGATCAACTGCGCCCCGATGGGCGCCCTTTTACGACGGAGTCCCCCATGAACGCCCCGCTTGCTCACGCCGCCCTGTCCTCGGTCCAGGCCACCGACTTGGCCGCCCTGCCCCTGATTGAAAAATGGATCGCTTTTGCCACTGTCTCGCGCGACAGCAACCTGGCCTTGCTGGATTGGACCGAGGCTTACCTGAAAGATCTGGGCATTGCCTGCAGTCGCACCTATGACGACAGCGGCCAAAAAGCCAACCTCTGGGCCACCCTGCCCGCGCACGACGGCGAAACCAAAATCGGCGGGCTGGTGCTGTCGGGCCACACCGACGTGGTGCCAGTCGACGGCCAGCCCTGGGACACCGACCCGTTCAAGGTCGTGATTCAAGGCGACAAGATGTACGGCCGCGGCGTGACCGACATGAAGAGTTTTGGCGCGATCTGTCTGATGATGGTGCCCGAGTTGTTGAAAAGAAAACTCAAGCGCCCGATCCATTTGGCTTTCAGCTATGACGAAGAAGTGGGCTGCATCGGCGTGCGCCGCATGATCGCCGACATGCAGGCCCAGGGCTTCAAGCCTGCAGGCTGCATCGTGGGCGAGCCCACCGGTATGCAGGTGGTGATCGCGCACAAAGGCAAACACTCCTACAAAACCACGGTGCACGGTTTTGAGGCGCATTCTTCCCTCACGCCGCTGGGCGTGAACGCGGTCGAGATCGCTTGCGAGTTTGTTGCTCACCTGAAAAGCATGCACCGCGAACTGGCGCAAAACGGCCCGTTCGACCCAATCTACGACGTGCCCCACACCACCGTCCACACCGGCGTGATCGCTGGTGGCACGGCGCTCAACATCATCCCGCGCCAATGCGAAGTGATTTGGGAGATTCGCCACCACCACATGAACACGCCCGAAGAGCTGTTTGCGCGGGCCAAAGCCTTTGGCGAGAGCCTGGTGCCCGCCATGCAGGCCGTCGCACCCGACACGGGCATCACGCACGAACTCAAATCGGTGTTGCCCGGCTTTGCCACGGCGGCCGACAGCGAGATCGCGCAGCTGTGCTTTGACTGCGCCGAGGTCGATCCGGCCAGCGGCGCGGGCAAGGTGTCGTTTGGCACGGAAGCTGCATTGTTTCACCAGGCGGGTGTGCCCACCATCGTCTGCGGCCCCGGCCACATTGCGCAGGCGCACCAGCCCAACGAATGGGTCACGCTGGAACAACTGGCTTGGTGCGAGCGCTTCATGCGCCGCCTGGCCGACCGGGTGTGCGTGGCCTGATTTTTTGAATGAACGGAAAACTTTTCAAGGAAACACACATGATTCAACGGCGTGAACTTTTGGCGTCCAGCTTGGGCACGGCTTTGCTGTCGGCGGTGGGCATGGCCCAGGCCCAATCCACCAAACCGGTGCGCATCGTGGTGCCTTTTGCACCTGGGGGCGTGCAGGACATCCTGGCCCGCTCGTTCTCGGTCGAAATGGGGGCGGCTTTGGGCCAAACGGTGATTGTGGAAAACCGCGCGGGTGCGGGCGGCACGATTGGCAACGCTTATGTCGCCCGCGCCGAAGCCGATGGGTCGGTCATGGTCATGGCCGCGGCCAGCCACAACATTGCAGGCTCGCTCTACACCAAGCTGACCTACGACCCGCAAAAAGACTTTGCGCCCCTGGGCCACATCGGCAGCGCCAGCTATGTGCTCATGGTGCACCCCGATGTGCCCGCCAAAACAGCGGCCGAATACATCCGCCACGCCAAAGCCAACCCCGGCAAGATGAACTACGCCACAGCCGGCGTGGGCAGTGCCACGCATTTGTCCATGGCCTACTTCAACGGGCTGGCGGGCATCGATGTGGTGCATGTGCCGCTCAAGGCCACGGGCGAGGCCATCAACGAAGTCATCTCCGGCCGTGCCCAAGCGGTCATCGCTGCCAGCATCGGCGCTTTGGCCTTTGCCAAGGACAGCCGCATCCGTCTGTTGGGCGTGACTTCGCCCAAGCGCAGCAAATACCTGCCTGATTTGCCCACGATTGCTGAAAGTGGTTTACCGGGTTATCAGTTCGATTCGTGGTTTGGTTTGCTCGGCCCCGCAGGCGTGCCCGCAGAGCAGGCCAACCGCATCCACGCGGCCATCAGCAAGTTGCTCAAGGACCCGGTGATCCTGGAGCGCTTGGACAAGCAAGGCATCGAACCGCGCGACATGAGCAATGCCGACTTTGGCAAGCTGCTGGCTGCCGACTATGTGCGCATGGCGCAGGTGGTCAAGGCTTCGGGCGCGAAGATCGACTGACCTTCAGTCCCGAAATGCGTGGGTCAATCAAAACCCCGCACCATCAGCACCGGCACAGGTGACATGCGCATGACCTGCTCGGCACCGCTGCCGAGCAGCATCCGCCCAATGCCCCGCCGGCCATGGGTGCCGAGCACCACCAGATCGGCGCCCCATTCGCCTGCGGCGTCGGCCACCGATTCGCCAAGGCGCTGCCCCACACGGTCGATCAGCCGTGTGTCGGCCTTCACTTTGGCGGTGCTGGCCAGCGCCATGCCGCTCTCCAATACCTTATGGCCGTTTTCCCGCGCCAGTTGTGCCATCTCACCCGAGTATTCGTGGTTGCTCAGCAACGACAACTCGTCGATGCAGTACACCAGACGCAACTCTGCCTGGTCGGCTTGTGCCAGTTTGAGCGCGTAATCCAGCGCTTTGCTGGCGGTCTGGCTGCCATCGACGGGCACCAGAATTTTTTTGAACAAAGACATCGTGGTCTCCACAGTGGGCCGCGACCCCTGCCCCATGAGCGGGCGTATGTCAGGTCGCATGGGCTGGCGGGCTATTGAAAGAAATGAGCTTCGATGTTAGAAAAGCCAGGTCCCTGCGGCCATGCATCGGACGGTCAATTCGCCTCTGCCTCAGGTGCTATACCGATGGATGGGTGTGGATGTTGCAATAAAAAAGCCACCCCGGGATGCCCGGGGTGGCTTGGACTGGCAGAGCCAAAAAGCTCAGGGTGCGACGGCTTCGATGGCGATGTCGATGCGCACCTCGTCACCCACGTAAGGTGCGAATTTGCCGGCGTTGAACTCGGTGCGCTTGATGGTGGTGAACGCGTTGGCGCCCAAAGCGGGTTTTTTCATCATCGGGTGGGGCATGGCCAGGAAGTTGGTTACCTGCAGGGTCACGGGCTTGGTCACGCCTTTGATGGTCAGGTTGCCTTCGATGGCCTTGGGCTTGTCGCCTTCAAACACCACCTTGGTCGACTTGAAGGTCGCGGTGGGGAACTTGGCGGTGTCCAAAAAGTCTTCGCCCTGGATGTGGCCGTTGAAATCGGCAAAACCGGTGTTGACCGACTTCATGTCGATGGTGATGTCGACCGAGCCGGTCTTGGCTTCGGCGTCAAACACCACTTTGCCGCTGGTGTTGCTGAAGCTGCTCAGCTGTGTGGACAGACCGAAGTGCGAGTACGAGAAGCGTGGGTAGGTGTGTGAGCCATCCACGTTGTAGGTCACGGGTGCAGCCAGGGCCGAGCCTGCGGCCACCGATGCGAAGGCCAAAGCGGCGGCGAGTTTTTTGAAAGATGTCATGAGAAAGCTCCTGTTGAAAAAGAAAGGTTGAGAAACGGAAACGTTGGATCTGTTTTGCGGCTTATTTGCCTTGGGACGCGGTGATCGAAAAGTTGACCTGGATGTCGTTGGCCACCACATCGAACTTGGCCCACATGCCTTCGCCAATGCTGTAGTCGGCACGCTTGAGCGTGAAGCCGCCTGTCAGCAGGCCATCCTTGCCCTGGGGCGTGTGCTTGAGGGGAAACTTCACCTCTCGGCTTTGGCCCTTGATGCTCAGCGTGCCGAGCACTTCGTATTGGTTGGGCGCGGTTTGTTTGATCTGTTTGCTCACAAACTGGGCTTTGGGGAAAGCGGCCGTGTTGAACCAAGACTTGGTCACGACTTCCTGATCGGCTTCGCCCGATCCGGTATCCACGCTGGCCAGTTCGACCTCGAAACTGGCTTTGCCTTGTTCGGCCTTGGCCGGGTCAAAGTTGACTTGCGCGGCGAACTTTTTGAAGCGCCCATCGGCGCTCACGCCCATCTGTTTGAACTGGAAATTGATGCTGCTTTTGGCAGGCACGATGGATTGGTAAGGCGCGGCTTGCACTTGCGAGGCGAGCGCGGCGGCCGACAGGGCCAGGAGGGATTTCAAAACGGTGTTCATGGGGTTCCTTTTTTATGGGCGTTGAGCGTTCGGCGTTCGGCTTTCAGCGGGCCGGCAACATGCGGCGCAGCGTATCGTCTTTGTGCACAAGGTGGTGCCACAGCGCTGCCGCTGCATGGCCTGCGATCAAGAGCAGCAAGCCCACATTCAAAGCCCAGTGCAGCTGGGCCAGTTGATCGCCCAGCGCCTTGTCCTTGCCGATCAGGTCGGGGATGGGCAGCACGCCGAACCAGATGGTCTGAAAGCCTTTGGCCGAGCTCATCAACCAGCCACTCAAGGGGATGGCGATCATCAGTGCATAAAGCAGAAAGTGCCCAATGTGTGCTGCCCATTGCATGGGCGCCGACAGGCTGTCCGGCAGTGCGGGTGGGCGGTGGGTGATGCGCCAGGCCAGGCGCAGCCAGACCAGTGCGAACACCGTGACCCCGGCCCATTTGTGCCAGGAGTAGTACTGCAGCTTTTCGGGCGACAGGGGCAGGTCGCTCATGTAAAAGCCCAGGGCCAGCAGGCCGAAAATCATCAGTGCCATCAGCCAGTGCAGGCTTTTGGCGGTGCGGGTGTAGTGCGTGTTCATGCGGTGCAATCTCTTGAAAAGTTCGGCTCAGTGGAAGGCGTAGCCGTCCATGGCGATGACGTGGTCACTGATGCCCCGGAAAAATGCTTCGGGTTGCGCATCGGCTCCCGCCGCGCCCAGGGCGGTGAACAGCGGCAGCAGGTGCTCGTCGCTGGGGTGGGCACGCTGGCCAGCCGCTTGTTGGCGGTAGGCCAACAGGCCGGGCACATCGCGCTCGGTCATGTGGGCGTGGATCCAGTCGGCAAAAGTCTGCACATAAGCGGGTGTGGCCCCGCCTTGCATGCGCACCACCATGAAGTCGCGCAGGTTGTGCGTGATGTTGCCGGAGGCCAGCACCAAAATGCCTTGCTGCGCCAGACCGGCCAGCGCCTGGCCCACGCGGTAGGCGTGTTCGGGGCCCAGGTGGCTTTGCACCGACAGGGGCACCACCGGCACGTCGGCGTCGGGGAACATCTGGCGCAGCGGAATCCAGGCGCCGTGGTCCAGGCCGCGCTGGGCGTCTTGCGCCACGGGCAGGCCAGCTGCTTGCAGGGCGGTCACCACTTGGGCGGCCACTTCGGGGCAGCCGGTGGCGGGGTATTGCATCTCGTACAGGCGCGGGTCAAAGCCGCCAAAGTCGTGGATGGTCTCGGGTCGGGTGGCAAAACCGACCGTGGGCACCGCCGTTTCCCAGTGCGGGCTGACCACCACGATGGCGCGGGGCGTGCCCAGCTGCGCCACCACCTGCGTCATGGCCGCGCCCGCCGCACCCGGATGCAGGGCAAACATGGGGGAGCCGTGGGGCACAAACAGGACAGAGCGTGGGGCGGTCATGGTGGTGGGCAATACAAAGTTCGGTACAAGTCCGGGTTAAAGGGGTGGCGCCAAAACAGGCTTGGGTGCCACCGATGGATCGAACTTTAGGCGCTTCAATCGATTATAAAAAGTGGCAAATCTACAAATGCTTGTTGCACCGACTGCAACAATTGAAGGGCAGAACAGCTTTGGGTGGGTAATCAGTAGGGGGCTGTCCCTGCGCGGAATGCCGGTGTTTGTAGGAGGCTGCCCCTGCGGTCGAACGGTTGCAGTGGCCGGGGCATGCGTTCGCGAGCGTGGGCTCGCTCCCACCATGAACATGTGGGCGCGGGGGGGCGGCCTCAGGCCTTGAGTGCGCCCTTGGCCAGCTGGCCCACCAGCTCTGGCAGCAGGGTTTGCGGATCGACCGCCTGGCAGGCCGCAGCCAGCGTGGCCTGCATGGCTTTGGCTGCGGCGTCATGCGAACCAGTCTCGTGCGCCATGTCGGCGTAGTAGCCCAGATCCTTGAGGGCGTTGGCCATCGAAAAACGCAGGCCCGAAGTTTCGCCGCGCAGCAGGTAGGGCTTGAGGCGCTCCAGCGCCGCACCCCAGCCACCGCCTTTTTCCAGCACCTCGACAAACACCGCGTCGTCGATGCCCGAGCGGCGTGCGCAGGCCGCCGCTTCTGCCAGCAGCGTGACCGAGCCGAGCGAGACGAAGTTGTGCAGCAGCTTCATGCTGTGGCCAGCGCTCACGCCACCGGCATGCACGATGTTTTCGGCAAAGGTGGACAGCAGGGGGCGCACTTCTTCGAGCAGCGCCGCGTCCCCACCGATCAGCAGGTTCAGGCGGCCTTGCATGGCTTCGTTGGGGGTGCGGGTCATGGCCGCGTCCATGAAGCGCACGCCCTGCTGGGCCAGCGTGGCCGCCACCTGCTGGGTGGACGCGGGGATGCTGGTGGAGCAGTCGATCACCGTCATGCCTGCGCGCAAGCCCGCCAGCAGGCCGGTGTCGCCCGCTAGGATGGCCTCGACCTGCGCCGAGCCGTTGACGCACAGGATGACGATGTCGCTGGCTTGGGCCACGGCTTGGGCGGTCGGCGCGGTGCTTGCACCTGCGGCGATCAGGTCACCCAGCGGCTGGTTGCCCGGGTGCTCCATGGCGGTGAGCGCGAAGCCTTTTTTGACGATGTTGGTGGCGATGCCCAGGCCCATCAGGCCCAGGCCGATCATGCCGATGCGGGGGTTTTGCATGTGAGGCTCCAGCGGCGTTCAGCCGTGTTTGATGGTGACGGTCTTGAGCGTGGTGAAGCTGTACAGCGCTTCAAAGCCTTTTTCGCGGCCATGGCCACTGGCCTTGACGCCGCCAAACGGCAACTCGATGCCGCCGCCCGCGCCGTAGTTGTTGACGAAGACCTGACCGCTTTGCAGGCGACGCGCCATGCGCAGCTGGCGTCCGCCGTCTTGCGTCCACAAGGCAGCGGCCAGGCCGTATTCCGTGCCGTTGGCCAGTTCGATGGCGTGGTCTTCGTCGTCAAAGGGGCTGATGGCCAGCACCGGGCCGAAGATTTCTTCTTGCGCGATGCGGTGTTCGATCGGCACGTCGCGGATCAGCGTAGGCACCTGGTAAAAGCCCCCTTTTGGCGCTTCGGGCACCAGCTGGCCTTGCGCGGCGATCGGCAGGCCATCGCTCTTGGCCAGCTCCACGAAGCTGCGCACGCGCTGCATCTGCGACTCGCGGATCAGCGGGCCGCAGCTCAGGTCCATCGCGGCCGGGCCGGTGCGGGTGGCGGCAAAGGCTTTCGCCAGGCGCTCGACCACCGCTTCGTACACCGGGCGGTGCACCAGTGCGCGGCTGCCGGCCGAGCAGGTCTGGCCCGCGTTTTGCACGATGGCGTTGGTCACCACCGTGGTCATGGCGTCCATGTCGGCATCACCAAAAATGATCTGTGGCGACTTGCCGCCCAGCTCCAGCGTCACGGGCGCATGGTGCTCGGCCGCAGCTTGCACCACCAGCTGGCCCACGCGGGGCGAGCCGGTGAACGACACATGGTCCACGCCCGGGTGGCGCACGAGCAGGTCACCCGCTTCGTGGCCGTAGCCGGTGACGATGTTCAGCGCCCCGGCCGGAAAGCCCACCTCGGCCGCCATCTCGGCCACACGCATGATCGACAGGCAGGCGTCTTCGGCGGGCTTGACCACGCAGGCATTGCCCACCGCCAGCGAGGCCGCTACGCTGCGGCCAAAAATCTGCAGCGGGTAGTTCCACGGGATCACATGGCCTGTCACGCCAAACGGTTCGCGCAGGGTGAACACGGTGTGGCCGTTGTAGAAGGGGATGGTCTCGCCCATCAGCTTGTCGGCAGCCCCGGCATAGAACTCGAAATAACGGGCCACGGCCGTGACATCGCCACGCGCCAGGGTGGTGGGTTTGCCGCAGTCGCGTGACTCGATGGCGGCCAGCTCGTCGATGTGCGCCAGCATGTGCTGGGCCAGGCGTTGCAACAGGCGCCCGCGCTCGGTGGCGCTCAGGCGGCCCCAGTCGCCTTGGAAGGCGTCGCGCGCGGCGTGCACGGCGCGGTCGATGTCGGCCGCGTTGCCTCGGGCGATGGCGTCAAATGGCTCGCCGGTAGACGGGTCGATGACCGGGATGTCTTGGCCCGATGCGGGGGCGACGTGCTGGTTGGCGATGTAGTGCAGTTTCATGGGGCCGATCTCCGATATTTTTCATTCAGTTTACCGCTTGGTTTGGGACCACCCTGTCTTGTTGCAGAATCAGCAACAATGGACAAGCTCGATGCAATGCAAATCTTTGTGCGTGTGGCCGAAGCGGGCACATTCACCGCCGTGGCCGACCAGCTGCAGGTGGCCCGTTCGGTGATCACGCGCCAGATCGCGGCGCTGGAAAAGCACCTGCGCGTCAAGCTCATCACGCGCAGCACCCGCAGCCTGACCCTCACGCCCGCAGGCGCGGCCTACCTCGAAAAGTGCCGTGTCATTCTGAACATGGTGGACGCCGCCGAGTCCAGCCTGGACGAAGAAAAAGCCGTGCCGCGCGGACGCATTCGCCTGGGCCTGCCTCTGAGTTTTGGCCTGCAGCGGCTCATGCCCGCTCTGCTGCAGTTTGCCCAAGCGCAACCGCACATTGAGCTGTTGATGGACTTTTCGGACCAGCGGGCCAACCTGATCGAAGAGGGCATTGACCTGTCGATCCGCATCACCGCCGATCTGCAGCCCGGCGACATTGTGCGCAGCCTGGGGCATTGCCGATTGCTGACGCTGGCCTCGCCCGCCTACCTGTCTGAGCACGGCACCTTGCGCCACCCTGAAGAATTGCGCCACCACGAGTGCCTGGTTTATTCGATGAGCCCCAAGGGGGCGAGCTGGCCCTACCGCGTTCAAGGCCAGTTGCAGTCCTTTGCGGTGCGTGGCCGCATCCAGGCCAACAACGGACTGGCCCTGGTGCAGGCCACCGCACAGGGCATGGGCATCACCCTGCAGCCCGACTTCATTGCCGAGCCTTTTTTGCAAAGCGGCGAAGTGGTCGAAATCCTGCAGGACTTTGAGGCCCCACCCTTGGGCATTTACGCCGTCTTGCCCAGCAACCGCTACATCCCGCACCGGGTGAATGTGCTGATCGAGCACCTCTCGCTTGCCCTGCAAGGTGCATGACCCTTCATTCCGTGCCGTGTCACAGTGTTGACGGCACGCGCCCGGTTTCCCGCCACAATGGCTTTTTTGTTTGTTTGCCCACTGGACGCCTTATGACTTACCCCCACACCCAACTCTTCATCAACGGCCAATGGTGCGATGCCGAAGGCGGCCGCACCCTGCCGGTGTTCAACCCTGCCACCGGCACTGAAATCGGCCGCCTGGCCCATGCCGGCATCCCCGACCTGGAGCGGGCTGCGCAAGCCGCGCAAAAGGGTTTCGAGTTGTGGCGTGACACCCCCGCCAACGAGCGCAGCGCGATCATGCGCAAGGCCGCTGCGCTGATGCGCGAACGCGCCCCGCAAATTGCCGAGTTGCTCACCCAAGAACAAGGCAAACCCTTGGCCGAAGCCAAGATCGAGGCCATGTCGGCGGCCGACATCATCGAGTGGTTTGCCGAAGAAGGCCGCCGCGTGTATGGCCGCATCGTGCCGCCACGCAACATCCAGGTGCAGCAGCAAGTCCTCAAGTTGCCCGTGGGCCCTGTGGCCGCCTTCACGCCCTGGAACTTCCCCATCAACCAGGCCGTGCGCAAGATGTCTGCCGCTTTGGCCACCGGCTGCTCCATCATTGTCAAAGCGCCCGAAGAAACGCCTGCAGCGCCCGCCGAGCTGATCCGCGCTTTCCATGATGCAGGCGTGCCCGCTGGCGTCATCGGCTTGGTCTACGGCACCCCCGCCGAGATCTCGAACTACCTGATCGCGCACCCGCTGATCCGCAAGATTACTTTCACCGGCTCCACGCCCGTGGGCAAGCAGTTGTCGGCCCTGGCGGGCCAGCACATGAAGCGCGTGACCATGGAGCTGGGTGGCCACGCCCCGGTCATCCTGGCCGAAGACGCCGACATCGCGCTGGCCCTGAAGACGGCCGGTGCGGCCAAGTTCCGCAACGCGGGCCAGGTCTGCATCTCGCCCACCCGCTTTTTGGTGCACCACAGCATTGCCGACGCCTTTGCCGAGCAGTTTGCCGCGCAGGCGCAGGCCCTGCAGGTGGGCGACGGCCTGGCCGCAGGCACGCAGATGGGGCCGCTGGCCAACGAGCGCCGCCTGGCCGCCATGCAGGCCATCGTGCAGGACGCCCGCGCCAAAGGTGCCAAGGTGCTCACGGGTGGTGAACGCATCGGCACACAAGGGAACTTCTTTGCGCCCACGGTGCTCTCGCATGTGCCGCTCGATGCCGATGTGGTGGTCAACGAGCCCTTTGGCCCGATCGCCGCGATCCGCAGTTTCGAGAAGATCGAAGACGCGATTGCCGAAGCCAACCGCCTGCCCTTTGGCCTGGCCGGTTACGCTTTCACCAACTCCATGAAAACCATGCACCAGCTCAGCCAGCGCCTGGACGTGGGCATGCTCTGGGTCAACCAGCCCGCTGCGCCCTGGCCCGAGCTGCCTTTTGGTGGCATGAAGGATTCCGGTTATGGCTCCGAAGGCGGCCCCGAGGCGCTGGAGGCTTACCTCAACACCAAAACCGTGTCGATCTTCAACGCCTGAAAGGCCTGGCGTTCATGCGTGTCCTGGTCACGGGTTTCGAGCCCTTTGGTGGGCAAAGCCTCAACCCGTCCTGGGAGGTGGCCCGTGCCTTGCGGGGTGCGGTGATCGCTGGGGCGCAGGTCACGGCAGTGCAGTTGCCTTGCGTGTTTGCGCAGGCGCTGCCCGCTTTGCAACAAGCCCTGGCACCGCACCGCCCCGACATCGTGCTGGCGCTGGGCCAGGCTGAGGGGCGCTGTGATTTTTCGGTCGAGCGCGTGGCCATCAATGTCATGGACGCCCGCATCCCCGACAACGCAGGGGCCCAGCCCATCGATGTGCCGGTGATTGCGGGGGGACCGGCAGCCTACTTCAGCACCTTGCCCATCAAGTCTTTGGTGGCGGGTTTGAAGGCGGCGGGTTTTCCGGCCTCGGTGTCGCAAACGGCGGGCACCTTTGTCTGCAACCAGGTGTTTTATGCCCTGCAGCACAGGCTGGCAGGGCTGGGCGTGCATAGCGGTTTCATGCACTTACCGCTGTTGCCCGAGCAAGCCGCCCAGTGGCCTGGGCCAAGCTTGCCCAGCTGGCCCGCCGCTGTGCAGGTGGCAGGGGTGCAGCAGGCCCTGGCCTTGTTGGTGGCGCATCGGCAGCAAGGGCTGGGTGACGTCGCCATCAGCGGCGGCACGCTGAACTGATTACCGCTTAACCGGTAAGCGCCGCAGGGTAGACGGTAGGCCCTGGCCGATAGACGGTACCCGTTTGGGCGTGCCAACGCACAGACCTTGCGGGCCTGGGTCCCGATGATGAGGCTTTTGCAAAACAACAGGAGCCAAGATGAACACACAGACCATTTGCCGATGCGTGATCGCCAGCATCCTCAGCGTCACGGCCACGTCGTGGGCGCAGACGTCGGTCAGCCTGGGCCGCGTGGATTACAAGGACAACTGCGCCAGCTGCCACGGCGCATCGGGCAAGGGCGATGGCCCGGTGCAATCGTTTCTGGTCAAGCCACCGTCCGATCTGACGCGGATTGCGCAGCGCAACGGCGGCAAGTTTCCGCAGGAGTTGATGTGGGAGGTGATCGACGGCCGCTGGTCAGGAGACACCGGTCCGCACGGTTCGCGTGAGATGCCGGTGTGGGGCAACGAGTTCAAGGCCCGCGCCATGACCCAACCCAGCGACTCGCCCCGCACCGCCGAATGGTCGGCGCGCAACCGCATCGTGTCTTTGCTCATGTATTTGGAGACGATTCAGCAGCCTTGAAACCTGGCGTCATGCGTTGGCGGGCACGGGCGGCCACACCCGTGTCGGCAAAGGCCCAGGCCAGCGATGCGCCCATGCCTTGCAAGGCGGTGCGCACCGCGGCTTGTTCCAGCGGGCAGCTGCGTTCGCGCCCCAGCATGTCCAGCGCCCAGTCGGGCAGCATCTGGAAAGCGGCTCGAACGATCAGACCGATCAAGGGCCGGTCCAGCGGCGCACACGGGTAGTGCTCGATCAGAGCAATCGTTTCCCGCGTGCGCTCGTCCACCCGCAGCTCCGGGCGGTAAGCCTGCAGCTGTGTCAGAGCCTGGTGCCTCGTCAGGGGCAGGTCGTGGGCGCCCAGGCGCTCGCCGATTTGCGCCATTTCGGCAAAGTACAGGTCTTGCCTGTCTGTGGCCAAGGGCTGCAGCGACAGATCCTGGTAAGCCCGCAAAAAACTGGTGGTCTCGCCCAGGTGCACCCAGCGGATCAGCTCCGGGTCGTTGGCCGCATAGGGCGTTCCGTCGGGCAGCGTGCCGCGAATCTGCGCGTGAATGCGGTTGACCCGCTCGATGGTCTGCAAGGCGGCGGCCGTGCCGCCATAGGTGGTGGTGGCCACAAACAAGGCGGTGCGCCCCAGCCGCGCCTGCAACTGGGTGCGAAAACTGGAGTGGTCCCAAACGGCGGCCAGTGCCCGGGGGTGCAGGGCCTGCAGCATCAGCGACGACAAACCCCCGGTCATCATGGCCACAAAGTGCGCATGCACCTGCCAGGCGGCCGAATCGGGCCCGAACAGGCCCGGGTCGCCCGCAGGCTGCAGAAAGTCCCGCGCATCCCCCGTGGCCCCGGTCATGGCCCGCACGCGCTGGCCCAGCTGGGCTTTGACGGTGGCCGAAAGCTGTTCGGTCAGCGGGCTCAGCACAGGGCAGTCCCCAAGCTTGTGGGGCGGTAAAAAACGGGCGGGGTTGAACATGGGTGGGTAATGAAAGACAAGCCGCAGTTTGGGTCAGGCCCGTCCCGGATGCAGGGGGGGTGGCAATGGCCGTGAAATGCCTCGGGTTTTTCGGCAATACCCCGGCATACTGTGGGTCTATTCGCGGGCCAAGGCGCCTGCCTTGTGGGCCATGACCGAACATGCGTGACTAATTTGGAGACTCCTATGGCCTGGCTGGACTTTTTGAAAAACGGCAACGAACTGAGTGAATTGCTGATCGAGGGCAACAACCCCTACGGTGCGCAACTGCTCAAGCAAGCCGATGTGGACCAGATGCGTGACCACATTCGGCCTGGCGAACGTGTGCTGGGCTATGTGCTGGGCCGCGTGGTGTTGGCCGGTCGCGGTCTGTGGTTGTTGACCGATCAGAACCTGCTGATTTCAGAAAACGACAGCGGCAACTTGGTGCACCACTTCGCCTTGAAAGACATCACCCAGGCCGAGTGCCTGAAAGGCAAATACGGCTACACCTTGCGCGTGACCGCCGCAGGCCAGCAACGCAGCGTGTACGGCGCGTCAAGCCACCTGGCGGCGGTGTTTTACCGGGCGCTGGGCCAAAAAGCGCCTTGCAGCCCGGTCTACAAACCCACCGCGCTGGACGCCGACGATGTGGCCGAGGTGGTTCACCACTTCTCGGACGCTGCATTGCGCTTGCAACCTGTGGCCTTGGTCAACGCCGATGCCCGCGCCCTGATCGCGCAACTGGCGCAAGACGCAGCGGACCAGGGTTGGCTGCAGGCCAGCGAAGCGGGCCAAGTGCGCGTGGCCGAAGCCGCGCACTGACCTTCAAGCTCTTTTTTGTGGCAACTCAGCCCCGTGAGCGAAGGCTCTCAGGGCTTGCTGGCTTCGATCCGTTTCAGGTCGAAGCCCAGCTTCTCCAGCTTGCCCAGGAGCGCCTGGTAAGTGGCCGCAGGCATTTGCGGCGTGCGCGACAAAATCCACAGGTACTCGCGCTGGGGCTCACTCACCACCACCCATTGGTAGTCTGGGTCCAGGTCGATGATCCAGTAATCCCCCCACACCAGCGGAATGAACGACAACCACTCGGGTGCAAATCGCACCTTGAGCTGGGGTGAGGTCGGCCCCCCGATTTGCCGGGCCGCGCCCAGGGCCTCGCTCCATTCGCCCTTGTCGGTTTTGCAGCGGTTGAGCACCTGCACCTGGCCATTGGCTTGCAGCGTGTAAGTGGCCTGCGTGTTGCTGGCACATTTCTTCTGGAACCAGTTGGGGTACTTGGCGATCTCGTGCCAAGTGCCCATGTAGCGCGGTAAATCGACCGAGGGCACTGTTTGCAGTGGTGCCAGTTCGGCCTGCGCCGCCCCCATCGCCGCCGTCCAGACCAACAGGCCCGTGGCGATGCATTGTTTGGTGGTCTTCAGCAGGCGGTGAGACTTTGTCGTGAAAAGGGTCATGGTGTCTGGGTCTCCAACAAGGGGGGTTACCTGGCCGAGCTTGGCACACGCCCGCAAGCTCATCCGTTGTTTACACCACGATCGGATTCAGCGCCCCGTCCATGCTCATGCAAATGCCGGTGATGTAGCTGGCTTTGGACGAGGCCAGAAACACCACAGCGTTGGCGATCTCTTCGGGCTCGGCCATGCGCCCCAGTGGAATTTTGGCCACGGCTTGCGCCATGGCTTCTTCGGTGTCGATGCCCTTCAGGCGCGCATCGGCGGCCATGCCTTCTTGCAAGCGGCCCGTCAAGGTCAGGCCGGGGTTCACTGCATTCACGCGGATACCTTGCGGCCCATAAGCGGCCGCCATGCCGGCGCTCACCAGCATCAAGGCCGCGTTGGCTGCGCCGCCAGGCAGGTGGATCGGGCTGGCCACTTTGCCGCCGTTGCCCACCACGTTCACCACCGTGCCGTGGCCACGCTGGGCCATGCGCTGGATGGTGGGCGTGAGCATGTGGATGGTGGTGAAGTATTTGGCTTGCATGGCATCGGCAAAAGCTTCGGGCGTCAGCTCGGGTGCGGGTGTGCGCTTGGCTGCACCCGCCGAGTTGACCAAAACATCGACCGGGCCTAATGCGGCTTCTGCCGAGTTCAGCGCCGTCAGGGCCTCGCCTGCATCGCGCAAATTGGCTGACACGGTGTGGATGCGGTCTGCGGCAAAACTGGCCTGCAGTTTTTGCAGCGCATTTTTCAAATTGGCCGTGTCACGCGAGACCAGCGTGACCTTGGCCCCTTCCTCCAAAAAAGCCTGGGCGCAGGCCAGGCCGATGCCTTTGCTGCCGCCGGTGATCAAAACATGCTTGTCGCTTAAGTGCAGGTTCATGGGTGTCTCTTCTGGTGAAATGAAAAATTCGTGACTTGCCGATTTAATCATTCTTGCACCCACTTTGCCTCATGAACTCCAAAACCTCTGCGCTGCGTGCGCGTTTGAACCAACCCGGCCTGGTGGTCGCTCCTGGTGTGTTCGACATGGTGTCGCTGCGCCTGGCCGACAGCTTTGGCTTTGACGCGCTGTACATGACCGGCTACGGCACCGTGGCCTCGCACATGGGCCTGCCCGATGCGGGCCTGGCCACCTACAGCGACATGGTTGGCCGCGTCACCGCCATGGCCGGCATGGCCCGCACGCCCCTGATTGCCGACGCCGACACCGGCTACGGCGGCTTGCTCAACATGCGCCACACCATCCGCGGCTACGAGGCGGCGGGCGCTTGCGCCATCCAGCTCGAAGACCAGGAGTTCCCCAAAAAGTGCGGCCATACGCCGGGCCGCCGCGTGATCCTCATGGCCGACATGGTGCGCAAGATCCAGGTGGCGGTGGATTCGCGCGAATCCAAAGACTTCTTGATCATCGCCCGCACCGACGCCCGCACCACGCTGGGCCTGGACGAAGCGCTGCGCCGGGCCGAGGCCTATGCCAAAGCCGGTGCCGACATCCTGTTTGTCGAATCGCCCGAGTCCGAAGAAGAAATGCGCCGCATTGGCCAGAGCTTTGACGTGCCGCTGGTGGCCAATATGGTCGAGAAAGGCCGCACCCCGGTGTTGACCCGCCCCGAGCTGGAAGCTCTGGGCTACAAGATCGCCATCTTTCCCGTCACCGCCTTGCTGGCCAGCGTGCAGGCCATGACACAGGTGTACCAGCAGTTCAAGGACACGGGCTCATCGGCCAAGGGCAGCACGCCTTTGTACGACTTCGCCGATCTGACAAAGCTCATGGGCTTTGAAGACGTCTGGGCCTTTGAAAAGCGTTACGCCGAAACCGATTGATTCCCCCCTGAAACCCCTTGGAGACAACGATGAAAAAGAACAGCACAACACCCCGCCGCCAATGGCTCAAAGCCGCACTGAGCACGGGCTTGATGGCCGCAGCCTGCACTGGCTTGGCCCTGAGCGCCAGCACGGCCGCAGCGCAAGCGGCCTACCCCGCCAAGCCGATTCGCTTGGTGGTGCCTTTTGCTACCGGCGGCGTGACCGACACCAGTGGCCGACTGATTGCCGAGCAATTGTCCAAACGGCTGGGCCAACAGGTGATCGTGGACAACAAACCCGGGGCGTCGGGCAACATCGGCACGCAAATGGTGGCTACGGCCGAACCCGATGGCTACACCTTGCTCTTGGGTTTTGATGGCACCCTGGTCATCAACCCCCATGTGTTCCCCAAAGTGGGTTTTGACACGGCCAAAGATTTTGCCCCGATCGGCAAGATAGGCGATGCCATTTTGATTTTGGTGTCGCACCCGGGCGTGCCGGCCAAGACGCTCAAAGATGTGATCGCCTTGTCCAAAACCCAATCCGGTGGCTTGTCGTACGGCACCTCCGGCACGGGCGGCACGCCGCACATCGCGGGTGAGTTGCTCAAGCAGCGCACGGGCGCCAACTTGACCCACATCCCGTACAAAGGCGGTGGCCAGGCCATGATCGATGTGATGGGCGGCACCATCCCGCTGGTGTACACCGCCGTGGCGGGGGCGATTCAGCACGTCAAGTCGGGCAAGCTGCATGCCGTGGCCGTCTCCAGCGCACAGCGTGCGCCGTCCATGCCCGATGTACCCACCTTCATCGAAGGCGGCGTGCCCGACTTCGATATCAACTCCTGGGTGGGTTTGCTGGCCCCGGCCAAAACGCCTCGGGCGATTGTGGACAAACTCAACACCGAACTGAACGCGGTGCTGAACGACCCGGTGGTGCGCGAGCGCCTGAATACGCTGGGCATCACTGCCAGCCCGGGTGGCCCAGAGAAATTCGGCCGCGATATGGCGCGTGACCTGTCGCGTTATGCGGCCGTGGTCAAGGCGGCCAACATCAAGGTGGAGTGATTCAAGCCCGCAGCCCTTTGACCAGGGGCTGCGCCAGTCGCTCGCCCTCTTGCACCCAGAAGGCAGGGTCTGCCCTGCGGATGCGGGTAATGGCATTGCCCATGTGCGTCGCAGCAGCTTGCCTGGCCGCAGCAGCGTCACCGGCTTTGACAGCTTGCAAGATGGCCTGGTGTTCGGTTTGCACTTCGGCTGCAAAGTCCATCCGCCGCGCTTCGTTGGCCCGGGTCACTTGTGTGGCCCCGTGTAAAAACTGGCCTAGGTACTCCAGTGTCTGAATCAGGAATGGGTTGCACGTGGCGTCGGCAATGGCCCGGTGAAAGTTCACGTCTTCGGCCACGCCATCGCCGCCCGACTGCACGGCTGCATCAAGGGCCTGAACGGCTTGCTCGATCTTGCGAAGATCGCGTGCGTTACGCCGTTCGGCCGCCAAAGCCGCCACTTCGGCTTCGAGTGCGCGGCGCACCTCCACCATCTGGATCACGGCCTCTTGCGAGGCGGCATGCCGCGCCTCGAAGTTGAGCGGCGCGAAGGGCAGCTGCGGATTCACAAACACCCCGCTGCCTTGGCGCGAATCGACCAGGCCCAAAGACTTGAGTCTGGACACGGCCTCGCGCACCACGGTGCGGCTCACTTCAAACTGCTCGACCAGGCGCGCCTCGGTGGGCAGTTTGTCGCCGGGCAAAAGGCGGCCTTGTTTGATTTCGTTGGCCAGTTGCTCGGCCACCTGGTCAGACAGGCGAGCGCCGCTGGACACGGGGGTGAAATGCTGGATCATGAAGTTGTCATACAAAAGACGGACCTTGAGCATAGCCTGACTGCGGTTTTCACGCTGTCAAGCTGGTTCGTTGTTGCATGAAAAACAAAAATTCCTGCAAGTTTAAAATTACGAATAGGTAAATCAATTTATCTATAGTAAATTACTGTTTGTCGCACCGAAAGGTGTTCACCTCATGGCCGGAGACCACGCATGGGCGCTTACATCAACCCGATCTATCCCTACAAGTCGCCTGCCGACTTGATGTCCACACCGCCGCAGCGCAAACCGCTGATCGTCATTGGCGCAGGGCCAGTGGGCCTGGCAGCGGCCATCGATGCCCGATTGCAGGGGCTCGAAGTGCTGGTGCTGGACGACGACAAAACCGTCTCGGTCGGCTCGCGGGCCGTCTGCTACGCCAAGCGCTCGCTCGAAATCCTGGACCGCCTGGGCATTGCCGATCAGGCCTGCAACATGGGAGTGAGCTGGAACATCGGTCGCACCTTTTTGGAAGAAGACGAGGTCTACCAGTTCAACCTGGTGCCCGACGCGGGCCACAAGCGCCCCGGCATGATCAACCTGCAGCAATACCACGTGGAGGAAATGCTGATCGCCCGCGCCTTGGAGCTGGGCGCGGACATCCGTTGGCAGCACAAGGTCACCGCCGTCACCCGCCACGACGACCATGCCTCGCTCACGGTGGAAACGCCCGACGGCACGTTTGACATCGAGGCCGACTGGTTGGTGGTGGCCGACGGCGCACGCAGTCCCATTCGCCGCCACCTGGGGCTGGACATCGAAGGCCGCGTGTTCCAGGACCGCTTTTTGATCGCCGATGTGATCATGAAGGCCGACTACCCCGCCGAGCGCTGGTTCTGGTTCGATCCGCCCTTTCACCCCAACCAGAGCGTGCTGCTGCACAAGCAGAGCAACAACGTCTGGCGCATCGACTTCCAGCTCGGCTGGGATGCCGACCCCGAAGAAGAGAAGAAGCCCGAAAAAGTCATCCCGCGCCTGCAGGCCATGCTGGGCGATGATCGGCCGTTTGAGCTGGAGTGGGTCAGCATCTACACCTTCCAGTGCCGCCGCATGACCGATTTTCGCCATGGGCGCGTGCTGTTTGTGGGCGACGCGGCGCACCAGGTCTCGCCGTTTGGCGCACGTGGCGCCAACTCGGGCTTTCAGGATGCAGACGATTTGATGTGGAAACTGGGCCTGGTAATCAAAGGCCAAGCCAGCGAGAAACTGCTCGACACCTACGCGCACGACCGCCAGTTTGCGGCCGACGAAAACATCATGAACTCGACCCGCTCGACCGACTTCATCACGCCCAAGAGCCGCACCAGCAAAACCTTCCGCAACCAGGTGCTGGCGCTGGCCAAGCACTACCCGTTTGCGCGCAAGCTGGTCAACTCGGGCCGCTTGTCCATGCCGTCTTTCCTGACCGAATCGGTGCTCAACACGCCCGACACCGACGCCTTTGAAGGCCAGATGGTGCCCGGCGCACCGATGGACGACGCGCCCGTGCAAGTAGATGGACAAGACGCCTGGCTGCTCGACCAGGTGGGCAAAGGTTTTCAGGTCTTGTTGTTTGTTGACGCAGCGCCTTCGCCCGAAGTGCTGGTGCACCTCGCATCCTGTGGCAGCGCGCCCCTGCGCGCGCATGCCCAGCCCGTCCAAGCGACGCCCCTCATCGTCGCAACCACCCCCCTGAACATCCCCGGCGTCAAAGTGATCGTCGACACCCAAGGCCTGGTGGCCAAACGCTACGACGCACGACCCGGCACCACCTACCTGCTGCGCCCGGATCAGCATGTGGTGGCCCGCTGGCGCACGCTGGACACCCACGCCGTGCAGGCCGCACTGGCCGGCGCCCTCGGAAGCCAGATCGGCCAAGCCTGAACCGCAACAAGGACTGACATGAACACCCACATGACCAACGCCCTGAAAACAGACCCCAACTTCCACGAAACAGGCCGTCGCTTCTTCCGCGACTTTTCACCCGGCGACGAGTTCTATGAACACCTGATCGAAGCCCACAACGGCCTGAGCGACGAACAAAGCGAAGCCCTCAATGCCCGCCTGATCTTGCTGCTGGCCAATCACATTGGGGATTTGAAGGTGCTGCGCGAGGCGCTGGACAAGGCGCGCAAAAGCGCTTGAGTAAGGTGCATGCTGACTGATTAGCCGTGGTGACGATCAGTCACGCAAACCTCTCTTTCGGTCAGCCCAGCTGCCCACAAGGGGTGTACACCCGTGCAAGCTGGGTGCGACAGATGGGTGCCGTCATGTCCGGTTTGATCGCATGAGCGCTTGCGACAGCAAAGTCGCCAACCCCACCACATTGCTTTCATGCGCCACGCTGTCCGTGCTCCAGAACTCGCCCACGCCTGATTGATGGATGCGCTGCAGCGCATCGCCGGCCAGCAGGGCGTGCGTCACCGCCACGTCCACGCTGGCGGCACCTGCGGCCAGGGCCAACGCGGCGGCGGTCGCCAGGGTGTGGCCGCTGCTGGCCACGTCGTCCAGCAGCACCACGGCCTGGCCGCGCAGGTCGCACGCGGGCAGCGCGATGCTCACGGCGTGGTCGCCGTGGCGCACTTTGCTGCACACCGCATGTTGCAGGCCGTGGGCAGCGGCGGCTTGGGTGACCCATTGCGCCGATTCGCTGTCGGGCCCGAGCAAGAACGCGCCGGGCCGATGTTGCGCAATCCAGTCACCCAGCAGCGGTGCCGCGCTGAGCGTGGTGGCCTGACGGGCGGGCACGGCTTCGGCCAGGGTGGTCACCCGGTGCAGGTGCGGGTCCACCGTGATGACCGCGTCGAACAGCGTGGCCAGCCAGGCACCCACGATGCGCTGGCTCACGGCCTGGCCGGGGGCGAATGCCATGTCTTGCCGCATGTAGGCCAGGTAGGGCGCGACCAAGCTGAGATGACGGGCGCCCAGTTGGCGGGCGGTGGGCGCGGCCAGCAGCAGCTCGGTCAGTTTGTCGGTTGGCTGGTGCAGGCTGCGCAGCAGCACCACACGCGGGGGCAAGTGCGCGGGCAGCGTGAGCTGGATTTCGCCATCGGGAAAGCGGTGACGCGCCACCCGGTGCGGCACTAGACCCGCAGCATCGGCCAGTCGCAGAGCGGCGGGGGTTTCATCTTCAAAGTAGAGCAATGCACCGCGTTCAGACATGTGCCGTCTTTCGTCAAAATTCGACAAACACATGCGGCACTTCATCGGCCTGGCCCAGCGTGTAGCCGCTCGCTTTGCGGCACAGCTGCGTGGCAAATTCCAGGTCGCTGGGGTAGGCGGCGTGCACGCGGTACAGCGGCGTGCCTTGCGTGATGCTGTCGCCCAGTTTGTGCAGCAGGTCCACCCCGGCGCTTTGCACTTTGGGGGCGCCGGCCATGCGGGCCACGCGGGCGATCTGCAGGTTGTCGATGCCGGTGACCACGCCATCGGCCGCGGCGCACACTTCCAGCGTGAGCGCACCCAGCGGCGGGTGGTTGTGGTCAAACGGGCGTGCGCCTTGCGCGGCAATGATGGCCTGCATGCGGCTGAGCGCCCGGCCGGAGTCGAGGATGTCGCGTGCGATGGCAAAGCCGTCGCCGCCGCGCACATCGGGGCTGGCTTCGATCAGGCGACCTGCCAGGCGCAGCGATTTTTGCCGCAGGTCGTTGGGCGCACGCGGGTCGTTTTCGAGCACGCGCATCACATCGCGGGCTTCGAGCATCGGGCCCACGCCCTGCCCCACCGGTTGGCGGCCGTCGGTGATGACCACTTCGAGCGACAGGTGCATGCGCGAGGCCACGTACTCAAACAGCCTGCGCAGGCGCTGCGCCTCGGGCATGGAGCGCACCTTGGCGGTGGGGCCGATCGGGATATCGAGCACCAAGTGGGTGGAGCCCGCCGCGATTTTTTTGGACAGGATGGAGGCCACCATTTGCGCTGGCGAGTCCAACGACAGTGGCCGCTCGACCGCGATCAGCACGTCGTCGGCGGGCGACAAATCGGCCGTGCTCCCCCATGCCAGGCAGCCCCGGTGCGTGCGCACGATCTCGGCCAGCTTTTCAAAAGGCAGCTCCACATCGGCCAGCACTTCCATGGTGTCGGCCGTGCCTGCGGGCGAGGTGATGGCGCGTGACGAAGTCTTGGGACACAGGATGCCGTAGGCCGCTAGGATGGGCATAACCAGCATTGAGGTGCGGTTGCCGGGAATGCCGCCGATACAGTGTTTGTCGACCACCAGCGGCTCGCGCCAGTCGAGGCGGCGACCGGCTTGGACCATGGCTTCGGTCAGGAAGTAGACCTCTTCGCGGTCCATCTCGCCCCGGTTGGTGGCGACCACAAAGGCGGTGAGTTCGATCTTGGAATAGTGGTGCCCCGCAATGTCCCGAACGATGGCGTGGAAGTCGTCCTGGTCCAGGCGTTCGCCATCGATCTTGCGAAACAGCGCCTCCATCGACGCGGGCGGTTCGGCCTGCGAGACCGAGGCGGTGTGTCCATCGGGCACACCCAGGTGGCGAAAAGCGTCTTCGGACAGGCCGATTTCGGTGCAGGCCACGATGCTGTCGTCGTCGACCACATTGAGGGTGGCCAACACATGCCGCCCGTTGGCGCGCACTTCGATTTTGGACAGGGCCTGAAAACCCTCGGCCCGGTACACCGCACAGTTGCGGTTGAGGTAGGCCACGTTTTCACGGTAAGTGTCGATGGCCACACGGCGCAAAGACAGGGGCGAGGCCCGGTCGGCGGGGCTGGGTGGCAAAGCGGAGGGGGATGGCGTGTCCATGGCTTTCAGCCTACACCCAAAACGGCCGTTGCGGCAGGTCTGCCGAGTCGCAGGCCCTGCAGTGGCTCAATGCCGGCGCAGAAAAAACTGCGCCGTCGCGCCGGTCAGGGCAAAGGCCAGCATCATCCAGCCCAGGTTGACTGCGCCTTCGTGCGGCACCAGGCCCACCAGATAACCCCCGGTGGCCCCGGTGAGCTGCTGCATCAGGCCCGCCACGGCCGCGGCCGATCCGGCCAGTGCGGGCAGCACGCCCACGGTACCCGCCAGCGCAGGCGGGTTGAGCAGACCATGGCCAAAGCCCAGCAAGAGCAGCGGCAAGGCCACAGCCAGCGCCGTCTGTACGCCGCCCAAGCCCAGCGCCAGCATCACGACCAGGCCGCTCAGCGTCAGGGCCTGGCCCCAGGCCATCACGCGCGATTCGCCCGCCTGCTGAATGAGCCTCGACGTCATGAAGTTGCCCAGAATGTACGAAATGGGTACGGCCATGATGAACCAGCCAATGCCGTCGGGGCCGATGCCGTAACCCTTGAGCACGATGGGTGCCCCGGCGAGGAAGGCATAAAACGTGGCGGTGGTCGCGGAGAGGATGCCGACATACAGCAAAAAACGCGGCTCGCGCAGCAAACGGGCGTAGGCGCTGAGCATGGACCGCAGCCAGTGGCCCGGTGCAGGCGCAGGTTTGGCCACACGCGGCAAACCCAGCCATGCGGCCACCAGCAGCACCGCCGCCAACACCGCCAGCAGCACGAAGTTGGTCTGCCAGCCGTAGCGCACATGGATCTGCCCGCCGATCAGCGTGGCCAGCGGCGGGCACATGCCCAGCGCCATGCCGATGTAGGCCATGACGCGGGTGCGCTGTGGCCCGGTGAACAGGTCTTGCACCATGGAGCGGCTGACCACCATGCTGGCCGCGCTGCCCGCGCCTTGCAGCACACGGGCAGCGGTGAGCGTGGCGATGTCGGTGGCCAGCGCGGCCATGACCGAGGCCAGCCCCGCCACCACCAGGCCCAGCATCAGGATGGGCTTGCGCCCATGGTGGTCTGACAGCGGGCCATAGACCAATTGCAAGGCGCCATAGGCGACCACATAACCGCTGAAGGTCAGCTGCACATCGGCCTGGCGGGTGTTGAAGAGGGTGCCCCACTCCTGCATGGAGGGCAGGCACAGCGTCATGGCCAGCAGGCCAAATGCGATTTGGGCCAGCACATTGGCGATCAGCCAGGGGCCGTGAGCGCGCGGGCCCTGGTTGGCTGGTGTGCTGGGCATCTCAGCTGCGCTGCAGTTTGTACACCGCTGTGCCGGCCATCAGGTTGGGCAACACACGCACTTCCTGTCCGTGTTGCAGACCGAAGGCATCCACCACCTGCAGGTGGTTTTTGCGGGCCAGGTCGCCAAAGTCGGCAAAGGTGCCCACGCGGATGTTGGGCGTGTCGTACCACTGGTAAGGCAGGCGTTTGGTCACCGGCATGCGGCCTTGCAGCACGCTCAGGCGGTTGAACCAGTGCGCAAAGTTAGGGAAGGCCACGATGCCCACGCGGCCCACGCGCACCGTTTCGCGCAGCATGGTTTCGGCATTGCGCAGGTGTTGCAGGGTGTCGATTTGCAGCACCACGTCAAACGATTGGTCGGCAAACAGGCTCAGGCCTTCGTCCAGGTTGAGCTGGATCACGTTCACGCCGCGCTGCACGCAGGCGTGCACATTGGCGTCGTCCAGCTCCACGCCGTAGCCGGTGCAGCCATTGTGTTGTTGCAGATACGCCAGCAAGGCGCCGTCGCCACAGCCCAGGTCGAGCACGCGGGCGCCTTGCGGCACCAGTCGGGCAATGGCTTGCATGATCAGGGGGTCGCTCATGCCGCACCTCCTTCGTTCAAAGTCTTTGCCATGTTGTCAAAGTAAGAGCGCACCACATTCATGTAGCGGGCATCGTCGAGCAAAAAGGCGTCGTGTCCGTGCGGTGCGTCGATTTCGGCGTAGCTCACGTCGCGGTGGTTGTCCAGCAGGGCCTTGACCATCTCGCGGCTGCGGGCAGGCGAAAAGCGCCAGTCGGTGGTAAAACTGACCAGCAGGAATTTGCAGCGGGCCCGAGCAAAAGCCTGTGACAAATCGCCGCCAAAGGCGCGGGCCGGATCGAAGTAATCGAGCGCCCGGGTGATCAGCAAATAGGTGTTGGCGTCAAAGTACTCGCTGAACTTGTCGCCCTGGTAGCGCAGGTAGCTTTCGATCTGGAACTCCACTTCCTGTGTGGAGTATTTGTAGCCGGTGGCGTTGTGCGTCACCGCCGCACGCAGCTCGCGGCCAAACTTTTCGTTCATCACGTCGTCGCTCAAATACGTGATGTGGCCGATCATGCGGGCGATGCGCAGGCCGCGCTTGGGCACCACGCCTTGTGCATAAAAGTGCCCATCGTGGAAATCGGGGTCCGTCACGATGGCGCGGCGGGCCACTTCGTTGAAGGCGATGTTTTCGGCATTCAGGTTGGGCGCACTGGCCACCACCACGGCGTGCTTGACGCGCTCGGGGTATTGCAGCGTCCAGCTCAGCGCCTGCATGCCGCCCAGGCTGCCGCCCATCACGGCGGCCAGTTGTTCAATGCCCAGTGCGTCCAGCAAGCGGGCTTGGGCGTTGACCCAGTCTTCTACTGTGACCACGGGGAAGTCCGCGCCATACACGCCCCCGGTGTCGGGGTTGATGTGCATGGGGCCGGTGGAGCCAAAGCACGAGCCCAGGTTGTTCACGCCGATGACAAAGAAGCGGTCGGTGTCGAGTGATTTGCCGGGGCCGATCATGTTGTCCCACCAGCCCACGTTGTGGGGTTGGTCGGCGTACACGCCCGCCACATGGTGCGAGGCGTTGAGCGCGTGGCAGATCAGCACCGCGTTGGATTTGTCGGCGTTGAGCGTGCCGTAGGTTTCGTAGCTCAGCGAATAGCCACGGATGGACGCACCGCTTTGCAAAGGCAAAGGGGCTTCAAACAGCATGCTTTGGGATTCGGCGATCAGCATCGAAGGTGTTCAGGTGTACAAAAAACAAAACCCGGCTTCGCAGTCAGCTGGGCCGGGCTTCAGTGGGTTGAAACACACGCCATTTAGCTGAATTTCGAAACCAGGGGTTCCGGCGCCCGCAATCGGGTTCAAATCGGCGCATGAAGCCGAGTATAAGGGCGAAGGACAAGCCCTATCAGAAGCACGCCGCAGGAGCAAGCATGTCAGATCTTTATGGCTCGGACGCCTACAGTCCCGTCGAAATCGCCCGCCGCATCGAGTCGGTGGGCGAAGCCAAAGCTCGCATGGCTTTGCTCCCGCTGGCTTTGCTCGGGGTGCTGGCTGGCGCCTTCATTGGGCTGGGGGCCATGCTGTTTGTACTGGTCAAGTCCGACCCGACGCTGGGTTTTGCCGCCAGTTCGGTGCTGGGCGGTTTGGTGTTTGCCATGGGATTGCTGATGGTCGTGGTGGCCGGGGCCGAGCTGTTCACCGGTAACAACCTGATCGTCATGGCCTGGGCCGATGGCCGGGTCAGCGCAGCGCAGGTGTTGCGCAACTGGGTCATCGTGTGCCTGGCCAATTTGGTGGGCGCGGCCGGGTTGGCGCTGCTGGTGTTTGCCAGCGGCCACGCCAGCCTGAACGGCGGCGCGATTGGCCATAAGGTGGTGCAGATGGCTGTGGCCAAGCAGGAGTTGCCCTTTGTCACCGCGCTGCTGCGCGGCGTGTTGTGCAATGTGCTGGTGTGCATGGCGGTGTGGATGGCCATGGCCGGGCGCAGCGTGACCGACAAAGCGGTGGCCGTGGCGCTGCCGGTGATGGCGTTTGTGGCGGCGGGCTTTGAACACAGCATCGCCAACATGTACCTGATGCCACTGGCCATGTTGTTGCAGCAAAGCGGCCTGGCGGGCTACCCCGCCGTCACCTGGGGCGGCATGCTCAGCAATTGGATGCCCGTGATTTTGGGCAATCTGCTGGGGGGCGCGGTGCTGGTGGCTGGGGTTTACCACGTCATTTACAAGCGCCAGCCTTCGGCTTGACGCTCACGCTTAGGCAAACCAGCGCTCAGGCGCCCCAGCCGGACAAAGCAATCACGCCCAGCACGGCGAAGATGCCTGCCGAGATCAGGTGCACCAAACGCAGCGGCACGCGCTTGGTGATGGCGTCGCCCAGCCACACCACAGGGGCATTGGCCAGCATCATGCCCAGCGTGGTGCCGGCCACCACAGCGAACCAGGCGTTGTATTGTGCGGCCAGCATGACGGTGGCGATCTGCGTCTTGTCGCCCATCTCGGCCAGAAAGAAAGCCACCACGGTGGTCAGGAACACGCCCATGCGCGGGGCGCTGTCGCCGTCTTCGTCATCCAGCTTGTCGGGGATCAACATCCAGACAGCCATCGCGATGAAGGACGCACCCAGCACCCAGCGCAGCACATCGGGCCCCATCATGGTGGTGACCCAGCTGCCCACCGCCCCGGCCAGGCCGTGGTTGGCCAGCGTGGCCACCAAGATGCCCAGCACGATGGGCCAGGGCTTGCGAAAACGGGCGGCCAGCACCAGCGACAGCAGCTGGGTTTTGTCGCCCATTTCAGCCAGGGCCACGATGCCGGTGGAGACGAGGAAAGCTTCCATGTGAATATGCTGCGAGGCGTTTTCAAAAAACAGAATCTTACGTGAGTGCCCTGAAGGCGCTGGCTTGACGTGCATCAATTTGGGCCTAATTCTTGCTATTGTTTGGTGCGCCGAGGGCTTTTCAGCCCTTTATGCACCAAATCAATTCAAAAAACCTCAAGAGACGGTCATGGAAGCACTGAAACAGGGCGCGGATGCGCTATTTATTTTGTTGGGCGGCATCATGGTGCTGGCCATGCACGCCGGTTTTGCCTTTTTGGAGCTGGGCACCGTCCGCAAAAAGAACCAGGTCAATGCGCTGGTGAAGATCCTGGTGGATTTTTCGGTGTCCACCGTGGTTTATTTTGTGGTGGGTTACAGCGTGGCTTACGGCACCACGTTTTTTGTAGGAGCCGAGCAGCTGGCTGCCAAGAACGGGTACGACCTGGTCAAGTTCTTCTTTTTGCTGACTTTTGCCGCGGCCATTCCCGCCATCATTTCTGGCGGGATTGCCGAGCGGGCCAAGTTCTGGCCCCAGTTGATCGCCACCGCAGTGATCGTGGGCTTTGTCTACCCCTTCTTCGAGGGCATCGCCTGGAACCAGCACTTTGGTGTGCAGGTCTGGATCAAGGCGCTGACGGGCGATGAGTTCCATGACTTTGCGGGCTCGGTGGTGGTCCACGCCATGGGCGGCTGGATCGCTTTGCCCGCGGTGGTCTTGCTGGGTGCCCGCTACAACCGCTACCGCAAGGACGGTCAGGTCTCGGCGCACCCGCCGTCGAGCATCCCGTTTCTGGCTTTGGGCTCGTGGATTCTGATCGTGGGCTGGTTCGGCTTCAATGTGATGAGTGCCCAGACCTTGGACAAGATTTCGGGTTTGGTGGCGGTCAACTCCCTGATGGCGATGGTGGGCGGCACTTTGGCGGCTTTGTTGCTGGGCAAGAACGACCCCGGTTTTGTGCACAACGGCCCTTTGGCGGGTTTGGTAGCGGTGTGTGCGGGCTCCGATTTGATGCACCCATTTGGTGCGCTGGTCACTGGTGCGGTGGCGGGCGCCCTGTTTGTGGTCATGTTCACCCTGACCCAGAACAAATGGAAGATCGACGATGTGCTGGGCGTTTGGCCCTTGCATGGCATTTGCGGTGCCTGGGGCGGGATTGCCGCTGGCATTTTTGGTACCACCGGTCTGGGTGGTCTGGGGGGCGTCAATTTGACGGCGCAGTTGATCGGCACTGCGCTGGGCGTGGTTTGGGCTTTGCTGGGCGGGGTGCTGGTCTATGGTGTCCTGAAGTGGACTTTGGGCCTGAAACTCAGCCCGGAAGAAGAGTACGACGGTGCTGATTTGAGTGTCCACAAAATCAGCGCCACACCGGACCGTGAAGTGAGTTGGTAAAACAACAGATTGGTGCGGCAGACCACATTCTGCGCGGCTTCGGGGGATTACCCCTTGCGTTTTTTTTTGTTTTATCACTCATAATTACCGGACTTCACTGTCAGAAGCAGCGAAGTCATGTTTGCGGTGACCAGATCAGTTTCGCTTTCCTTCCGATGTTTTCAGGTTTGTCGAATGCGTTTTCGGAGCTCCATCGCTTTTATCTCTGTGTTTTGAGGAGTCCCTTTCATGGGCAACAAACTTTATGTCGGCAACCTGCCTTACTCGGTTCGCGACGGCGATCTGGAACAAGCCTTCGGTGAATTCGGTGCTGTGACCAGCGCCAAAGTCATGATGGAACGTGACACTGGCCGCTCCAAAGGCTTTGGCTTTGTGGAAATGGGCAGCGATGACGAAGCACAAGCGGCGATCAACGGCATGAACGGCCAGCCTCTGGGCGGCCGCAACGTGGTGGTGAACGAAGCCCGCCCCATGGAAGCCCGTCCCCCCCGCACTGGCGGTGGTGGTTTTGGTGGTGGCGGCGGTTACGGCGGTGGTCGCCGTGAAGGCGGCGGTGGCTACGGCGGCGGTCGCGAAGGCGGCGGCGGTTTTGGTGGCGGCCGTGAAGGCGGTGGCGGTGGCGGTGGCTACGGCGGCGGTCGTCGCGAAGGTGGCGGCGGTTACGGTGGTGGCGAAGGCGGCGGCGGTGGTTTCCGCAGCCCCTACGGTGCCGGCCCTCGCGGTGGTGGCGGTCGCCGTGAAGGCGGTGGCGGCGGCTACGGCGGCGGTTACTGATTCACACACCGGGCCTGTGCACAGACAGGCCTTTAAATTCTGACAAAGCCCTGCACTGCAGGGCTTTGTTGTTTGCGGGGTTTGTTCAGGCGAACGTCTTCAGGCCATGGGGCATGTGACCGGCGGCCCCATTCATGGCGTCTTTCGGGGTTGGGGGGTCAAGGTGCCACGTACGCGGCCCTGCAGCACGTGTTCGCCGGTGCTGCTGTTGAAGTTCATGGAGTCGGCCGTGAAGACATCGCGGTCACGGGTGATTTGCACCGGGTCGGTAGACACCACGCGATCTTCGTCGGGCAAGGCGACCAGGCGCTCACCCCGCAGTTCAATTTGAGGACGGGTCTCTTGAGGGTGTTTGATGGCGTAGGCATTGCCGATCAAGGTGACTTGTGTGCCATCGTCGGTGGCGACACCCTGCTCAGCGCGGGCGTTCATCTTCGCACCGCTGTCGCTTACGGCATAAATGCGAATCTGGTCAATGTGCAAGGCCTCGGTGGCCGGATAGTGTTGAGCCTTGTCGCCCATGATTTCGCGGCTCAGGCGTCCGCTGGCATTGAAAGACTTGACCGAGAAATCGACCAAGCGGTAGTCGGGGTCCTGCCGTACTGGCTTGTTGACCTCGGGGGTGAGCAGCGCCGGCACGCTTCTGACCAGCCACCAGCTGCCCGAAGCGAGCAGGGCCATCACGATCAAAGGCAGGTAAATGCTCAATCTGTCGAGCAGGCGGCGCAACCCGTTCATGCCGAAGGACCGGTGTGTGAGCTGATGCCGACCTGTGCCAGCAAGCGTGCGTAATGTCCGCCAGCCACCAGCAACAGGTCACAAAACGCACGTCCTGCGCCTTCGCCACCGCGCTCGGCCGTGATGTGGTGTGCCACCGCCTTGGCTTGGGCGTGCCCGTTGGCGGGGGCGCAGGCAAAGGCCACGCGCTGCATCACCGGCAAATCGGGCCAGTCGTCGCCCATGGCGGCCGCTTGCGCCCAGCTCAAACCCAGGGCGTGCAGAAAATCTTCGGCAGCCGGGCGTTTGTCTTCGGTGCCAAAGCGGGCGTGCGTGATGCCCAGCGCCTTCAGACGCAGGCGCAGCGCGGGCGAGTCGCGCCCGGTGATGACCACGGGCGTGATGCCTGCTTGCTGCAGCAATTTAAGACCTTGCCCGTCCAGCGTGTTGAAGCGCTTGAGTGCCTCGCCGCTTTCCGAAAAATACAGCCCACCATCGGTCAGTACGCCGTCGACATCGAAAAAAGCCACGCGAATGCTTTGCGCTTGCAGCAACAATTCAGGCGGGTAATGCAGGGCCGGTGTGAGCGCTTTGACGGTTTGCATTTCAGATCACCTTGGCCCGCATCAGGTCGTTGGTGTTCAGGGCGCCACACAGGTGCCCGGCTTCGTCGACCACGAGGATGCTGGTGATGCGCCATTGCTCCATCATCTCGGCCGCTTCGACGGCCAGCGCGTCAACCCGGATGGTGCGGGGGCTGGCGTGCATCACATCGCGTGCCCGCAGACTGCGCAGGTCCGCGCCTTTTTCGATCAAGCGGCGCAAGTCACCATCGGTGAACACCCCCAGCACGCGGCCTTCGGCGTCGGTCACGGCGGTCGCGCCCAAGCCTTTGCTGCTCATTTCGCGCATGAGGGCGGTGAATTCGGCATCCGGTCCGACCTGCGGCACATCGCTGCCCTTGCGCATCACATCGGCCACATGGGTGAGCAGCCTGCGGCCCAGCGAACCACCCGGGTGCGAGCGGGCAAAGTCTTCAGGTTTGAAGCCCCGGGCATCGAGCAGGGCTACGGCCAAGGCATCGCCCATGGCCAATTGGGCGGTGGTGCTGGCGGTAGGGGCCAAATTCAGGGGGCAGGCTTCTTTGTCGACAGAGCAGTCGAGCACTATGTCGGCGTGGCGGGCCAATGAGGATTGCAGGCCGCCAGTCAGTGCGATCAGGGGCACGCCCTGGCGTTTGAGGACCGGCAAGATGGCGACGAGTTCGTCGCTTTCACCGCTGTTGGAGATGGCCAGGACCACGTCGATGCCCTGGATCATGCCCAGGTCGCCATGGCTGGCTTCGCCGGGGTGGACAAACATGGCCGGGGTGCCGGTCGATGCCAGGGTGGCGGCAATCTTGCGGCCTATATGCCCGCTTTTACCCATGCCGGTGACCACCACGCGCCCTTGCGCGCCCAGCACCATGTTCACGGCCTGGACAAAGCGCTCGTCCAGGCGGGCTTTGAGTTGCAGCAAGGCTGCAGCCTCGATGTCGAGGGTATCGCGGGCGAGTTGCAGGGTGTGGTCTGAATGGGCGAGCATGATGGGCATTTTATCGGTCGGCGTGCGGCGCCCTGAAACAGGCGTGCCCAATTCCACACCCGAGCCGTGAACAGATCACTGGCCTCGCCATGATGCGTCACATGTGCTTGTTACCATTGAAGCATGAGCGCTTTGGAGTTGACCCTGTTGTATTTGTTGGCCGCCGTGTTGGGTGTGGTGGGCTGCCGCATGCTGAAGCTGCCGCCGATGCTCGGTTATCTGGCGGTGGGCGTGGTCATTGGCCCCAATGCATTGGCGCTGGCGCAAAACTCCGAGGGCGTGAAACACCTGGCCGAGTTCGGCGTGGTGTTCCTGATGTTTGTGATCGGGCTGGAGTTCAACCTGCCCAAGTTGCGTTCCATGCGCAAGCACGTGTTTGGCCTGGGCCTGTTGCAGGTGCTGTTGACGCTGGTGATCGTGACGGTGTTTTCCTTGTTTGTCGCCACCTTGGCCCCTACGCTCTGGAAGATGGAGTGGCAAACCGCGCTGGCGCTGTCGAGCGCCATGGCCATGAGCAGCACGGCCATCGTGATCAAGCTGGTGGCCGACCGGCTGGAGCTGGAGTCCGAGCACGGTAAGCGGGTGATCGGCGTGTTGCTATTTCAGGATTTGGCGGTGGTGCCACTGATCGTGATGATCCCGGCCTTGAGCGCCCCCGCCGACCAGATGTTGTCGGCTTTGCTGTTGGCGGCAGCCAAGGCCGCTGTGCTGATCACTTTGCTCATGACTGGTGGGCAGCGTGTCATGCGCTGGTGGCTGACGCTGGTGGCGCGGCGCAAAAGCGAAGAGCTTTTTGTGCTGAACCTGTTGCTGGTCACCTTGGGATTGGCCTGGATCACCGAACTGGCGGGCCTGAGCTTGGCGCTGGGGGCTTTCATCGCCGGCATGCTGATATCAGAGACTGAGTACAAGCACCAGGTGGAGCTGGACATCCGGCCCTTCCATGATGTGCTGCTGGGCCTGTTTTTCATCACCATCGGCATGATGCTGGACTGGCACATTGTGGTCGAGCGCTGGCCGCTGGTCTTGCTGCTCACCACCTTACCCGTGCTGTTCAAATTGGTCATGGTGACTGCGTTGGCCAAGCTGACCGGTGCGCCCAACGGGGTGGCCCTGCGCACCGGCTTGTACCTGGCGCAGGCGGGTGAGTTCGGGTTTGTGTTGCTGACACTGGGGGCGCAGAGCAACATCATCCCGCCCGCCTTGCTCAACCCGGTGCTGGCCAGCATGGTGCTGTCCATGATGGCCACGCCGTTCATCATCATGCACAGCGACCGCATCGTGCTCAAGGTCGTGGCCAGCGAGTGGTTGCAACAGTCCTTGCAGATGACCACCATCGCCCGCAAGTCGATCAACACCAGCAAGCACGTCATCATTTGTGGCTATGGGCGATGCGGCCAAAACCTGGCCCGCATGCTCGAAAAGGAAAACATCCCCTACATGGCACTCGACTTGGACCCCGACCGGGTGCGCCAAGCCGCTGCGGCCGGAGATTCGGTCGTGTTTGGCGATGCCGGACGTTTGCAATCGCTCATGGCCGCAGGCCTGGCACGCGCCAGCGCGGTGGTGATCACCTACCTCGACGTGCCCGCGGCCATGAAGGTGCTGGACCACACCCACAGCCATGCGCCGCAGGTGCCGGTGATCGTGCGCACACAAGACGATCTGGACCTGGAAAAACTGCAGCTGGCGGGGGCCACCGAGGTGGTGCCCGAGGCGCTTGAGGGCTCGCTCATGCTGGCCAGCCATGCGCTGGCGCTGGTGGGCGTGCCCATGCGCCGCGTGATCCGCATCGTGCAAGACCAGCGCGATGCCCGCTACAACCTGCTGCGTGGTTATTTCCATGGCGCGGACGACGACACGCTGGACGAAATCGACCACGAGCGTTTGACCACCGTGGGGCTGCCCCTGGCCTCACCCTGGTTGGGCAAGCAGATCAAGGACCTGGCTTTTCACGCCATGGGCGTGCGTGTGGTGAACCTGCGCCGCGCCAATGGCCAGTCAGAAAAAGTGAGCGATGACACCGAGCTGTTCTCGGGCGATACGCTGGTGCTGTCGGGCAAATCCCAAACGTTGGCGGTGGCCGAAGAGAAACTTTTGCGAGGTTGAGGCATGGACGATCTGAACGTCAACGACTATTTGAAAAGCCATATCCGAACGGTGCCCGACTGGCCTGCGCCGGGTGTGCAGTTTCGTGACATCACACCGCTGTTGCAAGATCCGCGCGTTTTTCGCGTGCTGATCGATGCTTTTGTGCACCGTTACATGCACCCGGCCTTGCGCCCTGACGTGGTGGCGGGGCTGGATGCGCGGGGCTTCATTCTGGGTTCTGTGGTGGCTTACGAGCTGGGGCTGGGTTTTGTGCCCATCCGCAAAAAGGGCAAGCTGCCCTTCACCACGGTGGAAGAAACCTACGAGTTGGAATACGGCAGCGCTACTGTGGAGCTGCACACCGATGCGGTCCAACCCGGCCAGCGTGTGCTGCTGATCGACGACCTGATCGCCACGGGCGGCACCATGATGGCGGGCAAAAAGCTGCTGGAGAAACTGGGGGCTACCGTGATCGAGGGTGCCGCCATTGTGGATTTGCCCGAGCTGGGTGGGTCCGACCGGATTCGGGCCGCGGGTTTGAAGCTGTTCACGCTGGTGTCTTTCGAGGGACATTGAGGCCAGCAGGCTGTCACGCACGGCGCTGACAAGGCGCTTGGACCGCTCTAAGCTGAGTGCTTTCCACTTGCCCCGGTCTACCCATGAGCTCCAACTACACCCCGCCAGCGGCCGCTGATGACCGCGTTCCTTATGCCAAACCCCAGCCTTGGGGCATGGCACCCGACATGGTGGTGCACAACGTGCAGACCGAAGACGAACGCCTGTGGGCGCCTGTGGGGCCGGGCATCTGGTCTCGCCCCCTGCACCTGAATGTGAGCGGGGGCTTTTATGTGCACCTGCTCAAGGTCAAGCGCTCGGGTTTGCTCCAGCGCCACCGACATTCGGGCATGGTGCACGCGCATGTGCTGCGCGGCAAATGGCTGTACCTGGAGCACGACTGGGTGGCCGAAGAGGGCAGCTATGTGTTCGAGCCCCCAGGCGAAACGCACACTCTGGTCGTGCCCGACGACTGCCAGGACATGGTGACGATGTTTACCGTTCACGGGGCGTTGATGTACGTCGACACCCAGGGCAACGCCACTGGGTATGACGACGTGTTCACCCGCATCGAAAAATACCGTGCCCACTTCGAAGCCGTTGGGCTGGGTGCAGATTACGTGAAGACCTTCATGCGCTGAAGCGCAAAGGTGGACAAGAAAACCGCCCAATAAAAAAACCGCCCCTCTGGGCGGTTTTTTCTTGGGGACCTCACTGTCAGGTGAGGACCGAACTCAAAGTGGTTTTTTGAGCCAGTTGGCGATCTCGCCCACGATGCCGCGGCGGAAAGCCAGCACGCAGATCACGAAGATCACACCCTGGATGATGGTGACCCAGGCGCCCAGCTGGGCCAGGTAGTTTTGCATGCTCACGATCACAGCTGCGCCGACCACCGGGCCAAACAAGGTGCCCAAGCCACCCACCAGCGTCATCAGCACCACTTCGCCCGACATGGACCAGTGCACGTCCGTCAAAGAGGCCAGCTGGAACACCAGTGACTTGGTAGCACCCGCCGTGCCGGCCAATGCGCCAGAGATGACAAAGGCAATCAGCTTGTACAGATCGGTGTCATAGCCCAGCGAGATGGCGCGGTCCTGGTTTTCGCGGATGGCTTTGAGGATCTGACCAAAAGGCGAGTGCACGATGCGCCAGATGAAGGCAAAACCCGCCAGGAAGATGGTCAGCACAAACAGGTACATGTTCGTGTTTTGTTCGAGGTCAAACACGCCAAACAGTTTGCCGCGAGGCACACTCTGGATACCGTCTTCACCACCGGTGAAAGGCGTTTGCAGGTAGAAGAAGAACACCATTTGCGAGAACGCCAAGGTGATCATCGCAAAGTAAATGCCTTGCCTGCGGATGGCCAATGAGCCTGTGACCAGGGCCAGCAAGGCCGAGCAGCCTGTGGCAAACAACACGGCCAGCTCGGGGTTCCAGCCCCAGACCTTGGCCGCATGCGCGGCGGCATAACCGGCGGTGCCCAAAAACATGGCGTGGCCGAATGACAGCAGGCCGCCAAAGCCGATGAGCAGGTTGAAGGCGCAGGCGAACAAGGCAAAGCACATGACCTTCATCAGGAAGATCGGGTAGACCCAAATGGGCGCGATGACCAGAACCGCCACCATGATGGCGAAGGCCACCCACTGGTGCGTGAAAGACTGGGTCTTGAAGGAGGGCGTCGAGACAGTGGTCATGGTCTTACTTCTGGGTGCCGAACAACCCGGCAGGCTTGATCAGGAGAACAATGGTCATGATGATGAAAATCACCGTGCTGGAAGCTTCGGGGTAGAAGACCTTGGTCAGGCCTTCGATCAGGCCTAGGCCGAAACCGGTCAGGATGGCCCCCATGATGGAGCCCATGCCGCCAATCACCACCACCGCAAACACCACGATGATGATGTCGGCACCCATGGTCGGGTTGACCTGGTAGACGGGTGCAGCCATGACGCCAGCAAAGGCGGCCAATGCCACGCCGAAGCCATACGTCAGGGTGATCATGCGCGGCACGTTGATGCCGAACGCCTGCACCAGGCTGGGGTTTTCGGTGGCTGCGCGCAGGTAGGCGCCCAGCTTGGTTCGCTCGATCACGTACCAGGTGGACAAACATACCACCAGCGAAGCCACGATGACCCAGGCGCGGTACTTGGGCAGGAACATGAAGCCGGTGTTGTAGGCGCCCTGGAAAACCTCGGGCACCGGATAAGGCATGCCCGATGAGCCGAATTCGTGGCGGAACAAGCCCTGAATGATCAACGCCAGACCAAAGGTCAGCAGCAGGCCATACAGATGGTCGAGCTTGTAGAGCCGTTTGAGCATGGTGCGTTCAATGACCATACCGGTTGCGCCCACCAGAATCGGCGTGACGATGAGCGAAACCCAGTAATTGATGCCCAGTTTGGTGAGCGATAGGTAGGCCACGAAGGCGCCCAGCATGTACTGGGCGCCGTGGGTGAAGTTGATGATGTTCAGCAAGCCGAAAATCACGGCCAGACCCAGTGAGAGCAGTGCGTAAAAAGAGCCGTTGATCAGCCCGATCAGCAATTGCCCGAACAGGGCTTGCGAGGGTATGCCAAAGATTTCCATTGTGATGTTTCGACTTGCTTGAACTAAGGGGAGGGATTACTTCTTGACCAGAGGGCACTCGCTCTCGGCCAAGGGGCGGAAGGCCTCGTTGGCAGGGATCGTGGCGACCAGCTTGTAGTAGTCGTAAGGGCCCTTGGACTCGGCGGGCTTCTTGACCTGGAACAGATAGGCAGGGTGCAGTTTGCGGCCATCGGGGCGCACGCTGCCTTTGCCGAACAATGGGTCATCAGTGGGCAGCTCTTTCATCTTGGCGGCCACTTTGGTGCCGTCGTCGGTCTTGGCTGCATCCACAGCCTTCAGGTAGTGGATCACGCTGGAGTACACACCGGCTTGCACCATGGAGGGGTATTTGCCGCCGTTGGCTGCAGCAAAGCGCTTGGTGAAGGCACGTGTCTGGTCGTTCAGGTCCCAGTAGAAGGTTTCGGTCAGCATCAGGCCCTGTGCGGTGTTCAGGCCCAGCGAGTGAACGTCGGGCAGGAAGACCAGCAGACCTGCCAGGTTCTGGCCGCCTTTGGTGATGCCGAACTCAGCCGCTTGCTTGATCGAGTTGGTGGTGTCGCCACCGGCGTTGGCCAAACCGATGATCTTGGCCTTGGAGGCTTGAGCCTGCAGCAGGAACGAAGAGAAGTCCTGCGATGGGAAAGGCGTGCGGACCTTGCCCACGACCTTGCCGCCGTTCTTGACCACCACGGCTTCGGTGTCGCGCTCCAGGGCGTGGCCGAAGGCGTAGTCGGCGGTCAGGAAGAACCAGGTGTCACCACCGCTTTTGACAATCGCTTTGCCGGTGCCGTTGGCCAGCATCCAGGTGTCATAGGCCCAATGGATGGTGTTGGCGTTGCAGGCCTTGCCGCTCAGGTCGGCAGTGGCCGAACCGGAGTTGACGTGCAATTTGCCCTTGTCCGCAGAAATCTTGGCAATCGCCAGACCGACCGAGGAGGTGGGCACGTCGGCGATCATGTCCACCTTGTCGGTGTCGTACCACTGGCGGGCAATGTTGGAGCCCACATCGGGCTTGTTCTGGTGGTCGGCACCGACCACCTCGACCTTGAGCTTGCTGCCGGAGGCCTTGATGTAGTCCTCCACCGCCATTTTGGCGGCGCTCACCGAGCCGGGGCCGGTGATGTCGGAGTACAGACCCGACATGTCGTTGAGCACGCCGATCTTGACGATGCCGTCAGAGATCTGGGCTTGTGCACCGCCCGCAAAAGCGCAGGCAGCCATGGCGGCGAGGGAAAGAAGTTTGCGTTTCATCGTGTTGTCTCCAGTTAGAAAAAAATCAGACGCCCAGGTACTCGTTCAACATGCCCATCTTGGAGGACAGCTCCTGTGAGGTAAAGCTCTCCACCATCTGACCATGTTCCATCACGTAAAACCGGTCGGCCAAGGGCGCGGCAAACCGGAAGTTCTGCTCCACCATGATGATGGTGAAGCCCTTGGCCTTGAGGGCCGTGATCATGCGGGCCAGGGCCTGCACGATGACGGGCGCCAGGCCTTCGGAAATCTCGTCCAGCAACAAAAAGCGAGCACCGGTGCGCAGAATGCGACCCACAGCCAGCATCTGCTGCTCACCGCCCGACAGGCGGGTGCCTGGGCTGTTACGGCGTTCCTTCAGGTTGGGAAACATCTCGTAAATCTCATCGACCGACATGCCGTTGGGGGCAATCACGGGGGGGAGCAAGAGGTTTTCTTCGCAAGTCAGGGCCGAAAAAATACCCCGCTCTTCAGGGCAATAACCCAGACCCAGTTTGGCGATCTGGTGCGGTGCCCAGTTCACGGTTTCCTGGCCCTTGATGGTGATGGAGCCGGTGCGGCGACCCACCAGACCCAGGATGGACTTGACGGTGGTGGTGCGGCCCGCGCCATTGCGCCCCAGCAGCGTCACCACTTCGCCTTCGTTGACCGTGAGGTCCACACCGTGCAGGATGTGCGACTCGCCGTACCAGGCTTGCAGGTTGCTGATGCGCAGGAATTCTTTGGATTCAGCCATGGGCCCCCTCCAGCTGGTTGTCGGTGGTGCCCATGTAGGCTTCCAGCACTTGGGGATTTTGCGAAACCACGGCGTAAGGTCCTTCTGCGATCACTTGTCCACGTTGCAAGACACTGATGGTGTCTGCAATTTTGGACACCACACTCATGTTGTGTTCCACCATCAAGATGGTGCGGTTGGCGCCCACCTTCTTGATCAGCTGCGTCACGCGGTCCACGTCTTCGTGGCCCATGCCCTGGGTGGGCTCGTCCAGCAGCATCAACTCGGGCTCCATGGCCAAGGTCGTGGCAATTTCCAAAGCGCGCTTGCGGCCATAGGGCAGCTCCACCGCTGTGAGGTCGGCCATGCTGCCCAGGTCCACCTCGTCCAGCAAAGCCATGGCTTTGTCATTGAGCTGGCTCAGGCTGCGCTCGGAGCGCCAGAAATGCAGCGAAGTCCCGGTGGCGCGTTGCAAACCAATACGAACGTTTTCCATCACCGTGAGGTTGGGAAAAGTCGCCGAAATCTGGAAAGACCGCACGATGCCGCGCCGCGCCACCTGGGAGGGTTTTTCAGGCGTGATGTCGTGCCCGTTGAACAGGATCTGTCCACGGGTCGGAATCAGGAATTTGGTCAACAGGTTGAAGACGGTGGTCTTGCCTGCGCCGTTGGGCCCGATCAGTGCGTGGATGTGACCACGCTGCACATTCAGGCTCACGCCGTTGACGGCAACGAAGCCCTTGAACTCTTTGACAAGCTCTCGGGTTTCAAGAATGAAATTGCTGGACATCTGGACTGCTCTGGTTCATTGCTCGGCGGTTAAAAATTCTTAGCTTGTTCATTGTGCGGGGGGGCAGTCAGTTTCGTGTCATGGTTATCCCGAGGTCTTGTCACGCAGGCGTCTGTCGCGCAAGTTGCACAGCGGGTGTGTCGCCTGAAGGCGCTTGTGCTGAGCGCAGTGCTTTGCATCGGGCACCAGCACCGCCAAACCCAGTTGTCTCCCGCCAATCATGTCCATCGCCATGGTGAAGCGCTAAAGATGGGGTCAGCGATGGGAAGTGGCGCGGCCGAGGCGATCGAAGGCCTTGGCGGGAGCCGGCAGGTTGGTGCCCATCCAGTTCGATCGTCTGCGCAGACAGGCGTCTTGATCGTGGCTGAGTCTGGGCAAGCTCACTTGCCGATGCAGAAACTCGAAAAAATCACACCCAGCAAATCGTCGGCGCTGAATTCGCCGGTGATTTCGTTGAGCGCGTTCTGGGACAGGCGCAGCTCTTCGGCCAGCAGGTCGAGGTTTTGGGCTTGCGCGGCCAGGTGCGCGTCGGCCATTTCCAGGTGTTCGCGCACGCGGTGCAGCGCCTGCACATGGCGTTCGCGGGCGATGAACAGGCCTTCGCTGGCTTGCTGCCAACCGGCTTGCTGCAGCAGTTGCTGGCGCAGGGCCTGCAGGCCTTCGCCAGTGCGGGCTGAGAGCGTCAAGCCCATGCGCTCCCCCGACACCTGGGCCGCATCGGCCTTGTTCCACACATCGATCACCGCCACGCTGGCGGGCAAGCGGCTTTGCAGGGCGGCGGCAATGTCGGCATCGGCCGTGTCGTAATCGATCTTGCCCACGCGCGTGAGGTCGTGCAAGAACAGCACCGCGTCGGCCCCTTCAATTTGCCCCCAGGCGCGCGCAATGCCGATTTGTTCGACCTCGTCCACGCCCTCGCCTTCGCGCAGCCCGGCGGTGTCGATCACATGCAGTGGCACGCCTTCGATCTGGATGGTCTGCTGCACCACATCGCGTGTGGTACCCGCAATCGGTGTGACGATGGCCAGTTCGGCCCCGGCCAGTGCGTTGAGCAGAGAGCTCTTGCCCGCATTGGGCTGGCCCGCGATCACGACCTTGATGCCCTCGCGCAGCAAAGCGCCTTGCCGGGCTTTGCCCAGCACGGTGTGCAGCGCGGCTTGCAGGCGCGTCAGCTGCCCCTGCGCATCGGCCTTCTGCAGAAAGTCGATTTCTTCTTCCGGGAAGTCCAGCGTCGCCTCGACCAGCATGCGCAGGTGAATCAAGGCATCGCGCAGCCCATGAATTTCTTTGGAAAAATCTCCCGCCAAAGACCGGCTGGCGCTGCGGGCCGCAGCCTCGGTGCTGGCGTCGATCAGGTCGGCAATCGCCTCGGCTTGGGCCAAGTCGATCTTGTCGTTCAAAAAAGCGCGCTCGGAAAACTCGCCCGGCTGCGCCACGCGCAAAACCGCCAAACGGGGCTGCCCCGTGGCCGGGTCCACTTCGGCCGCCGCTTGCAGGCAACGCGCCACCAGCAGCTGCAAGACCACCGGACCGCCGTGCGCTTGCAACTCCAACACGTCTTCGCCAGTGAACGAATGCGGGGCCACAAAGTGCAGCGCCAGGCCGTGGTCGATGGGGCTGCCGTCGGCATCGGCAAAGGGCAGGTATGTGGCTTCGCGTGGTTTGAGGGGGCGCCCACACAGCGCCTGGATCAGCGGTGCCAGATGCTTGCCCGATACCCGCACAATGCCCACGGCCCCGCGACCGGGTGCGGTGGCAATGGCGACGATGGGTTCTTGGTGTCGGGCGAGCATGGGCGGTGGCAAATAGGTTAAATGAAAAATGGCAGAGGCCAAAAAAAGGCCGCTTGCGCGGCCTTTTGAATTTACTTGAACTTGGGCAGATTGAACTGCGGTGGCACGCCCATGCGGGTGTTGATCATCCACTGCTGCGCAATCGACAAAATGTTGTTCGTGATCCAGTACAGCACCAAGCCGGCCGGGAAGAAGAAGAACATCACCGAGAACACCAGCGGCATGATCCACATCAGCTTGGCTTGCATCGGATCAGGTGGCGCGGGGTTGAGCGCAGTCTGCAGCAAGGTGGTCAGTGTCATCACCAAAGGCAGGATGAAGTACGGATCGGGTGCGGACAAGTCGCGAATCCAGCCGATCCAGGGCGCATTGCGCATCTCGACGCTGGACAACAGCACCCAGTACAAGGCAATGAACACCGGGATCTGGATCATGATCGGGAAGCAGCCACCCATCGGGTTGACCTTTTCCTCGCGGTAGATCTTCATCATCTCCTGCTGCATCTTTTGCGGATCGTTTTTCAGGCGTTCGCGCATTTCCATGATCTTGGGGTTGATGGCTTTCATCTTGGCCATGCTGGCGTAAGCCTTGGCGTTGAGCCAATAAAAAGCGATCTTGAGCAGCAGCACCAGCGCCACAATGGACCAGCCCCAGTTCTGGATGAAGCTGAACAGCTTGTCGAGCAACCAGTACAAAGGCTTGGACAGCATGGCCAGCCAGCCGTAGTCCTTTACCAGGTCCAGGCCGGGGGCCAGGGCTTCGAGCACTTTTTCTTCTTGCGGACCGCTGAACAGCTGGGTGCTCACAGTCTTGGACTGGCCAGGCGCCAGTTCTGTCAGGGGCGTGATCATGCCCACGGCGTACAGGTTGGTGTCGACTTTGCGCACGAAGTTTTCGCGTTGAATACCGTCAGCCAGTAACCAGGCGGTGGCGAAGTAGTGCTGAACCATGGCCACATAGCCGTTGGGGGAGGACTTGTCGATCTCGGCCTTGTTCTTTTCGATGTCGCTGAACTCGACCTTTTGGTATTTCTTGGCCTCGGTGTAAATCGCGGGGCCTGTGAAGGTGGAATAGAACGACGATTCGCCTGCGGGCTTGTTGCCGTCACGCACCAGTTGCAGGTACAGCTGGGGTGACACGTTGGTGGTGCCTGTGTTGACCACTTCGTGCTTGACGCCGATGACATAGCTGCCACGCTGCAAGGTGTAAGTCTTGACCAGTTTCACGCCGTTTTGTGCATCGGATTCGAAGCGCAAGGTCAGCTCGTTCTGGCCGTCTTTCAGGCTGCGTTCACCGCTGAACTTCATGGCAGCCTTGTGCGTCGGGAAATCACCGCCGATCAGGCCGGTTTGCGCCACATAAACACGGCTGCTGCTTTGGTCGAGCAAGACAAAGGGCTTGCTGGCGTCCACAAAGTCGGCGTGACGGGTGAACTCGGTGCGCACCAGCGAGCCGCCTTCGGTGTCAAAGCTGAGCTTGAGCACGTCGGTAGCCACTTCGATTTTTTCGCGCGGCGCGGCAGAAGCGGCGGTTGCAGAAGTGGGCACTTGTCCGGGGGTAGCAGCTGGCGCTGCGGCCGAGGCAGAAGGCACGCCGTTGGCTGCAGGTGCCGCTGCAGTCGCTTGGGCTGCAACTTCCGGCTTGGGGAAGAAAGTGGCCTTGTTGCCGTTGTAAAGCTGCCATTGGTCCCACAGCAGAACCATGGAAAAACCAAAAATCACCCAAAGGATGGTGCGACGGATATCGTTCATGGGGTCTTCTTTGACGAAGTAGGAGAAAACAAATCAGAGAACAAGCGCGGGGCTTGTGGGGGAACGGGGTCGTGGCCACCCTGGCACCAGGGGCCGCAACGCATCAAGCGGTGAACGGTCAGGTAGCTGCCCATCGCTGCGCCATGCTGCGCCAGGGCTTGCAAAGCATAGGCCGAGCAAGTGGGCTCAAAACGGCAAGACGATCCGAGCCAAGGGCTCAGCAGCAAGCGGTAGCCGCGCACCACACCCATCAACAAGCGCTGGATGATCATGCTTGCGTCTCCTGCGTTGGCAGGCGTGTCGCACGCTCGAACAATTGCTCAAGCTCTTGGCGAACTGCCAGCTTCAAGTGCTCCGAGGTGGCGCTGATGAATTGCTTGCGGTCAAATGTGGATCGCAGGCGAACCACATGGGCTGCTACAGGCAAGCGATCGCCAAAGCGCTCACTCACGTTGTAGATTTGCCGCTTGATGGCATTGCGTGTCACAGCCCGCCGCGCCCAGCGCTTGGGCACCATGGCGCCCAGCCAAACGTCGAACAAGCCAAAAAGGGCCTGCTCCTGTGAAGGTGCAGGCCCGACCTGATCGGCTGGTGCCAAGGGGGTGTCCGTGGGGCGGGTCAAGGTCAGACGGTGCAACGCAAAATGCGCTGTGCGCGAGACGGTTCCTCCCGCCAGGGCGGCCTGAAATTGCGGGCGTGTTTTCAAACGCTGCACGATGGCCAAACCCTGGAGTCAACCGCCTGCAGTGGCGTCAGGCCACAGCCAGACGGTTGAAGAGGCATTAGACAGCCAGGCGCTTGCGGCCTTTGGCGCGACGTGCATTGATCACGGCGCGGCCACCACGGGTCTTCATGCGAACCAGAAAGCCGTGTGTACGGGCGCGACGTGTCTTGGATGGTTGGTAGGTGCGTTTCATAACTCTTCCTTTGTGCCCAATGCCATGAATCAGCGTTGGGCGAAACCCAAGATTATCGCAAACTTTCGGGCGGTCGGCAAATGAAGCGGTTTTCAATGCATCGGGTGTTCACGGAGGTCATCCAGCGCCGATGTGGTTTATGATGCCGTGGCGTACGCGATTCGGCATGTGGATAAGCTCTTGATAAGCCTGATTTCCCTGCCGTTTTTTCTCTCAACTGTCCACAAAAAATAAATACAAC